>JANQRV010000368.1 GCA_028284395.1 Saprospiraceae bacterium
TATTTTGACCAGCCTCACTCAGCCGACCTGTTGATTCAATACCGGAATCGTGGTCGCTGGCTTTTCTCGCTGCAATGGCAATTCCATTCGGGAGGTGCCGTCACCCTGCCCGTCGGTAGCTATCAATACGATGATACCATCGTACCCATTTACGGTGAGCGGAACGGCCAGCGCTTGCCCGATTATCATCGATTGGATCTGTCGGCTACTCTGTATCGAAAATCCCGACCCGGTCAACTCAACCAGTCTTTTTGGGCTTTCGGATTGTACAATGCCTATTTCCGCAAGAATACGCTGTCGATCGACATTCTACCGAAGAAAGAAGCCGGTACGGATAATGTGCCCGACCCCACGGATGTCCGGGCCTTTAAGACCTATATTTTTGGAATGATTCCTTCTGTCGGTTATAACTTTAAATTCTAGAGATGGTACACAAAAATCGTACTTTCTTTTTCCGCGCTTTTGAAAGACTCTTGGCCCTAAGCTGCGGCTTGGCATTGGCCGGATGCATTGAGGAAATACCATTAAAAACCCTGGATCAAACTGCAGCCAATTTAGTGATAGAAGGGCGCATCAGCAGCGAATTACGGGAGCATGAGATCCGGTTAACCCGCAGTGCTGATTTTGCAGCATTTGAGGAACCGGCACCCATTCAAAACGCAACAGTTACCATCGAAGGGGGAGGAGAGATCTACGATCTACGAGAAGTAAATCCAGGGATTTACCGAACCGATAGTTTGGCGGGTGTTCCCGGAGAGGAATACCGGTTAACGGTCTTGATTGAAGGTCAGGCCTACCGGGCATCAGACCGGATGCCGACCATTCCGTCGCCCTTTGATCCGGTGGTATTCGGTCGCAGGAATGATTTCCTGGATTTTGAATTTCGCCGACATCAGTTTGGTTTCTTGGAGCCCAATCTCTGGGAAATACATCTTTCCCGCGATAGCGTACCCTTTGATCTGACAAGGATCGACCCTTCTGAATTAGGGAAGCAAGTTGGCGTGGAGGTCTCTGAAGATTACAACTATGTTTTTACCTATTACACCCATCCCAGTATCGAGGTCAATGGTCTGCTGAATTTTGACATCCCACATTCTTACGGTTTTAATTCCGGATTTGAAATTACGCAAAAGAAGTTCGGCATTTCAGAACCCTATTATCAATTTCTGCGCTCCATTTTCATGGAGACCGAATGGAGAGGCACCATTTTTCCGTCCATTCCCGCCAACGTTCAAGGTAACGTTGAGGGTGCTTTTGGGTACTTCAGCGCCGTAAGTGTTGCGTCCTTATCTTTTAGGCCTGGTTGAGAGACGTTTGCGGCAAATCCCTCAGTGATTGGCTCTCTTGACGGTCGAAAGCAATAAGCCGCTCAGAATCAATAAGCTACCTACAATTTTGTTTTGTAGGGACACCTTCTCCTGATCCTCCAAGTAGGCTTTCAATTTATTGGCAAACCTTGCGTACAGCATCAGGCACAGTCCGTCCAAAAATAAGAAAGTAACGGCTAAGATGATGATCTGCGGTAGAAAAGGGAGAGACTCACTGATAAATAAAGGAAATAATGTGGCGAAGAAAAGAATGGCTTTGGGATTCGCTGCCGACATGAGAAAACCTTCGGTATACAAATTCAGAAAGGTCCTATTATTGTTTAGGGTCATATCCATTTCCGTCGCCGGCTTTTCCAGGATTTTCCGGATCCCCATGTAAATCAAATAGGCTACACCCAACCACTTCAGCAATCCAAATATTTCGCCGGAAGTGACTACGATCGATGCCAACCCGGCGGAAGCCAGGGCTATTTGCAATAAATTGGCGGATAAATCTCCCAAAATCGTGCCCGTCGTCTTTTGGAAACCGTACTTCATACTGTTGGCGCTTGCCAGTAATACACTTGGACCGGGGGTTAGGGTCAGAATCAACGTGGTACCTATAAAAGAAAGCCAGACGAATGTGTCCATATTCGAATTTTTTTTTACTGCAATTTAAGGAAGAGTTGCTATTCTACAAAAGCATCAGTTGGTCGCACAATGCCTTGTCCCGGCCCGATTCCCCAGTTCTTAAGAACTGGCAAATCTAAAGATTTGCCAAGTCTTAGGAATTCTAAAGGCCGATTTACTTAACAAAAGTGTAGTAAATTTATTATCTTTACTTTTGTTAAGTAAATATTGTGCCATGAAATTACCGTCATTGGGAGAATTTGAAGAGTTGGTATTGTTGACCGTAGCGGCTCAACACGACGAGGCCTATGGGGTTTCCATTAAAGAAAGTCTCGAAGCAAAGCTCGATAAAAAGATCAATATCAGTGCCATTCACGTGGTATTGAAACGAATGTATGAAAAGGGGTTTGTGGAATCTCGGTTCGGGGGAATTACGGGCGAGCGCGGTGGCCGAAGGAAGAAATTTTACGTAATTACCATGAAAGGTAAACAGGCCCTGGATCAGCAGTATGAAATCAGAACCAGCATTTATCAGCAGATACCACAAATCAGATTTAGTTAATGAAGAACTCGCCGCCAAAATATGCCCTCCGCTTTCTGCGCTGGTTTTGTCGTCCGGATTATCTCGAAGAGATAGAAGGGGATTTACTGGAGCTATTTGAAAAACAAGTTGAGCAAACCCCACGAAAGGCGAATTGGAACTTTCGCTGGCAGGTTTTGCGCCATTTTCGTCCGGATTTTATCCGATCCTTCAATCATTATTCTCTAATCAATGGTGCTATGTACAGAAACTATTTCAAAACCGCCTGGCGTAATTTGTTGAAGCAAAGATTGTATTCCATGATCAATCTTTCGGGACTCACCGTCGGTATGGCCTGTTTTATTTTGATTGCCTTTTATGTCCAGTATGAACTGAGCTACGACACCAGTCACGAAAAGGCCGATCAGATCTACCGGGTCATTCAACAACAAGAGGGCAACGCTTTTAGAGGGACAGATTTTTTTGCGGTGACTCCTGAACCTCTGGGGCCGGCACTACTCGAATCGTTTCCGGAGGTGGAGGCGACAGCAACGGTAACCGATCCCCGCTATGCATCGGAAAAGGTGATATTATCGTATGAAGAGAAGGTGTTTTCGCCGAGAATTCTGTATGCGGACGCAGATATTTTTGATGTTTTTACCATTCCGGTTCTCGACGGAGCAGGTGGAGCGGCTTTGGAAGATCCCAACTCCATTTTGTTGAGTCGATCCTTGGCCCGGAAATACTTTGGGGATGAATCGGCATTGGGTAAACACCTGGTCTTTAACAACGAACGCCCATTGACGGTAAAAGGGGTGTTCGAAGACCGGCCGGAGAATCAACATTTGGTTTTTGATTACCTCGTGTCGATTAAGAACTATGACCAGTATCAATTTGACGTAGGCCGTTGGGGCAGCAACAATTATCGCACCTATCTGGTGCTCCGGCAAGGGCATGATTACAAAGCACTGGAGCAGAAGTTCGCAGTATTCGACGATGAAATAGAAGCGGCCTACGGGAACGCTCCGTTCCGGGCCGAATTCTTTCTGCAGCCGGTGCAGGATATTTATTTACATTCCGTGGCCAATTTTGAGTCTGCTTCGGTCAGCGACATCCGTTATATCTACTTATTTGTCTCGATCGCCTTTATCATTCTGTTATTGGCCGCCGTCAATTACATGAATCTGACGACGGCTCGTTCCTTCAGCCGGTCGAGAGAGGTAGGGGTGCGCAAGGTGTTGGGTGCCCGGAGGTCCCAATTGATTAGCCAGTTGTTGGGCGAATCCTTCTTGTTAACTCTGATCAGTTTTGTCTTGGCGCTGTCCTTGGTTTTCATGATTTTGCCTTTATTCAATAATCTAATCGGTCGGCCGATACCGTTTGATATCGTTGGAAGTCGGTGGTTTTTAATCGCCATGTTCCTGACGGCCATATCAATTGGTGGTTTGTCCGGTCTTTATCCCGCCTTTTTTCTTTCTGCCGTTACCACCGTTCAGGCCATCAAGGGGAATTTCCTAAAGCGTTTCGGCCGGGGCGTTTTTATTCGGAATAGCCTGATCATCGGACAGTTTGCCACCGCCGTCGTATTGGCGGTCAGCAGTCTGGTCGTCTACCAACAACTCCAATATGTTCAAAATAAAAAACTGGGCTTCAACCGAGACCAAGTAGCCTACGTCCCTTTCTATTTCAAAATGGTCGAAGACAATTACGAACTGATTCGAAGGGACCTATTGATGCATCCACAGATTGAAAAGGTGGCGATTTCGACGGCCTTACCGATCAATACGGACAATCAAGGACTGGTGAATCGTTGGGAGGGCAATGATGGAGAAAGAAACATCTACTGCTATCGGCATCAGGTGGATTATCATTTTCTCGATTTGTTTGAGATCGATTTGCTGGAAGGGCGAAACTTTTCCCTCGAACATTCTACTGACTCTACCAGCAGTTATATCCTCAATGAATCGGCGGTGGCCGCCATCGGCTGGACCCCTACTTCCGCGCTCGGCAAAGGATTTCGAAATGGACAAGTGATTGGCGTTGTTAAGGACTTCCATTTTCAACCCATGGATTTGAATATTGAACCCATGTATATGATGTTGCGGTCTCCCCAAAATACTTATGGCAACTATGGCAATATATCAATCAAGATTAAGATGGATGATGTGGCCGGGACATTGGCCCACATCGAACAGTCCTTTCAAAAATTTGCTCCCAATCTTCCTTTCGAATCCCATTTCCTGGATGAATCCTATAACCAACAGTATGAAACGGAAAGGCGATTGGGTAATGCCTTTAATATATTTACGATTTTGGCACTGTTCATTGCCTCCGTTGGTCTGTTTGGATTGGTTTCTCACATCGTTGTGATCCGGACCAAGGAGATCGGTGTTCGCAAGGTGCTGGGAGCATCGGTAACTAGTATTGTAAAGCTGCTTTCCAAAGACTTTTTGTGGCTGGTCGTCATTTCAATTCTCGTAGCGGTTCCAATTGCGTGGTACCTTATGCGACATTGGCTACAGGGTTTTGCTTACAGAATTGATATGCCGTGGTGGGCATTCGGTTGTGCCGCATTGACTACCCTTGTCGTATCCCTCTTAACGGTGGGTTGGCAAAGTGCCCGAGCAGCGATTGCCAATCCAGTGGATTCGTTGCGAGATGAATAGCGGTTAGGAGATTGATAAAAGAATCTTCAAAAGTTGTACCTTCCAAGGAGCAATGAAGTAAAAACCGACTGACATGTTTCGAAATCATCTGAAAGTAGCCCTGCGCAACATCCGCAAGAATGGCATTTACACAGCCGTTAATCTCATCAGCTTGACCGTTGGTATTGCTGCTGTCCTCCTCATTTTCCGAATGGTGAGCTACGAATTGAGTTTCAATCGAAACTTCACCAATTACGATCGTATTGTACGTGTCGTTGCAGTGGATAAGACTCCCGACGGTGACGAAGAGTATTCGGTTTGTACACCCATTCCGGCAATGGACGTCATGGATGAAACGGTCAGTCAATTTGAGCGGATGAGTAGGGTCAAGGAATTTTGGGTGATGTTGTCACAGCCCGATCCGAATGGTGGTCCCCCATTGAAGAAATTGAATATGGAAGATGAAACGACCGGCTTCTTTGTCGAGCCTGAATTCTTCGCTATTTTCGACCTGAACTGGCTGATCGGGGATCCACTAACCGCCGTTTCTGAACCCAATACCATTGTGCTCACGGAAAGTTGGGCCAAAAAGTTTTTTGCCGATCCGGGGGAGGCGATGGGGCAGTCTTTGTTGATGGATAATGTGGTGCCCGTCACTGTTCGGGGAATTGTAGCCGATCTGCCGAATAACTGCGATTTTCCGATTCCGTTTTTCTCCGGCTGGGAAACCTTAAAGGCTCACCGGGAACATTTTTTCTACAGTGAAAATTGGGGTAGTTGCAGTTCTAATAACCAAGTCTATGCGCTGCTAAATAATGCGGGGCAAATGCCCGCTGCCAATGAAGTACTGCGGGACGTTGGAGGTGAGCACTATAAAAACCGCCGAAGCGGAAAGGAGCGTTACCACGTTCTGCAACCTTTGGCCACGTTGCATTTTGACGACCGATGGGGGCATTCAGGAACACATCGGATCAGCAAAACGCGCCTGGGGATTTTGGCCGGGATCGGGGTGTTGATCATTGTTATGGCTTGTTTCAATTTTATTAATCTGGCCACGGCACAGTCGCTCGTGCGCGCAAAGGAGGTAGGGGTCCGAAAAACGTTGGGGGGAGAACGGGGGCAATTGGTTGCTCAATTCATGAGTGAAACCGGTGTTATTGTGATTGCAGCGGTCGGTATCGGTGTCGTATTGGCCTGGTTGTGCTTGCCGATGCTTCGGCACGTTTCGGACGTACCAGCGGGCTTGCCATTTTTGACAGATCCCCTGCTTTGGTCGTTTTTGGGCTTGCTGATCCTTGTTGTCACAGTCTTGGCCGGATTATATCCCTCCATGGCACTTGCCAGCTTCAAGCCCATTAATGCATTGAATAACCAATCGAGGAAAGGCCGTTGGTCGGGTACCACATTACGGAAGTCTTTGGTCGTTTTGCAATTTGTGATTGCTCAGGGCTTAATCATAGCTGCGATGATTGCTCTTTTACAATTGAACTATATCCGTTCTCACGACCTTGGGTTCTCCCAGGATTTGGTCTACACCTTTAGTATGGGTGTCGATAGTGCTTCGATTGCTCGCCAGGGTGCCTTGAAACAGGGACTATTGCGCATCCCGTCGGTTGAGCATGTGAGCTTCAGCAGTGACCAACCATTGTCGAGCAATACCTGGGCTAGTAATTTTCGGTACGCCTCCCGCCCGGAAGATGAACCTTTCCCCATCACCTTGAAGTTTTGTGATACGGACTATCAAGAAACCTATGGTTTGGAACTGTTGGCGGGAAAATGGTACCCACCGTCCGATACCATTCGACAAGGCGTTGTCAATGAGACCTTGCTCCGCAAACTGGGGGTGGCCGATGCCCAGGAAGCGGTTGGCCAAACCCTGCGCCTAGGCCGAAGTAGAGAAGTGAAAATTACGGGTGTCGTAGCCGATTTTCATACGCATTCTTTCCATCGAGAACACCTGCCGTTACTGCTCACTACCCGGAAAGAGTATTACTGGGAGGTCGGGGCGAAGATTCAACCGAACGATCTGGCGGGAACCCTTGCTGCGATCGAAGGGGTACACGATCAGGTCTTACCGGAGCAAGTCTTTGAAGGATCGTTTCTCGATGAAGAGATTGCCGAGTATTACGAAGATGAAAACCGACTCTCCACAACTTGTAAGAGTTTTGGTCTTCTCGCCATTCTCATATCCTGCCTGGGGCTATTTGGCCTGGCAACGCACGCTGCCCGTCAACGAACAAAAGAAATTGGTGTGCGCAAGGTGCTGGGAGCATCGGTTGCCAACATCACCAATTTGTTGGCGAGGGATTTTCTGGGGCTCGTGATTATTGCCCTGATCCTCGCCGCCCCACTTGCTTACTATCTGATGAGCCGTTGGTTGGAAGCATTTGTTTTTCGAATCGATATTCAATGGTGGGTCTTTGCCTTTGCCGGAATTCTTTCCATCTTGATCGCTTTTCTTACGGTCAGCATCCAGGGAATTCGGGCAGCATTGGTCAATCCGGTAGAAAGTTTGCGCAATGAATAGCTATTTGTCGGGAAAGCTGTTCTCATCCGAGATCTTAAGTTCTTTCCCTTCCATGTCTACGGCAAACAGTGCCGGTAGGCCGGGTTCACTTCCTTCGGAAACATCTCTGGTAAAAGTGATGTAGCGACCGTCGGGCGACCAGGCCGGATAAAAAGCCTGATACCCCTTTTTACGAACCAGGGTTTTCGATGGACCTCCTGAAGCCGGCATGATATGAATTTCAAAAACACCTTTGATGACGGTGACAAAACAGATCTCGGTGCCGTCAGGCGACCAACTTTGATGGAATTCGGACGCCTCCGTATCGGTCAGCCGCCGTGGGTTCGATCCGTCGATATTCGCGACGTAGAGATCGGCGGGAGCATCAGCTTCTTTGCTGCTTCGGAAAAGAATGCTTTTGCCGTCCGGAGACCATTTGGGAGTGGATTCCAAAGCCTCCGTGAAAGTTATCTGCCGATGTTTTTTCCTTTTCGGTTGGCGATATAGAGTTGTTGATTGCCCGATCGATTACTGGCAAAAACAAATGATTTACCATCGGGTGAAAAGTGGGCGTCTTCACTATCAGCATTGGTCTCAGTTAGCCTTTTAAGCCTTTTTCCATCCGAACGGATCCGGTAGATCTCGTGATGGCCATCCCGAACGGACGTGAAGAGGAGGTGTTTGCCATTGGGTGACCACTGCGGTGCGAAATCACGCTCCGGATGTTGATCCAGGATTCGAAATTGACTACCGTCGCGATTGACAATGTAAATGTCTTCGATCTTATGTATGTAAAAGAAGGCAATGGATTGGCCATCGGGCGACCAGACCTGAGCCTGCAAATCCAAGGATAAGATGAAGCAGAGACCAATTAGGAGACGAACGATCATTTGCGCTGATTTTTTGCGGAAATTTAGGGATCGTGCTTCATTATTGCCGGTATTCTTTGTACGGCTACTTCTATTCGTACTTTTTTGCCGGACACTTGCGTTTTGCCTGCTGTTGTGAGGTGACAGCGCAATACCTTCTTCATTTCGAATCAATGAATTGAATGGCCTCCAGAATATTTCGATCCTTGAGAAGTTCTTTAAAATTGTCTTCTTTGATTACCTCGATTTGTGGAATGATGGTTGGCGTATAGGTTCCGCTGCGATCCGCCAGATATCCGGTAGTCATTGCCATTTTGATCCCAAAAGGCAACTCCACCAGATCGTTGCCCGTCAGGAAACCGTAGGTCTCTTCACCAATGATGACCACATTTTTTCGCCCGCGAAACCCCAATACTACATTCTCCCCGGCACTGGCCGTCATTTTACCTACGATGATCGCTACCGGTAGTTCTGTCTGCGGTCTTTGTCGACTCCGGACCTCCGTTTCCTTTTTCTGGCCGGAGAAAAAGGCGCCGTCAGCTAAGGTATGTGGGACTGCTACTTCTTGAGCTCCATTCAACAACGTATAAACAATGTTGTCGCCAATCAGATGATACAAAGCAGCCAACATGGGGTAAGAATTACCGCCAATGTTAAATCGGAGGTCAATAATCCAGCCTTCGATGTCGTGCGATTGATGAAGTCCCAGAATAGCGTCGTAAATCTCCTGTGATTTCCGATCCAGAGAATCTTGTGAGACATTTAACAACAGCATTCCCGGTAATAAGAGGTAGCCAAATTTGTTTTCCAGCACCTGAACTTCCACCGCGGGATTTTTCATATGTTCCTGGTATTTTATCAGCAGGTTGTCGCTGAACTCTTCCCGTTGAAGACCTTTGTTCAGCGTGCTCGCATACCAACCTGTTTCGGAGAAGACCTGGCAATGATTGCCCCCAATCTTATCGAAGAGCGTACTGCAATGCTGTAAGGAGGCTTCGAGATTCGTACTTTCGAGGGCCTGGAAAGAGATCCACGGTTTTAAAGTATCCCAATCGACCCGGTCGGTAAATAAGTAGTCTTTTTGTAAGTGAAAGAATAGGCTGTCGTAGAAAGTCCGAATGCTGTCGGTGGTGTTCAAACTCTGTGCATAGGAGATATGCGACATTGCGAACAGCAAGGAAAAGACGAGGATTCGTGCACAAATTTGGAACATAGCATTGATTTTTGAATATTAAACACAAGCACGACGTTTACGAGAAGGACAATGTTACAGCGGTGGTTATCGACCTTTGTCGGACCGTAGCAAAGACTGTTCGGTTTCGAACAGCCAGCGTTCACTCCCGTACAAGACCAATCCGTCGAAGTGGAGGTTGTTACTCCTAACTTGCTTATAATCAATACTTATTAGGGGAGTGGCACGTCAATTGCACCATTTATGGCATCAAACCATTTTGATCATGTTGAAACACACGCTGCTGCTAGCTTGCCGGAATTTCCTGAGAGACAAAAGCTCCTTTTTCATCAACCTTATCGGCCTGTCGACTGGTTTGGCCGGTGCCTTATTGATCTACCTCTGGGTAGTGGACGAAATGCACTTTGACAAATTCCACGAAAAGGACGATCGACTTTATCAAGTAATGAAACATTCTCAAGAAGTAGGGGGTAGGGTCAGTTCCTATGAATGGACCCCGGGGCCATTGGCCTCAGCCCTGGGAACCGAATTTCCGGAAGTAGAGCATTCGGTGGGATTGCAGATCAATCGAGGTTTTGAAAAGGGGATTTTGGGAAATGAAGAACAACAGATCAAGGCTGTTGAATACTATGCCGGCGAAGATTTTTTCGAGGCTTTTACGTTTCCACTGCTGGCGGGTGAAGGGTCTCAGGTTTTGCGTGATAAAAGCAGCATGGTCATTTCAAAGTCGATTGCCGAGCAACTATTTGGCGGCGCCGAGAATGCAGTAGGAAAGGGCATTGAGTGGGAAAAGGGAAATACATCGGGATTTTACCAGGTCACGGGAGTATTTGATGAGTTGCCCGGTAACTCTTCCCTGCATTTTGACGTCCTTTTGAATTTTGAAATGTACCTCGATCGCAATCCGGAGGTAAACCGCTGGGTGTATGGAGGGCCGAATACCTACGTTGTACTAAAACAGGGAACGGATCCGGAGTTATTCAACGAAAAGATCAGTACGTATCTACAACGGAAAAGTAAAGAAGACTATCAATCGCTCTTCATTACCAAATATTCGAATCGGTATTTGTACAATCATTTTGAAAATGGCCAGCAAGCGGGGGGGCGGATTGCTTATGTTCGTTTGTTTTCGGCGATCGCCTTTTTTATTCTCTTGATCGCCAGTATCAATTTCATGAATCTAGCCACGGCCAAAGCAACGCGGAGGATCAAAGAAGTAGGCGTGAAGAAAGCAGTGGGAGCAGGCCGTTCTGCTTTGGTCGCTCAATATCTTGGCGAATCGGTCTTGATGGCACTGATCTCATTGGTGCTGGCTATTGGAATGGTTGAAGTAGCAATTCCTCAATTCAATGAAATTACGGGAAAGGAAGTGGCTTTCTCCATTGTCGATCCTACGCTTTTTATTTCGGTATTGGGCATCACTGTATTGACGGGTTTGCTGGCCGGAAGTTACCCCGCATTATATTTGTCCGGGTTTAAGCCGGCAACCATTTTGAAGGGCAAACTCGATCGTTTCTTGGGCGAAACGCTGGTGAGAAAAGGTTTGGTTGTCTTCCAGTTTACTACGTCCCTGATCTTGGTTCTGGCTGTTTGGACGACCTATCAACAGGTCCGATTTATTCAAACCAAAAACCTGGGATACGACAAGGACAATGTCGTGATGATCCAGAAAGAAGGCCAATTACACGGTGCGCTAAATAGTTTTTTACAGGAGGCCAAGAAAATTCCGGGGGTCATCAATGCGGCAAGTTTGCGCAGCGATCTATTGAACAATCGCACCGGGACAACTGGTGTCAATTGGGAAGGTCGGGATCCCGAAAAACCATTGGAATTCAAATACCTGAGTATCGGCTACGATTTGATCGAAACGATGGATATTAAGATGGCGGCAGGAAGATCCTTTTCCAACCGATTTGGCTCGGACAGCTTGAAGATCATTTTCAACGAAGAGGCGGTCCGGCAAATGGGGTTGGAGAATCCAATTGGACAAACCGTCCGTCAGTGGGGACAGGAAAAGCAAATCATCGGAGTAGTCAAAGACTTCCATTTCCAGTCGCTATACGAAGAAGTTCGCCCTTGCTTTTTGTTTCTGGATAAGAACTCGGAAAGCAGGGACATTGCAGTGAAAATCAAGGCAGGATCAGAGACCACTGCCTTGGCAGCTTTGGAAAAACTTTACGGAAAGTTTAATCCGGGACTGACTTTTGAATTCAAATTTTTCGACGACCGGTATCAAAAGCTGTATGAGTCCGAGCAAAATGTTGCGACCTTGTCAAAATATTTTGCTTTGCTGGCCATCCTGATCTCTTGTTTAGGATTACTGGGATTGGTCATCTTCACTGCCGAAAGAAAAAAGAAGGAGATCGGCATTCGAAAGGTACTTGGCGCTTCCATTCTGAATATTGTACAAATGTTGACCCAGGATTTGCTCAAACTGGTGCTCTTGGCTTTTTTGATTGCTGCTCCCATCGCCTGGCTCGGCATTCGAAGATGGCTACAGCATTTTGCCTACCACATTGATGTACCATGGTATGTTTTTCTGCTGATTGGCCTGGGGGCTTTTCTGATTGCAGCACTGACCGTCAGTTTTCAAAGCATTAAGGCGGCGACCGATAGTCCGGTACATTCGCTGCGTAGCGAATAGGAATTCTGTCCGGTATTACTCCTTGCGCAGAGAAATTGCTGGATTGATCAATGCAGTTTTTATGCTTTGAAATCCCACCGTCACCAAGGCGAGCAATAAAGTCATCGTGCCGGAAAGGAGAATCATCCACCACTCCAATTGGATGTTGTAGGCAAATCCCGCCAACCATTGGGATGTCAGGTAGTAGGCAATGGGTGCACTAATGACAAAACTAATGGATATAATGACCAGGATCTCTTTGGATAACAAGAACAGGATGCTGGAAATGCTGGCACCCAATACTTTTCGGACGCCGATTTCTTTGAATCTCCTTGCCGAAGAAAAGGCAGACAGGCCAATCAGGCCAAAGCAGGCGATCACCACGCAGATGAACGTAAAGGCCTTGATGATCTTTGAAAAACGCAGTTCGTTATCGTACATATGGCCCATTTGTTCATCTTGAAAGAAGAAGTCGAAATTTTTGTCCGGAAAGAATTCCTTCCAAGCCCCTTGAATTTGGGCAATGGACGCTCCCAGGTCGGCAGTCTTATACTTAATCCCTAAATACGGATATCTTTTAATGCCGTACATGATGGCAACCGGCTTGATGTTTTCGTGCAAAGATAAGGTGTGGAAGTCTTTGACAACCCCAATGATCCTGGCCTCGGAGCCATTGATGTCGATGCTCTTTCCGATCGCATCTTTGGGGCGGCCAAGCGCCAGGCGTTCAATCAGTGTTTCGTTGACCACAAAACCTCGAATCGAATCGTTCTCAATTTCCGGCAAGCCAGCCTGACCGGCCAGTAATTCAAAATTCATGGCATCCACATAGTCGTTATCGGCGTGGATGTATTGTACATTGAAGCGCTCCTGGATCTCAGAATCCCGGGAGGTGACGCCGCCCGAACTATGACCGGCCGACATGGGGATACAGGAATTCAAGCTGGCTCGTTCGACAAAGGGGAATTGTTGGATGCGCTGCTTAAAGGCTCGTTTCTTTTCATCGGTTTCATTCCCCAGGATCTTTATCACCATCAGCGAATCTTTCTGGAAACCGAGATCCTTACTCTGAAAGTAATCTATCTGTGAAGTAATGACAATCGCACCAATTATAAGAACTTGCGAAGTTGTCAGCTGAAAAGCAATCAGCGACCGGCGTAGTGTCAACCCCCGGACCGGTGTAGCCGATATTTTCTGTCGGACAACCTGTAGCGGGTGAAATTTTGAGAAAAGAATCGCCGGATACAACCCCATAGCCAAGGTGATGAAGCACAATAAACCGGCAATGAACAATAATAAATCAGGAGTGTAACGGAAACTGTTCCCAATGTTCAGGTTGGTTAACTCACTGAAGTAGGGGAAAGCAATCTGGGCAAGGAGTACACCAAGCCCAAGTGCGATCAAGGCCAGCAAGAAGGATTCGCTCATGAATTGGATGGCGATGTCCCGTTTAGAACTACCGAGAATTTTGCGCATTCCTATTTCCTTGGATCGGTTGACACCCCTGGCCGTAGCCAGGTTGATGAAATTGATGCAGGCGATCAATATCATAAAAATACCGATCCACCCGAGAGTCCAGAGGTAGTTTTTGTTGGTCGTATAGTTGTCAGACCCAAAACGCTCGTCGAAATGAATGGCATGTAATGGTTGCAGGTCGGTAGAGACAAAGTCTTCAGCCCAGGCAGCCTCCATGTACTTTTCATTAAACCGGTCTAAGGCCGGACGAAGACTGGCCACATTGACCGCCGTGGGCAACTGGACAAAAGTAGTCGTTGAAGAGACATCGCCAAATGACGGTCGGGCGTGCCGCTCAAACGTCGCATAGGATATGAGTTGTTCAAAAGGGAAATTCGTGGCAGCGGGCGGGTCCTTCATTACGCCCGCTACTTCTACCTGTTCCTCGTTGCTGAGCGTGATGATCTGGCCAATAGCAGCATCCGCGGTACGAAAGAGCTTGATGGCCAACCCTTCCGTTAGTACGGTTTGACTGACATTGCTCAAGATCTGATTTGGATTGCCGATCAACCACTGAGTAGGATCGTTGTAATAATCAAAGGTCCGGATGAATTCGGGGCCGCAATAAATGATGTCCGATTGAAAGAGCTGATCTCCGACCGAGATATTGTGATTGTAACTGCTGCGGATGGCAAAGACTTCCTCAAAAGCAGGGAAATCGTTTTTCAAAGCTCCGGCCATCGGGTCGGGGGTCTTTCCAACGTACATGGTGAAGGAAGGATAATAGTAATTATTGGTCACGCGATAAATCTCATCGTGGTTCTCGTGAAATTTGTCAAAACTGGTCTCATACTTAATGGTCAGGAAGATAACGATGGAGCAGAGTACGCCCAACATGAGTCCGGTTACATTCAATAAATTGCTTCCGGGGCTGTTCCAGAGTTTCCTCAAAGTTACTTTCAGGTGATTTTTTAACATATCTCGTTGGTTGGTTTGACTAAGGCTGCGTTTTTTCCAGGCAAACGGTCGAAATAAATCCAGAACTTCCAGGCAGAAATAGAAATCGGCCCGCCATTTTCCCCGCTCGGCAAGACGTCGTTGATAGAGCTCGTATAGGTCTCCCTGCAAACTTTCTATAACTCCATCGGCACAGAACCACCGCAGGAAGTCTCGTGCCATCTTGGGGGGCTGAGGACTGCGTTTATCCATTGAAACCCAATTTTAGTCCCTGAATGTTCTTTCCGAGCTCCATTCTCAATAAGTGCGCCTCCTCCAAGACATTCCTGCCGTGATTGGTCAGTAAATAGTATTTTTTGCGCCGGCCACCCCGCTCAGAAGTTGCTCCGCCTTCCCAGGATTTTAGGAAACCCTTATCTTCCAGCCGGTATAATGCCGAGTGTAACGCACCTATACTTGGGGCTTTGCCTCCCTTTTCATGCAATAGATCCTTAATGGCAACCCCGTAGGCTTCATCTTTTAAGGATCCCACGGCAAGCAAGACCAATTCTTCAAAAGCTCCTAGTTTAATCATATTAATTTCCTATTTGCAGATCAAATATAGGTTATTAATTTCCTATTTGCAAATAAAATGATGGAGTTGCTGTGGATGCTATGGTTGCTGCTATTGTTTGGAGGGTAATTTATGGGAGATGCTTTGATGCTTCATGGGCCTCGACGGCCTATTTGATTCTAGGATGGACCAATCTAGCTCTGTGCAGGCGAAAGCATTTGGTCTCCATTGAGGCGGCCGTAGGATCACAGCATCGCAGCAAAATTTTCCAATTTCAATGTTTGGAACGACCGTTTTAAAAAGTTATTATTGTATACGGAACGATTGTTCCGATATATGAAAAATCAACAAATAAGATTATGAAACGAGCAAAACTGATTTACCTGATAAGTACGGGGCTATTGAGTGCTTTAATGTTAATGTCGGCTGGCATGTATTTTTTTAACAATGCAATGGTGCAGGAAGCATTCACCAGCCTTGGGTATCCCACCTATATCATTTATCCGCTGGGAATCGCCAAGGTTCTTGGTTTGGTTGCCATTTGGACCAAACGGTCGACTACCCTGCGAGAGTGGGCCTATGCCGGCTTCTTCTTTGATACGTTGTTGGCGGCTTCTGCTCATTTGGTAGCGGCAGACGGTGCTGCCGGGGGGGCGCTGGTTGGTCTGGTCCTGGTACTGACGTCTTATTTGAGTGATAAGCGGGTCGTCGAATAATTGCGCCTACCAAAAACGATCCGGGCAGGCAATTTGATTGTTGTGAAACAGCCGGTAGCCCAGGTGTATCTCACTGCTTCCGGCCGATGCATTGCGCAATTTGGAATAGAGCAGGTCATAGGAGTAGCTGATCTCCAATCGTTCGCTGAGCAGCAATCCGGCAAAAACGGCCATGGAATCGTCTTTTCGATAACTGCTGCCTATCCAATACCGGTCGTCCACGACCAGTTTGGCATTGATGTCGAAAGATACCGGGGCTCCCGTTACGGTTTTCACTAAAAGAGAAGGTACCAGGTAATTGCGATGGCCAACCGGAAGTTTGTATCCGGTCATGAAGTAATAGTGGCGAAGAAAAATTTCTTCCGGCAGCAAGGCCTCGCTTTCGGAGCCGGCTTTTAGTCTGGTACTGAAAAACTGAAAGGAAGACCCGCCGGCAAAGAAATGGTCATTGTAGATCCAAAAACCCGCGGCAAAGTTCAATAGATTGCGCGAAACCATTTGTTGAATGGTTGGATCGTCGAGATCTCGGACGTTGTCGGTATAACCTTGGGGATTGTACGAAAAACGTTTAACGCCCCCGTTGATTCCAAAGGAAAAGCGAAGTCCATCGTCGGAAAGTGCAAAGTTGTAGGCAAAGGTAGCGGCCGCTGAACTTTGCTTCAAAGGGCCGGTGCGATCGTTGGTCAGGATGGTTCCCAAAGTGACCCTATTCACCGCATTCAACTTTTGTCTTCGGTAGCCGATCGCCCGATTATTGATGGTGGAATGTGCAGAAAAATACGCCGTACGTGGCGCGTCATCAAAGCCGGTCCACTGACTCCGATAACCGGCTTGGATATGAACAAAGTCTTCCGTTCCGGCCACGGCGGGGTTAACGAGATAGGGGTTGATCGGAAACTGAGTGAATTGGGGCAATTGTTGTGCGGTCAAAGTCAGTTCGAATAGACAGAGCACAAGTAGCAGAAATCGATTTTTGGTGTGATAGGTCATTTTTGTTTTGGATTGAATGTGTTTTCGGGATAATGAATGATCAGCGAATGATGGTGACGCTGCCCGTCACCTTTTCAAGCTTTTTATCGGGCAGATCGATGATGTAATAATAGGTGGCAACGGGTAGTGGGCGGCCATCCGACCAGGTGCCCTGCCAGTCATTGGTATAGGACTGTGCCCGATAGACGACATCTCCCCAGCGGTTGAATACCGTCAGGTTGGCCGATGGGTATTTGTCGATATCTCCAATGTACCACGTATCGTTTTTCCCATCTCCATTTGGTGAAAATAGCTGTGCGGGGTCCAACTGATAGATGAGTTTGACGGGAATAATGCGCTGGGCGATACAGCCTTCCGCCTCTGCAATTACAGTATAATTGCCTGATCCCTCCGGAGCGATGTAAATCGCTGTTTCATCTTCTCCGATGATGGTGCCCCGTGGATCCAACCAGGTGAGCTGATAAGGTATGGCCATGGGCTTCGTCACTACATTGACTTCCAATGCAGCATCGTTACCTTCCAGCACATCGATCGGAGCCAGGGAATCGATGGAAAGTTCCAATACTTCGATGGCAATCCGGGTTTTGGGACTATTACACCCGGCCGCTGACCTGCTTACCCAGTAATTTTGACTGGCGGCGGAATCCGTCATTACGACCGGGGCAATTGCCTCGCCCGTGTCCGATTGCGCCGAGGTATACCAGGTTAATGCTTCTCCGTAGAATAGATCGTCCAGGTGGAGCGGTGGGTCGTCTTTGCACAGTGTGGGAATTGACCCAACTTCCGGTGCTTCGGGCACCGGTCGCACCGTAAATTGGATCATGGTTTTTGGACTTTCGCATTTTTCCGGTTGCTGACTGACCCAATAGGTATGGGTGCCTGTGGCAAGCGATGTGGAAGCAATGCTCTGAGCCTGCCCATCCAGTTCCTCTTGATTGTTGTACCACCGTAAATTTGTTCCTTCGACGGCTGCCGCTAGATCTGGAGCCGGGTCACCTTCACAGATGTCGTCGATATCAGAGACGATTGGCGCAGACGGGCTACCTAGAATCTGATAGGTCTGTTCGATCCGTTGGCTTTCGCAGCCGGCAATCATACGGCTGATCCAGAGGGAGTATTCACCAGGAAGGTCTTTCCGTACGATTGGCGCAACGGAGGAAGGGTTTCCTCCGGTTTCACCGGGATACCATAAAAGCGTAGTATCTGTGAACCAATCGGCCAGGTTCAAAGTATCAGTGCCACTGCACCATTCCGGCAATTGTGCGGCGGTGGGGGCAGTGGGAATTGGCTGTACCCGATAGGTGACCGAAGCGCGCGGACTTTCGCAGCCGTGTTCCGTTTGACTTACCCAAAAGATTGAAGTGCCAGCGCTAACAGGCTGATTTAAAGATTCGTTTGACAATTCACTTCCACCGGTTTCGGATGAATACCAGCGAAGTTCTGATCCATTTGCAAAACTGGACCGTTCCGGCAGCGCCTGTCCCTCGCAAAAATCCGGAGGACTGTCGACAGTGGGAGCGGAGGGAAGTGCTTTGATTCGAATGAGTACTTCCTTTTTGGGGCTTTCGCAGTTGCCGGCAGTTGCACTTACCCAAAAGCGGTAGGTACCTGGTGTATTCGTGTCAATGGACGGAATGTTCGGGCTGCCAACGGCGGCATCAGCGGTGACATACCATTGGAGGTTGGGGCCCTGGACATAGTCGCTCAATTGAACTGTCGGACTGCCGGCACAAATCTCCGGCAATTGTCCGATGGCGGTGGCTGGCACTTCTTGCGGTGGCGGAACGTCGACTTGGGCGGTGTCCTTGCAGAGATACTGTGAAGTTATAATGACCTGTTGTGTGAAAGAGGTGCTCGGCCGCGTAAGGATGGGGTCGAAGCACTGCGTACAGGACAAGTTTGCATTGGGGGTCCATTCGATCTCATTGATCCTACGGCCATTTTCGTGATCGGCCGATAATTGAATCTCCGTATCGGTACAAGGAATGTCGGAGGGCAAAGAAAGGCCGGCAAAGAATTGGAAGTCCGCCTTAAACGCAAAGTTGTTTCCGTAATGAAGCTCATTTTCTCCGGTTATGGGAAACTCCGAAAAGGGAGATAAGACATTCTGATCCGGCAAGGGCCAGGTGATGGGCTGACTGCCGCCCACGTCGTTAAAGACGGCATATATCTGATTTAGTTTGGGTTTGTTGACCGGAATGATGGCCACAAAATCCTCCGGCTGATCCCGGCCATAGACCAGTTTGTCAAGATGAAAAGTGCCGAGTGCTTTCGCCGGCGGATCGGCGGCCCTTGGATCTTCGTCGTAAAAAGTCACCGGCATGCCCAAACGGATGGTATCATATCCTTCATTAAACACGGTAAAAGCTACTCTAAGGCTGTCTTCTTTGTAGCAATCGACCCGGTTGATCTTTAACCGACCATCGATGGTCGGATCTTCGACGGGCAAAAGGAATGGTCCGCAAGTATCCACACAGCTGCCATTCCGGGCAATCAAGGTGATTTCGTAGTCTCCAGGTTCTTGAAATACGTATTGCAAATGAGTGGAATCGGTTGTGAACACCGGTTCTGCCGGCCACGTCGTATCGTAGGGAAAGTGAACGACCGTCCATTCAAAGTCGACGGCATTTGCCGAGCGATTGGTGAAAAGTACGGAGTCCAATAATTTGGCTTTGGATCTTTTTGAAGCGATGATTCTTTTGTCCGGAAAAAAGCGTGCATCGATGCCCAAACAGGTCACTCTTACCACCCTGGTGTAAGAGGTGAAACAGTCAGGGTTCGCGCTATTCCAGGCCTTCAGGTAGACGCGAAATCTTCCCGCTTCGGTGAAAGTATGTTGCAGGTTCGCGGCAGTCGAGAGGGGAGCAGAGGAGGCGACGTATCCCTTTTGCCAAGCAATGGAATAATCCGAGCCGGTACTGCCAAGCGGTTCAACGTACCATTCGAATTGGTCGATTCCCTGGGTAATGGTCGTGAAGAAATCGATGGGTTGGTTCGGTTGCGGATATTTTTCGTTGAAGTTGAACTCTACCCGGACATCATCGTTGCAAGGTCTGGAGCAGGCATCGTTGTTAGAAGGGGCCTCCGTAGCCAGCTCAATCCGGTAATTGTCGATGACAAACAGCATGTGATCGGCTTGACCTTGGGTGAAATCATGCGGGCAAGAGCTGTAATCCATGAAATTGGAGGTCATATCCGGTACATCGGTCGTAAAGTGTCCGTTACTGTAATTGGAGAGGGTATCGGTATCACAGGTGTTTTGGTTACAACCCGATTTACTGACATCGGGTGGCGTATCGCAAATACCGTCTCCGTCGACCATACAATCGTTGTTCGCACAGGTGGTCGAAAAGGTGTGTGCCAGATCCAGGTAATGACCGATTTCGTGTGCCAACAGTCCCGTTCCGAGGCCGGCAGCGACGACTCCGTCACCTTTTGCTTCGGGGCCAACAATTCCTCCCGGACCGCCGGAATAACCGCCGATGCTCGATCTTGTCCACCAGGTGCGTCCGGTATAGGTAGCATCCAATTCCGAGTCAATCCGGGCAACAATCCAAATGTTGAGATAGTACCTGGGATCCCACTGGCCTTGTGTTTTTAATTTCGCATCCTCGAGGTCTACATCGAAGTTCTCATAATCGGAAGTCCATCGCACAATGCCGGAAGTAACCCCTCCATCCGGAGCGCGCTGAGCCAAACAGAATTCGATTTTCGTATCCACTCCGCCATTGCCTCCACTGTAATCCTGGCCTTGCGGGTAGCGGTGAGAATGTGAAAAGGCATTGTTGAGCGAAGCAACGGCATTTTCGACATCCGCATCGGTGATGGTTGGATTGGATTCCAACAAGTGAAATACGACGGGGATGGTCCGAATGGGATTCGCAGAACGCAAGCGGATCGGCTTTGTCGCCATCCAGCGAAGAAAGGCGTTGACTTCCAGGCGGCGTTCTCCAGCGGTTTTGTGCTGGGTCCATCCACATCCGTCAACCGCATGATGCGGTGCGGGCGCCTGGCCAAAACAGAGGGTGCTCAGGATTAACATCAAGGTGGGCGTCAAAGTCCATTTCATGTCCGTTATGATTTATTAAGCAACAAAAATTAGGTAAGCGGTCCATTCGGCCACTTTGTTAGCGTCAAAATCTTAACTGGGATGTTAATTAAAAATCTGTTTGGAGGTAAACCGGGGTGGGTTAAATGGAGGGTAAGAATGCTGTTGGATAAATACTTGGTAATAACGATGCGGATGGTAAATATTATTGCATCTACCTAATAAAAAATGGAGATTTAATTATCTGCTTGGCACCTTTTTCGATGATCATGGAAGCAGCTCGGTTTGCCGAGAGGGCCTAAGTTGGGTACTTGACAAACCGAACCAGGCGATCCATTAATTTTCCGGATGACTTTTGCGATAGAAGATCTTGCTCACAATCTTCCACTCTCCGTCAATTTTTAGAAGATTCATATAGTCGATAAAAGTGAAAGTGGGGTACTCGATTTCTAAACGAGCATTGGCCGCATGACCAGCAATGTCGATCTTTGCAATGCGCGTCTGCCGGTTTTGCTTGGGACCGGGTTTCATTCCCTTCTTAAAGAATTCAATGGCATTGACTTCCTGGTAGCCCTCACCACCAATGTACTTCATCGTGGCTGTTTCATGAAAGGCTTTAGCCAAAGTCTCAAAGTCATTATTGGTCCCACCGTCCAGGTAATACCTAACGGTCTTTTCGACCAATGCATAATCGGAATCCTGTGCTTGCATGGTTAGCGTGCCCAACGTAAGCAAACAGGCTACAAAGGTTAATTTCTGCATATTTCTTGGTTTAGAAGAATGGACATATTGTCCTGAAATAATAGAGAGGGCTTGTCAAAAAAGGTTGCATGATGATCGTAGTACAGAAGATCATAACCCCCTACCCCCTATAGATCAATTGAAAACAAAAAAAATCGGATGACTTTCATCCGGGTTTTCTCGTCGGTTCCGGGTTTGAACTATGAACAAATCAAACAGCTCAAACCAGTACCTACTTATTAGAATCCAGCAACACCCGCCAAACACCATCCTCTCCCCGTAACCAAACCAACATATACTTTCCCCCATAACTGCCCGAACACTGACCAATTTCAAAAACCAGGTTTTCCTGTACGGATTCGACATGAAGAGGCTCGAGATGCAATCGATATTTTTCCCGGTTCATATAACTGTATTCTTCTGAAATATCAGTTGTGCCGATGACAACGGGTTTGTGGTTGTAATAGATGGCATTTTTGGTGTAGGTAGTGCTCACTAATTGGTTGGCATTATGCTGGTTGCATAGCTCTATCCAAAGTTTACGTGCTTGATCGATTCCCTTTTGGTCGAGTGGGGCTTCGCTTGCCGGTGCGAGTACCTCCAATTGTCTACGGGGCGTTTCACCAGTATTGTTCCAAATGACGAGGTGTTTCCAACGTTGTTTTTTCGCGGCGCTAAAAGAGCCGATTTCATAACTGAACTCAGGTGAAATATCCGCGCAGAATGTAGACTCAATTGATTTTATTCGCTTCAAGTCTTTCTTGAGCTGAAGGTAAAAGGATTGAATGGTCGCAGGCGTATCATGCACCTTGCCATCGGGCGTAGCCAAGACGGCGTTCTTCGCGTAGACTTTTTCCGAGCGTACTTTTTTTTGATTAAAGATTGTTTTCCAAGCGGCATCTCCCTCGGTGCATTTTTCGTTATCGGCAGGATACGATCCGGAAAAATGGCCGATCACTATGGGGAGCATCAAGTAGTAGAGCGATAATTTCATATTGCGTTGGTTTATGCGATTTATGAATAAAGACCAACTGATACTTAAAAGGCTGCATTAATACTTTGTTGTATTTGTCACTCTCTTTTTAGGGCTTCTACCGGGTTGTTCAGGGCCGTTTTCAAGGCTTCATAGCCAATGGTCAGAAAGGCGATGCCAACGGTAGCCAGCCCGGCCACCAGGAAGACTTCGATGCCAAATCTCGTGTGATAAGCAAATTCGGATAACCAGGTATTCGCAACGTATCCGGCCAATGGAATGGCAATGAGAAAAGCCACGAAGACCAGAAGAAGAAATTCCTTGGAAAGTAGAAAAAACAGGTTGGCCACGGAGGCTCCCAATACCTTTCGGATGCTTACTTCCTTGTGGCGTTGCTCGGCAGCAAAAATGGCAAGGCCAAATAGTCCCAAGCAGGAAACGCAAATGGCAATGAGAGAAAAGTATTTGGCTAAGGTAGCAATGATGCTTTCACTCTTAAAAGAGGCGGCATACTCATCGTCGAGAAACCCTAAAGTTACGGGATAATCGGGATTCAATTCCTCGGCCAAGGTACGCAGATGGGCGAGGGCTCCTTCCATTTGGTCGCCCGATAGTCGGGCCATGATATTATTATTGCCTTGCGGGCTTAGCTTGATCACCAAGGGTTCGATGGGATTGTACATCGAATTAAAATGAAAGTCTTTGATCAAGCCGATGATTTGACCATCTTGTTGCCACATGCTGATTTTCTGCCCCACGGGGTCTGTCATGTTCATGATCCTCGCTGCCGTCTCATTAATAACTAGGTTGACCGAATCAGATGCAAACTGCGCGGAATGGAATCTACCATCCAGTAGTTCCATTTTCATGGTCTCGGCAAAATCGTAGTCGGCTACTACCACGCTGATGTCGATTTTGCTCTCCGGGTCCCGGCCTTCCCATCGGACACTACCGGTTGACCATCCGATTGAGGTCGGAAGCTGGCCACCCGAGGACATACTTAGCACACCGGGATGTTGCAGGGCTCGTTCTTTAAAGAGCTGGTAATGCTTGTTCAAGTCCCCTTCGCTGGGCAGATGAACGACATTTTCCTTTTGAAATCCAATGTTCTTGTCCTTGATGAACTGAATTTGCTGGTAACAAGTGATGGTGCAAATGATCAGTAAATTGGAGAGAATAAACTGAAAAATCACTAAGCCGCGACGAATGTTTGTGAACCCGACTTTGGATTTCCGACGCACTTTCATCACCTGTTGGATCGGAGAAGCAGCCAGGAAAAAAGCCGGATAACTACCCGCCAGTATTCCAACTCCAAAAAGCAAGGCCAATAAGATCCCTGTCGTCCGAAGGCTCATCCAAGGGATGGTGATGGCCTTTTCCGTTAAGGCATTAAAATGAGGGAGTAGCAGTATGGTCAACCCTATGGCCAGGACCAAGGAAATGGCGGTCATGAGGATCGATTCTCCCATAAACTGGCGAATCAGGTTCTGCCGACTGGCACCGATCGTTTTTCGGACACCAATCTCCTTTGCTCTTTGGGAAGAGCGAGCCGTCGCCAAATTCATGAAATTGATGGATGCGATCAGGAGGATAAAGATGCCCACAAAACTAAAGATGCGAACGTAAGTGATTCGACCTCCCACGGATTTTCCGTTCTCAAATTGGGAATAGAGATGCATATCGCTATAAGGCACAAGAAAGACGTCGGCATCTTCACCTTCCGCATGTTCCCGGATCACATTTTTGAGTTTCTGGTTTAGGGATGCGACATCGGCGCCGGGCTGTAGTTTCATGAAAAGGCGATACCCGTTATTGGTCCAACTATCTTCCCAGTCAATTTGACGATTTAGAAGAGCAGCGGGAGCAATGAAGTCGAAACGGAAAGTGGCATTCCGGGGAGGAGATTCAAAAACTCCCGTAACTTTCAATACCTGGAATCCGTCGGAATCAAGTTTGATCGACTGACCAATCACCCCTTCTTTTTTTTGCCAATCACCTCCGAAAAGTCGCTCCGCAAGGGACGCAGAAATGACGATGCTTGAAATATCCGAAAGAGCCGTTCGGGCATCTCCGAGGATTAGTGGGAAAGTAAAATTTTCAAAGAAGGTTTCTCCCGCATAGCGACCCACCTGTCGGTAGGCCTGGTCCTCAAAAGAGACTACCGATTCTATTTCCCAGGAAAATAAGTCGGCCGAAATGACCTCGGGAAATGCTTCTTCCAATTCCTTTTCCAAGGGGGCGGGAACGGCGGAAGTTGTCTTGATCTGTCCGCCATCCAGATACATATTGCGCATGGCCCGGTAAAGTTGAGCGTCTGCTTCATGGAACTTATCGTAAGCAACCTCATCTTGCAACCACAAGAGAATAAACAATGCCGTGGTCAGTCCAATGGTCAAACCCATCACGTTGAGGAAAGTAAAACCCTTGTGCTTAGCCATGCTTCGGACCGCCGTGCGAAAGTAATTGCGCCACATAATAAAAGAGATTTTAATGGAAGTTTTTTTGATATTGGACATTCTAAAGAATAGTAGTACCAGGAGGACATAGGTTCTCCGTGCCTTGCGAGGACCAAAAAGACGGAGGTTTCTGTGGAATACTTCCAACAGGTCTCCTTCAATTTCCTCCAATGCGTCCGGGTGGCAATACCAATGAAGAAAGCGCTCCGCTAACTGGGGAGGCCCATGGACCGGATCTTTCTTTTGTTTGTCCATATCCGTTTTAATTAAAAGTCAGTTTGGGCGCTTTCAACCAGAGTTGCTCCCGGGAGTGCCGGAGGTCAGATAGTACCTTGTAACCCAGGGCAGTAATCTCGAACAGTCGTTTTCTGCGACCTCCACGCTCCGTTGTGGCGCCGCTCATCTTCGAGTGAAGAAACCCCTTGCCTTCTAATCTTTTCAAGGCCGTATGGACGGCAGGGATCGATATTTTTCTGCCACTATGATCCATGTACGCCTCGGCGATCGATACTCCGTAAGCATTTCCCTGATGTACAATGACCAGGAGCAACAGTGTTTCTTCGAGACTTCCCAGGCTGGGTATCATTTCTTTAATTATTTATTTAATAAACTTTTGTATAACAAATATAGTAAAAAAATCTAATCTTCATGGTCAACGAAAAATCAGCGGGTTGGAGAGGTGATGAGTAGGGGAGTGAGGACAACCTTTTACGCCTGTTGCGGGTTACAATGATAGCTACCGGATAATGAATGTTATTTAAAGTTTCCATGCGGGACAACAAAACCGTCTGTTAAGCTAACTTATTACCAATTTGTCGCTAGCAGTAACCAACTTCATTGAAAAACTCGAAATAAAGTAAGCGCATGAGCATACTGAACGATCTAATTATTATTCTTTCCGTTTCAGCGGTTGTACTTTTCATCAGCACCAAGTTGAAACTGCCCTCCATCGTCGGTTTTCTGGCGGCAGGAGCGTTGGTGGGGCCCTACGGGATTGAATTGATCTCCGAAGCGGAGCAAGTCAATGTGATGGCTGAAATTGGAATTTTGTTGTTGCTGTTCTCGATCGGTATCGAATTCTCTTTGGGGAAGTTGATTGAATCTAGAAAGTATGTGCTGATCGGCGGTGCACTACAAGTTGGTCTGAGCATTCTATTCTTTTTTGTGGCGGCCCTTCTGGTAGGTCTGGCAACCCGTCCCGCCATTTTTGTGGGCATGTTATTTGCGATGAGTAGCACGGCTATTGTTTTGCAGATATTTCAGGAAAGGGGATGGATGAATACCCTCTTCGGTAAGACATCGGTTTCCATACTGATCTTTCAAGACATCGTCATCATTCCGATGATGCTGGCCACGCCTTATTTAACGGCGAATGGAAGTGCAGAATCAGGCTCTTTTTCCAAGGTATTGCTCGGTTTGCTCATGGTAGTGGTCGTTGTGTTTGCAGCGCGAAAGATTGTTCCGACGGTGATTCGAAGTATTGTCCATACGCGCAACCAGGAATTATTTTTGATCACGGTCATCGTTATTTGTTTCGCTACGGCTTTCATTACCCAGCAAATGGGATTGAAGTTGGCCCTGGGGGCTTTTCTTGCGGGATTGATCATTTCCGAATCGGAGTATAGCTTTGAAGCGCTAAAAAATATAATGCCTTTCAAGAAGATCTTTACGGCATTGTTCTTCATCTCGGTCGGAATGTTGCTCAATCTGAATTTTGTTCTGGGGCATGCTGCTTTACTGCTGGGGCTGACCTTTCTTGTGATGCTGATCAAATTTGCCATCATTGCACCGACTGCCTTCTTTTTGAACATTGGCTTTCGCAATGCCATCGTCAGTGGTTTGGTGCTTTGCCAGGTCGGTGAATTTGCTTTTATCCTTTCCAAAGTTGGTCTGGAGGCGCAATTGCTATCCGATTTCACTTATCAGACCTTTTTGGCTGTATCTATTTTATCGATGATTGCTTCGGCCATTTTGATCGGTTATGCACCGCACTTGGCGGAGCGTTGGAGCAAATGGGAATTATGGCCCATTCGGTGGGTAGGAGCCAATGATAAGATTTGCTTACCAACGCCTTGCGGATTATCCAACCATACGGTCATCATCGGTTTTGGACCCGGGGGACGCAGGATTGCCCGGTTTTTATCTAAACGCAAGAAGCCCATGGCGCTCATCGAAAAGAATGAACGTAACATCCTGGAGGAAGACCATCGCTATGCCGAGGTTTTCATTGGAGATGCGAAGGAAGTCGACGTCCTCAAAAGAGCGGGGGTCGAAGCTGCCGAACAGATCATTATTACCGTTCCGGAAGCCGCTGTTGCGGAAGACATCACCATTAAGATCCGCAAACTGAATCACCACGCCAATATCATCGTTCGTACAAAGTACGAGGAAGAGACCGAACAACTCCAAAAACTAGGCGCAGACCAAGTCGTTCCGGAGGAAATTTCGGTTGCCGACACCATTATGGCGTCGATCTGATATCCGTTCGACCTCAAACTTCCTGCCCAAAGCCGATCTTGAAGCCATTGGGGTCGAGAATAATGAATTCTTTCATTTGGTAATCGGTTGTGTTCAAGGGTTCGTAGAAGTTAACTTTCTTATCAGAAAACTCCCGATAGGTTTGTGCAACATCGTGACAAAAGATATATAGGCTTACATTTTTGGGCGCTTCAACCGGATAATCCTGTAAGCTAATGTGAATGCTTACGCCATCGCGCTTTAGCACAGCGTAGGTGGTGGGCGTTTCCCAGCGGAAAGTGCATTCGAATCCCAATTGCGTAGTGTAAAAGTCCAGTGTCCCTTCCATATCATTAACGGGAAGGATGGTAGCATGGTGCGATAAAGAAGCCATTCGGATGATTTTACGACAAAAGTAAAGGCTTTTAACCGGTACGTAAACTGTTTTTTATCCTACTTTATAGATTGGGATAAAGCAACATACTGCTTGGGAGTACAACCGACGTATTTCCTGAAAACCCGGTAAAAGGAACTGTTGCTATTAAAGCCACTCGCCTTGGCAATGGCCAGAAAAGTGAGATGGCGATTGTTCGGATGCAGCAGTGCGGGCTTTAATTCCTCAATTCTGAGCCGGTTGATATAGTCGAAAAAGTTTTGACCATGCTCCTCGTTGATCGCTGCCGATAAGGCATGGACGGATACCTGTAATTTTTGGGCTACATCCGCAATCTTTAATTGTGGATCCCGCTGTAGATGCTCCGTTCTCATCAAGATCTCGAACCGGAGAAACAATTTGGAGTTTGCCGTTTGATTTCTCTTTCCGGATGGCGATTTTGGTTTTACAATGTGATGTGGCGGCTCAAAACCCCAGTAGGAAAGATAGAATTGTAAGCCAACCGTTGACAGGCTGAGCAGGGCAAATGTATGTGCGCCGGGTTTACCCAAATACTGAGCACTCTTATCGAAAAGATAACTTCCGGCAAAACTCAGTAGGGAAACCGCACAGAAGGTTCCGTAAAATAAACGAAGGTGTCGTTTGCTTGGATCCAGGGAACGATAGCCCATCCAGGTATAAAGGCCAATATGTAGCAAGTATAGGTATTGAAAAAGATCGACATCGCGAGTGCCCGGATGGTAATAACTGGCAATGATTTGACTTTTGTTTTCGTCCGGCAAGAGGTAGATGGGAGTCAACAAAGAAAGAAAGCATAAAAACGGGAGGAAATGAAAAGTACTGAGAAGCGTCGGACGATTCTGGGTTTGCAGGTAGAACAATGGACCGATCAGGAAAAGCAAAGGCACATTCAACCACAGGTATCGCGGGTGCACCAGAAAGTACTGCCCCAATTCGTACACATTAAAAAACAAACAAATCGAAAAAATCAGAATGCCAATTGGCAACCAAACCGCGCGATCTTTGCCAAGCGTGCGAAATAAGTAATAGATGCCGAGGTTGAAAGACGTAAACGCCGCACCCAGGCAGAGGAGTAAATAAAATTCTTGCATCATCACAACACTCCTAATCATAAGCCCGCTGATACTTCTTATTGTCGATCACCATTTTGGCAATGATCTCTTTCATAATCTCCGAAGTGCCACCATAAATCGGCATGACCCGAACGTCCCGGTAGATCCGCCCAATCGGATATTCCTCCATGAAGCCATAACCACCAAACATTTGCAAACATTTGTAGACGACTTCATTGAGTAAGTCACTGGTCTTCAATTTCAGCATCGAACATTCCTTGACCACATGTTCCCCCTCGGCCAGGCGGTAGTTGGTTAGGTGGAGGAAAGCTTTCCAGGCTTCGATATCGGTTGCCATATCCGCTATGCTGTGCCGCAATGCCTGAAATTGGTTGATGGTCTTGCCAAAAGCACTGCGCTCCGACATATATTGGAGGGTAATGTCGAGTACGTGTTCCATCAACCCCACATTGGCCTGGGCTAGCGAGAGTCGCTCCACCTGCAGACTTTCCATCATGTAGTAAAAGCCCTTGCCCTCTTCGCCGAGCAAATTTTCAACGGGCACCTTAACGCCGTCAAACGCCAATTCAGCGGTATCGGAACAGCGAATACCTACCTTGTCTAACTTAGTCCGACTCACCCCGTCCGCGTCCAGGTCGATCACTAACATCGAGATGCCGCGTTCCGTTCTGACCGCCGTCACGCAATAATTGCCGTAGTATCCATTGGAAATGAAAGTTTTTGAACCATTGACCACAAAGTAATCGCCCTGGCGCTCAGCAGTCGAACGGATGGCCCGTAAATCGGAACCCGCAAAAGGTTCTGTCATGCCGAGCGACCCGATGAGCTCGCCCTGAGCACTCGGCACCAGGTATTTGTTTTTAAGGAAATCGGAGCCGGCATGGATAAGGTAATTCATAGCCAGATAAGAATGACCGGCAATTACGGTGGCGAATCCCCCGCAGCCGGTTCGCCCCAATTCCTCATTGAGAATAGCACTGTACAGGTAATCGGCTCCCATGCCGCCAAATTCCTCCGGTACTTCCAGGCCAAGAAAGCCCATCTCACCCATTTTTTTCAGTACGGTACGATCCACTTTTCCGGCTTCCTCCCATTGATTGACATAAGGGAGTACCTCTGCTTTGAAGAAATCTTGGAGGGTCTCTCTGAATAATTCGTGTTCTTCGGTGAAGAATATGCTCTTTTTCATGTTGGTCAGATTGATTAAGGATGTGAAGCTGCGATGCTACGGTCGCCTTGGCGTCTCCATTGATGCTGCACAACCTTAACGGCCGTTTTATTCCTATGCTGATCCCAGCAAGTTTTTGCCTACTGATCCGGTTGGAGTCGGCATCAGAGGATCGAATGGACCGTCAAGGGCCATGGAGCATCAAGGCCACCGTCAAGGCGGCCATAGCATAGTATCATGTATTTTCAAAGGTAGCGATTTTTCGCTGTTTTCATCCGACCGGGAATTATTTATTAGTTGTCATTGCTTGCGAGCCAATTGCTGCCTTACTTTTTCCAACGCATCGATGGCCGCAGTGCGCTTAACAATCTCATTCGAGAGGTCGTTTGCTTGTTGGACGAGCTTGTTGAATTTATCCGTCAGGCCTTTGGTTTTGTCGACGAGACCTTTAGCTTTTGTCCCAGAGTTTTCCCGCGTTTGAACAAGCTGCCAATCTTCGACAACAGTCCGGAAAACGGCAGTTTGGGCTTGAAATTTTTCAGTCTCCCGATAATGCCATTGGCGGCTTTTAGCTTTTCCCAGGATGCCGGTTGGGCCTGGTGCGAAGGTCCCCAACTTTGAGTTCAGTAACCCCAATGCAGTTTTGAAGTTGGCCTTGTCTTTCAAGCCGGTATTTAGTGCCAATTGATCGACTTGCCGTTGCATTTTCTTTGACCTGATTGGGACAATTTCTTTTCAGTCGCCGAGTCAGGTTGATGCCTCGCCGACTGTTTTCGAAACCCTGATTCAAATAATCGTTGGTTTCGTAAGAATTGTCGTCAATGAACTTTTTGAAAGCTCGATTTTGCTGGTATTCGTGGGCGTAGTGAGCTTCCAGTTGGTAATGGCGCAGGCAGTTTTTGCCACCGATTTGGGATTTTCGATACTTGTCTTGCCATTGGGCTTCCCCGGTGTATTTTTCTTTGATTTTACGGAATTGGAGATAGGACCTTTTGAATCGTTCGGTTCGCTCGCTAGTAAATAAAAGTAGTTGCCCAAAGGGAGATCGCAGCCAGCAATCCCCCAACATGGGCAACTCGGTAAAACCCGTTCTTTCTTTCGATTGCTATTAGAGTAGGGGGTCCTGTTGATACTTTTTTGGTTGCTATTGTAACTTTTGGGGCCGCGGTGAGACGGCTCTAAGCCGCCGCACCGCTGGCGATGTCGGTTGCATTTCGTTCTTTGGAGGGGGGCAAAACAATGGGTCAGGTGCTTTTCGTAATGTCTTTGCTTCTGACGTAGCATAGCTTACTCCTTCAGAAATCAATCGCTTTCCGTTCCGTTTATGTCGTCGAACTTTTATGAGGATTGTTTATTTAGCGCCACCCTGCGTCCTTGAGCACCCGAAAGGGGCGAAGGCCGTACTCTTTTTCAAACTGGTGGATGAAATAACTTGTCTTGATGTAGCCAACGGCTTTCGCGGTTTCGTTGACCGTGCGAAAAGTACCTTCCCTTAAGTACGTCATAGCCAAATGGAGCCGGTACCGCCGCAGGTATTTCTGTGGTGAAAGCCCGGTGATCTCCTTGACACGTCGAAAAAGATGCCGTTCACTAATGGCAATGGCCTCCGCCAAAATTTCATTATTGAAGTCAGGGTCGTCGATGTGTTTTTCAATAATTAGGTTGAGTCGATCTAGCCATTTTTCAGTTGCGGACATTTTTTGTTTATTTTTAAGTCATATGGTGTTTGGTATTACTTTTATCCAATCACACTTTTGTGTTGTTTTGATGCCTCAAAGATGCCATAAATACCCCCGCGCTGCCAAAGACATTTTAAACCAGTTACCACAATGTTTTTCCGCAGAACAAGGCTGCTTTTCCTGTTTTAAGTAGCTTATTGTCAATTTTTTAGAGGTCAAAGCGTTACCATAAGAATGAGCACTGTTTTTACATCGAAATTTTTTAAACTGATTCAGACATTTGATAAAAACGAGCTGAAATCCTTCGAGGATTGGTTGCGTTCCCCCTGGTGTAATTCCAATCGGAACTTGGTTCGCTTAGTGGAGAAAGTAAAGAAATATCACCCTGCCTTTGACGATTCCAAACTGACCAAGGAGAAGTTGTTTAAAAAAGTTCTGCCAGCAGGGAAATTTAGCGATCGACGGATGAATAATCTCTTCTCCGAAGGTTATCAAGCCGCGGAGCGCTTCACCATTTTTCAGAGACTTTCGAAGGACCCGACCTTGCAGAAAAAATTGCTGCTAAAGGAATTTCAGGGCCGCCATCTGGATGATTGGTTCTTCAAAGAAAGCGAAAAGGAGATTGGGGAATTGGAGGCTAAACCCGCCAAAGAGTGGGAGGATCATTTGAGCTTGTTAGCGTTGCACCGACGCATTTATCACCATGAGGATCAAAGCAGGAGAATGCAGCCCGGCGGACAAACGATTGTGAAAATGGGAGAGCAGATCGATCTTGTTTATCTATTGGAGAAGGCGGCCATTATTATGGAGAAGATCTTTCGCAATCGGATTTTGAAGGACGAAAGTCATGAGGTGACACAAGACCTGGAGGTTTGGTTGAAGGCAAGCAAGGGAATTGAGCACGTGGCCATCGATTTTTATCGTAAACGCTTTGCCTACGCGGAAGAAAATATGTTGGATCAATACCTTGAATTGCGGACAGCATTTATTGAAAAATATACCTCGTTAAATATTAAAGAGCAAAAGATCCATTTGTTTGCTTTACTGAACGATACCGCTTTTTTGATCAAGAAAAAACTATTGAAAATAACGGACAATCTTCCACTATACAAATTGGGACTGAAATCCGGAATCCTCTTCCAAAATGGAAAGCTTTCCTATGCTACTTATGCTATGATCGTGGGAACCAGCAACCTGGACAAGAATTTTGAATTTACGGATTTTTTCATCTCCCATTACACGGAAAAGGTCGATGAGCAATTTCAGGAGGATTGTAAAACCTGGGCCCTTGCTCATACGCACTACTACAGGAATGATTTGGAAAGTTGTTTGAACATGCTGCAAACGCACAATTTCAACCTTTTCCACTTTCAATTGATCGGTAGAATATTAAACACCCAAGTGTATTTTGACCTGTACCTGCGGGATGAAACTTATGAGTTCTATCTATTCAACTATTTTGATTCCTTTGAAAAGTGGTTAATGCGGGAAAAGGTATGGGCCAAAGGTAACAAGTTTTCCTTTATTCGATTCGTGCAGAAGTGCAGATCACTGGCAAAGTTCTATGCTGATGTCGACCCACAAATTGAAAAATTAAACGACCTGTTTGAAACCCAGGATAGCATCCAGTCATTGGCATGGCTGAAGCAAAAGAAACGAGAAGTCATAGCACTAAAAAAGGCCGTTCTTTAAAAGAACGGCCTTATCGATCCTCTAGTGTGATAAAATATCTTCGACGATAATGGAACGTGTAAAATCATTGTTAGGAGTCGCGTTGAAAAATACATTCAGGCTTTTCATAATGGAATTGGTTTGGGGCTCCGGACCGGCGATTAGGCACGGAGCAGTTAGAAAATGAAGTGGAATTCATTTCCGTCCCCAATTCATCATGTGCACCTGATGAAACTGAGTTCAGCGCATAGCCCGGTCAGTCAGAGCAAGGGCGACTCGCTCTGCGACCAGCGGAGTAGAACATTTCCGATTGAATAATTTTTTTCCGAGTGAAGGGCGCCTGCTTTTTGGGAAGAAATCCCTGTGGGACGCCGAAGGTGGTTTAGCTATTTTGGATGACTAAACCGGTCGCATGTGGTGGCGACTTTTGTTTTCGTGAATTTCTCATCGTGTTTAAATTTGGGTTTTAGTAATAATGATTCATTCACTTCTTTCATTTGGGGGTGGGGGAAAAGGTTACCCTGGTGAGAAAAAAAAATTCAATTTTTTTTCAACTACTCCATTTTCGCCCCCTCCGAGGTTTGGTGTCTTATTGGCAATACACCTCCGAGGATGATTTATCTTGGGCGTATGCTTCCGCTTTGTTATGGTGGATTTGCTTATGGGATAAACCTCGGAGGAGATTTTGTTGGAGCTTGTTATCCCGACCTGCTGTTATAGACCTCCTCCGAGGTTTTTCCATGGTTAGGAG
>JANQRV010000373.1 GCA_028284395.1 Saprospiraceae bacterium
TTCCAGAATACGAAGGCCACTAATCCATACACGAAACCCGAGGCACCAATATGATGTGCCGGGCGGGCGAAAACCCACACTGCTGCTCCCGAAAGTAAATAGATCACTACAAATGCTGGAATGGCGACCCTTCTGTAAAAGAATAACACCATTGCACTGAGTACAAATAATGGGGTACTATTGGAGATCAGATGTCCCCAATCTGCATGAATGAAAGGGGAAAAGAAAATTCCTCTTAAGCCTTCAATCTGTCTCGGCCGAACTCCATAATGATCAAGGTCGATCATGAGAAAGGTCGAGATCGAATGGACCGCCCAAATGGCGAACAAAAAAAATAATGGCAGGGTCAGACTCCTTGTCAGATTTGATTGCTTCATAATTCGACAGTCATTTTCTTCAGATTACAACATTCTGTGGTGACTATGGTTGACTCTTCAAAAATATTGCCGTCAAGAGAGATGCGGTAATAAATTCGACGGAGTAGCTATTTATATCGTCTTTTCACCAACTTAATGAAGGTTCGGGCCAGATCGAGTTTTTCTTCTGCCAACCAATTGTATTGTTCCGCCAAATTTGCCAGAAGACCTTTTGCTTCTTCAATGCTATCGTATTTGTTCAGCAGAGAAAGACTACCATTTAGCGCTTCGATATCCTTGCTGAATAATTCGTTCATATACAATAATCGGTCATTGATCGACATTGCTCGAGTCAGGTCGCTTATGGGGCTTTGGCTGAGAATGTCAGAAAGTTCCGTTGCTTTCTTCTCGTCAAACAATTTATCAATATTCTTGAAGGAGGTTTTTGGCGCAGCCTTCTTGATAACTGGTGGTGGTGGCGGTGGAGGAGTAGGAGGTGCTTTAGGAGTAGGTTTTGGTGGTGGGTCTTCTGTTTTTATTGGTTGAGGTGGCTCTGGTGCTTTCACGGGTGGCTCCGGTGGTACAATTTCCAATTCTGGCTGACGCGGCTTGGGCTTGGGAGCCGGAGGAGGTGTCGGTATTGGTGTCTTCTTTACGACGGCCGGAGCCGCTTCGTTAGAGGTGTCCAGAACATTTTCATACAATTGCCTCACATAGGTGAGCATGAGATCCTTTTCAATACTTGAAACGCTATTGTCGGTTGCACTGAGACTTTTGAACAGCGCATTTATTTTATCTAATGTAATTTTAGTCTTTTTTATATTCATTTTTCTGGTAACATTTTCACAAATATACTGGATTAGAAGCATTTTTGGATTGAACAACTTCAGAATATTAATCTGTTGTAGTTTTTAGGGTTGTAGCTTTAGCATCTATAGCATCTATAGCATCTATAGTAGCCACAGCATCCAGAAACTTTTCAATTCCGGATTCAACGAAATGTTTCTGATTAGTTTGAGAATAATGTTAAGTAAAGAATAGATTATGTTTTTAGAACCTCATTTTCGTGGACAGCGAAGTGGTTGGATAGAGGTGATATGCGGATCGATGTTTTCCGGCAAAACGGAGGAACTGATTCGTCGGCTGAAGCGGGCAAAGATCGCGAACCAGAAAGTCGAGATCTTTAAACCCCAACTCGATACAAGGTACGACGAAACCAAAGTTGTGTCTCATGATGCCAACTATATTTTGTCGTCTCCTGTTGAGAAAGCGGTTGATATCCTGGGGCTGGTAGATGCCGTCAATGTTGTCGGAGTGGATGAAGCGCAATTCTTTGACCCTGAACTTCCGGATGTTTGCCAAAAACTAGCCTTAAATGGTTTGCGTGTGATTGTAGCTGGACTCGATATGGACTTCAAGGGACGTCCCTTTGGCCCCATGCCGAATCTCTTAGCGGTTGCTGAATACATCACCAAGGTTCATGCCATTTGTCAACACTGTGGAAACCTGGCGACTCATTCGTATCGGCGAGTTTTAAGCGAGGACACTGTTGTTCTAGGAGAGAAGGATGTATATGAGCCGCGTTGCCGTACCTGTTACGAGATGGGGAATATTTTAAATCTCAAATAGTTTCTTACTTTTGCGGTTTAAAATTTGATGGCATGTCAACCAAAAAGATAAAATCTGCTTTGATATCGGTTTACCATAAGGATGGTTTGGAACCCATTGTGGAACAACTGAATGCAATTGGTGTAAAGATCTATTCTACCGGCGGTACGCAGCGCTTCATCGAATCACTTGGGATTGCGGTAGAAGCGGTAGAAGATCTGACAACCTACCCATCGATCCTGGATGGACGGGTCAAAACCTTACACCCAAAGGTCTTTGGTGGCATATTGGCAAGACGAGAGCCAAGTCATCAAATACAGCTTGGGCAGTATGAGATTCCCGAGATCGATTTAGTGATCGTCGATTTGTATCCATTCGAGGAAACGGTTGCTACGACCGATGATGAGTCGACCATCATTGAAAAAATTGACATTGGAGGAATTGCACTGATCCGTGCCGCCGCCAAAAATTTTAATGATGTAACGGTGATTGCTTCGAGGGAAGAATATTCCTATCTTCTACAGTTGTTAAAAGATGGAAATGGCCAGATCGAACGGTCTGCACGTCAGATCCTGGCTCGTCGCGCATTTGCCGTCTCTTCTCACTACGATACGGCTATCTTCCATTATTTCAGCCGTAATAGTAATGATTTTGTTTTCAAGCACAGTATGGGAGCGGGTCAGCAATTAAGATACGGAGAGAACCCTCATCAGGAAGGTGTCTTTTACGGAGATTTGGCGGAAAAATTCGATAAACTGCATGGCAAAGCTCTTTCTTATAATAATCTGGTGGATGTCGATGCGGCGGTCAATATCATGTCGGAATTTCAGGATGCAGCTCCGACTTTCGCCGTGTTGAAACATACTAATACCTGTGGATTGGCGACACGTGCTACGGTTTTCGAGGCTTGGAAAGCGGCTCTGGCAGGAGATAATATTTCTGCTTTTGGAGGCATCCTTATCAGCAATACAGGAATTGACCTGGTGACGGCTCAGGCAATTGACGAAATATTCTATGAAGTACTGATTGCTCCTGAGTTTGATTCGGATGCACTGGCTTTCTTGCAGAAGAAAAAAACTCGGATACTATTGCGGATCAAAGACCCTTCATTAGGCAATAGAATCTTCAAATCTTTATTGAATGGAGTGATCGAACAGGAAAATGATTTGTCAATAGAGGGGGCATCCGTCTGGGAGCATATGACGACGAAGCGACCTACGGAAGGGGAGGCAAAGGATCTGTTGTTTGCCAATAAATGCGTCAAACATTTGAAATCTAATGGTATTGCACTGATAAAAGATGAACAGCTGGTCGGAATGGGCTGCGGACAAACTTCGCGGGTTGATGCCTTGAAACAAGCCATTGCCAAAGCCCAAAAATTTGGTTTTGATCTAACCGGTGCGGTCATGGCCTCAGATGCATTTTTCCCATTTCCCGATTGTGTAGAAATTGCGAACCAGGCCGGAATTACGGCCGTAATACAACCCGGTGGGTCCAAACGGGATCAAGATAGCATTGACTATTGCAACAAGCATGGGATGGCCATGGTAAAGACCGGTGTACGCCATTTCAAGCATTGATAGATGAACGTAGTGATGGACATAGGCAACACTTTTGCCAAACTGGGCGTTTTCGATAGGGAGCAACTGTTGGAAAAAAAAGTGTTGTCAGATTGGAGAAGTAAGGATATATTTGACTTCCTGACCAACCATAATGCCGAAAATCTCATCATATCTAATGTAGCCCGATCCCTACAAAACGAATTTACAACCCATCTACAGAAAAAGTACCATTGTGTGCTATTAAGCGAACAGACTCCTTTGCCCATTCAGAACCTTTATGAGACACCAAAGACATTGGGCAAAGACCGTTTGGCCGCTGTAGTTGGTGCATTCAGTCTCTTTCCGGGAGCAGATGTACTAACAATAGACGCTGGGACCTGTATCACATACGACTTTCTCAGTTCGGAGGGAGCCTATTTGGGAGGAAATATTTCTCCTGGAATGAAAATGCGGTTAGAAGCTATGCATACTTTCACAAAGAGACTTCCATTGCTGGATGTGGAAATTGTAGAAGCAACCATTGGAAAGAGTACTGCATCCGCCATGCAACTTGGTGTCCAGGACGGGATTAAGTTTGAAATGGAAGTATACATCCGTCGATTTTGTGAAGAATACCAGCAGCCAAATGTTATTTTAACAGGGGGAGATGCTATTTTTTTTGCAAAAAAATTGAAAAACGAGATATTTGTGAATCAAAATTTAGTCTTGATAGGACTGAATAAAATCTTAAATCATAATGTCAGCCTACTCAATTAGAAAGATTCTGTTCTTGATAACCCTGCTTATGGGGGGGCATGGCTTATTTGCTCAGAGTGAGCAGATTTTCCCAAAGATAAATTCACCCTATTCAAGGTTTGGTCTCGGAAATGTATTTGAACAATATTACATTGCTGCTGCTGGGATGGGCGGGTTATCTGCCGCCTATAACGATCCCTTTCATTTAAATCTGGTCAATCCTGCTTCCCTCAGTTCATTGCAGTCGACGGCTTTTGAAGTGGGGCTTTATGCACAACGGACGACTCTTACAGTTGATGATAATTCGGATAATCTTTGGACTGGAAACTTGAAATATCTAGCCCTGGGTTTTCCCTTGAAGAACCCTATCAACAAGGCTTTAGATAAATCGACCTCGCCTTGGTCGCTGGGAATGAGCTTATCTCTCACGCCATACAGTCTTACCGGTTACAATGTGGAAGATCAATCCGTTGATGCGCAGGTAGGTAGTATAACAAATGTATTGAAGGGAAATGGTGGTACTTATCGCTTCTTATGGGGAAATTCTATTAAATACAAGGAATTTTCCGTTGGATTGAGCATTGGTTATCAATTTGGTAAATTGACCGATAATCGGAAGATACAATTTGATAATCTACAGGCGGCTTACGACATTGATGTGACCGAGGATATTAGCGTTGGGGGCTTCATATGGAATGCGGGATTGCAGTATACTTTGATCTTCAAAGAGTTGAATGACAAAGGAGAGTTGGTTCCTGGTGCAAAGCGCTTGATATTTGGTGCTTACGGAAACAGCAGTCATTCTTTCAATACTATTTCTACTAGCTTGACTCTAGGTAATAATATCGATTACGCTCGTATCGATACATTAGATTTCAAAAATGAAGTCGAAGCACCCGGGGTTTTGCCCTCGGAACTGGGGTTGGGAGTCGTCTTCGAAAATTTGAATAAATTTCGGGTTGGCGTAGATGTTCGTTCGACGAACTGGAGTCGATATGAGAATGAAGCCCAGCCGGAAAACTTTCTAGATGCGACAAGGGTTTCGGCCGGGATCGAGTTTATTCCAGACATTTTTTCTATTGATAGCTATTTTGAACGGGTTCGATATCGATTTGGCGTGTTTTTTGGGGATGATTACCGTACTTTTGATGGAGAACAGTTAAATGAGTTTGGAGTTACGGCGGGAATCGGTTTTCCCATTATCTTGCCTCGACAGAGGATCTCGTTTTTCAACATCGCTTTGGAATACAGCCGTTTAGGTGTAAGTGAAGGGCTGAAAGAAAATTATCTGAAGATTAACTTTGGGTTTACCTTAAACGATAATCAATGGTTCTTGAAACGAAAATTTAATTAATCATGAAGTTTTTATTGAACATTTTTTTGTTGACATTTTTTCTGGGCTTTGCATTGAACGATACTATGGCACAATGCAAGAATTGGATGGACTCTCCGGAAAAAGATGCTGCTGAAGCAGCTCATTCTCTATATCGCGATGTTGTTAGGGGGAAACAAGTTGATGACCTTGTTAAATTGAGCGACGAGAATTTCAAGCATGGCTTTGACAACTGGCAAAAAGCCTACAATATTGCACCTGCAGCAGACGGTCAGCGCCCTTCTCACTATTCCGATGGCCGCAAGTTTTATCAAGCACTACTAAAGAAAGAAACAGACGAAGCCAAAAAGAAAGAATACTACGACATCATCTTTAGGTTGTACGACGAACAAATTGAATGTTATAAGAACGAAGCAATTATGCTTGGCCGTAAAGCTTTTGACATGTTTTATGCTCCGGTTCACGGTTATCGGATGTCGACTTACGACACTTTCAAAAAAGCACTGGCCGCTGGTAAGAAGAATACCGAATACTTGGTTTTTGATCCACTTTCCAAGGTAGCGGTCTACTTTTATCAAAAAGAGAAAATTACTAAGGAAGAAGCTCGTGATTTATACCTGGAATTGGAAGCGATTGCGGATCACAATATTGCCAACAACAAGACCTATGGCAAATATTATGAGCAGGGTAAAAGTATCATGAAGTCTGAATTTAGAAAGATAGAAGATGAGATTTTCGATTGTGATTATTTCAAAGATAAGCTGTTGCCTGAATTTGCGGAAAAGAAAGATGACCTCGAAACCGTTAAATATATCTTCAATAAGCTTAGACAACAAGGTTGTGACGAAGCTGACCCGGCATTACAAGAGTTGAAAACAACTTACGAAACGTTGGCAGCAGAAATCAATGCCGGCCTGGAGGCAGAGCGTAGAAAGAACAGTCCTTGCTACGACGCTACTCAATTGCAAAAAGAAGGAAAGTACGAAGAAGCATTGGCTCGATATCAAGAATGCGTGGCTTCTGGAGAGCAGGAAGGAGAAGCACTGGCTCAGATCTACTATAGTATGGCCTTCATTCAGACCTGGCAAGTTCGTCAATATGGCAATGCTCGGCAAAATATCAAGAAAGCAGCGAGCGCTAAGCCAGGATGGGGTAAACCATACATTCTGTTGGGAGATATTTATGCTAAAATGAGTACTGGCTGTAAAGAAGACTGGGATAAGAGATTGGCTATTTTAGCGGCCCTTGCTAAATACAATTACGCCAAATCAATTGATGGCGAAGTTTCTGCTGATGCCAATAAGCGCATCGGGCAGTATAGTAGTGCACTCCCTGACCGCGAGGAAGGCTTTATGCGTAAAGTAAGTCCTGGTGACAAGGTCCAATGTGGTTGCGGGATTGGAGAAACGGTTACCATCAGATTCAAATCTTGATTTTGGAATGTGATGACCGTATTGGTTTTGCATTCCACTAAATCTTGGAAAACCTAACAATCTTCATATACTTCAAAGAGCTTTGTCTTCTCCGAGGACGAAGCTCTTTTTTATATAAAATCAAAGGCATATGAACCTGAAAAGCTTTACCCTGTTACTGACCACAGCATTTTTGCTATTTGGTTGCCCTACCAAGACCACGGAAGAGATTCAAAAAGCTCCGGAAGAGCCGACAAGTACTGTCACGAAACCGGATGTTCCCGAAGAGGAACTAAGCCCTTGCCCCAAATTTAAAGATGCTCCCAATCCGGATCAAACTTCTACTGATTATGTACTGTATCGGGATTTTCTGAAAGCTAGGGACTGGGACCAAGCATTTTCTTACTGGGAGAAGGTATATAATGTAGCTCCGGCTGCAGATGGGCAAAGAAATACGGTCTATGCCGACGGGATTAGGTTTTATCAACATTTTATCACTACCACCAAAGATTCTACAGAAATCAATCAATATATTGATCGAATATTCGAACTGTACGACGAGATTGATCAGTGTTACAAACAAGGAGGTTACATTGCCGGTAGAAAGGCTTTCGACTTATATTATAAGTACCGTAATCGAGCCAATCGCGAGGAGATCTACCAAATGTTTAAAGCATCGATCGACGAAGATGGATTGGATACGCAGGACTTCGTCATTAATCCGTTTACTGCCCTATTGGTGGAAATGCAATATGAAGAAAAAATATCAACGGAAGAAGCTCAGAAATACCAATTGAAGATCAGGGAAATCATTGCCAATGCAAAAGAGAAATGTGAAGGTCGTGCGTGTGAACGTTGGAAAATAATTGAGGAATACGCTCCCGTACGATTAGAGTCTTTTGAAACCGTTCGCGGCTTTTACGATTGTGAGTACTATATGGCAAAATATTACCGGGAATTTTCTGAAAACCCGGAAGATTGTGATCAGATCCGAACTGTATTCAGTAGATTGAAATGGGGGCAATGCGATGAAATGGAAGATCGATTTCAGACCTTGATCAAGGCAGGGAATACGCATTGCGTCGAAGTCGGCCCGCTCCGATTGGCCTACGACGCCCTAAAAGAAGCAAAATACCAGGATGCCATTGATTTGTTTCAAAAAGCAGTAGATGAAGAAGAAGACTCCGTAAAAAAAGGGACTTATACCCTGATCATTGCTAAAATTTACGATGCACATCTGAAGAACTTTCCCAAGGCGAGACAATTTGCCAGAAAAGCAGCGGAATACAATACCAGTTGGGGAGAACCATACATTCTGATTGGGAGGTTGTATGCATCAAGTGGTCCGCTTTGTGGTCCAGGTAGAGGATGGGATAGCCAAGTAGTGGTTTGGCCGGCAGTGGATATGTGGAATCGTGCAAAACGAGTTGATCCAGCAGCTGCAGCGGAGGCGAACAAGTGGATCGCGCGCTACAGCAAATACATGCCTTCCAAAGAAGACGTTTTTCAAAGAAATTTGAAAGCTGGAGATCGTTTTCGGGTGGGATGCTGGATTCAGGAGACTACTACAATTCGGACGGCTCAGTAATGAAAGAGAAAAGAACAATGAAAAATGGGGGTATGGTGTGAAGGCCATATCCCCATTTACATTAGGCACGCTTGGCAATCTGTAATTGATCGCGCTCTAATATTTTATTCAATAAGTGAGAATTGACCAAAGGTTGCAATAATTCTGTTTTCTCTTTTTGGTCGTTAATTTGAATTTTCAATTTCTTGGCCATGGTTTTGGCCAGGTCTCCCATTTTCTTGGCGTAGTGTTCATTTTTACCGAGTGCCATGTACATATCTATAACGGCGGTTCTAATTAGTTCGTAGCGGTCGATTTGTTTTAGAATGTCCCGTGTTGATTTACCTTTATGCTCTTTACCGGCAGCGTCCATTTTGTTGCGCAGGTTTTCTGCGGAATAACCAAGAATCTGAGCGCGGTGTTTCCACCAGTTGGCAGCACTTCCCCCATTCCTGGATTCATAAACTTTTAAATGTTGCCTTTCGCAGGTTTCTTGGTAAGATACCAGACTCATGGCTTTTGCCAATTCAATAGCTGTGGCAGCTTCTTCCTTAGTGACTAGGTTGTCGGAGCGATTGTCTTCATCCTGTCCTTGAAGCCACTGTGCCCATTTCAGTTTTGATTTACTATTTGTTTTTAGTGTGATTAGCTTCGCAAATTCCAATGACAGATAGTAATCCTTTAAAATATTGTTGTCTTTGATTTGACGACGGGCAAAATCCTTTAGGGGGGTAGCCCGGCGGATCCCATCTTTAAACTCATAGACATCAGCAGTCCATTTCTTGACATTTCCAGCATAATGATGATCGGGTAAGCCAAGGACAAAATGCAAGTTGGTAGCGGTGACTACACGGGTACCTTTTTGACTGACTAGTATTTGTAAATCCATGTTATTTCTGTTTTAATATAAAACAAAAATACAGCAATTGTTTTAAAAACACAAATTGTTTTTGATTTTTTTTTATAAAACGGTTCGGCGTTTGTAAGTCGATTGGTAGTTTTAATGAGATATGGAACCATTATGTTGTCCTATCTGGATTACGGTCTCTACTCCAAAATGATTTGGCCTTGCCATACATCCAATCGGCTAAGTGCTGCTTCTTTGTCGTGTTTGATCTTTCAGTAGGTCTTCGAGGCAAAGAAATGATCATTACTTTGTTTGTTTTTCCAAAGAGCTGCATCAAAGGAGTGCGGTTATAGGTGTCATCCCCGTACGGAACGGAGGTAAGGGGCCGTATAGCAAGTAATTCCGTAAATATGAGTAAGAAATCCAATCGAGGGTTACTCCAAAAGAGCAAGTAGTTGGTCTACGGCATTGGAGATTTTTTCCGGGTCCGGGTCAATTTTTGAAACGACTTGTAGCCCGTTATAATAGGTAAACAAAAGATCGGCAATGGTTTTGAGTTCTTTACCTTTTGCAATTTGCCCTTCCCTTTCTCCTTTCAAGAGAAAGTTGTGAAACATTTCTACAAAAGCGGATTTGTTTTTCTGTAGAACATCACTAATATCCTGATCACCGGGAATGAGTTCGGTAGTTGTGTTTACTACAAAACAACCTTTTTTATCACAATCTGAAACCGTTTGTTGACCAACCATTGAGAAAAACTTTCGAAGTCCTTCTCTAATATCTTTTTCTTGTTCAAGAAAATTCGTGATTCGAACAGTATTGGTTTGACGATAATGGGCAAAAGCTCGATCAAAGAGAGGCCTTTTGCCGCCATAGGTATCGTATAGGCTAGCACGATTGATTCCCAGGTGATTTACCAAATCTTGAATAGAAGTAGCATTGTAACCCTTTTTCCAAAAGAGTTCCATGGCTTTCTCAAGGACCTGTTTTTCGTCGAACAACTTCACTCTCGGCATAACAAAAAGATTTGTGGAAACAAATTAATCATTTCCACAAATAAAATAACGAGCTCAATCTGAAATTGTTAGCTCAATAATGGATTGACATTGATTCCCCCATCTATATTATACTCTCCTCCGGTAATGAAAGAAGCTTCATCCGATACCAGAAAAGCTACCAGGCTGGCAATTTCATCCGGTTGACCAAAACGCTTTAAAGGGACCCGATTTTGCATGGCTTCGGCAAAACCGCTCAGTTGTTCTTCCGGCAGACCTGTCTTTCCGAATATGGGAGTATAGACCGGACCGGGGTTCACTGCATTTACTCTGATTTTTCTGGGTGCCAATTCTGTTGCAGCGGTTCTTGTATAAGAGTTCATGGCCGCTTTGGAGGCTGCATAAATAGCGGTGTTGGGCATTCCGGTATAGGCGTTGACCGAGGACAGATTGACGATGGAACCTCCGTCATTTAGAATTGGAAGGAATTTTTCGACGGTGAAAACCGCTCCTTTGAAATTGATGTCCATTTGACTATCAAATACTTCTTCAGTGATTTGACCTACCGGCGCCGGGGTAAAAATGCCGGCATTTACGAATAGAATATCAATCTTACCAAATTCTGTTTTGACTTTTTCTACCAGGG
>JANQRV010000380.1 GCA_028284395.1 Saprospiraceae bacterium
CATTTTGAAAAGCGGGAGATTACCAATTTCATTACGACCGGCCCCGATGGCAATTTTGTGGACGGCGATCTTCCGATTCGATTTTGGGGGGTGAATGTAACCACCGGAGGATGTTTCCCAACCGTAGTGGATGCTCCCCTCATTGCCGGGCGCATGCGAAAAATGGGCATTAATCTCGTCCGGTTTCATCACCTCGACAATCCCTGGTCCGATAACCAAAATAGTATTTTTAATCAAAACGGACGTACGACTTCCCTAAATCCCATTACGCTCGACCGCCTGTTCGGTTTCCTAGCGGCCATGAAGCAGGAAGGGGTTTATGCCAATATGAATTTGCACGTTAGTCGTACCTTCACGGAGGGAGATGGCGTACTTCATGCCGACTCTATTCCCGACTTCGGCAAGGTAGTCACCATGTTCGATCGACAATTGATTGACCTGCAAAAACAATACGCCCGGCAATTGCTGACCACTGTGAACCCCTACACCGGTCTGAAACTCGTCGAGGATCCCGTCGTAGCGATGGTAGAGATTACCAACGAAAATACCATTTACGGTTATTGGCGGAGCGATTGGCTTCAGCCCTTGGTAGAAGGAGGCCGCCTCCTCAGCCGACATGCTGACTCGCTCGATGTCCGCTGGCAACAGTTTCTGCGCGATAAGTATTCGTCACAATCGGCACTCCAGGTAGCCTGGGGTAACGCCTCCGGTGGAACGGGTAATAATTTAATTCGCGACGGCGGCTTTGAAAGTGGAGACCTGTTGCAGGAATGGCGCCTCGAAGAACATCAATCCGCGCAGGCCACGGTCCAGGCTAGCCAAACAAATCCTTATCGAGGTCAGTACGCCGCGGAAATCACCGTGAGTCGCGCCACGGGAACTGCGTGGCACATCCAGTTTCAGCAGGGAGGCGCCGCTCTGCAACAGGATTCTGTCTACGTGGTCCGCTTCTACGCCAGAGCCAGCGGACAACAAACACTGTCGGCCGGAGCCATGCGCAATGCCAGTCCTTGGACATGGTACGGAGGGACTCGCTTCACGCTATCGACCGATTGGCAGGAGTACAACTTCACTTTCCGCGCTCCGGAAACCACCGCTAACCTCGGTCGCGTCACCATCCAGATGGGATTGGAACCCGGCACCTACTGGATTGACGACGTCAACCTGACGTCCGGGCGTAGCCGGGGTTTACTGCCCGGTGAATCGATCGATGCGGGAAACATTCGTCGTCTCAAGTATTCCGAGCGCCTCGGTTTCCATCCGCAACGAATGGCCGATCAAGCGGAGTTTTATCTGACGCTGCAGACAGACTATTACCGGGAGATGTATCACTATCTGAGTACGGAGCTCGGCGTCCGCGTTCCCATTACCGGCTCCAATGCGCTAGGCGGTATTCACGAGCCTTTTACCCATGCAGATGTCGACTACATCGACGATCATGCCTACTGGGATCATCCTCGTTTCCCGAATCAGCCGTGGTCGAATACGGACTGGAACATCAACAATAATTCCATGTTGGCCGACGACTTTCTCGGAACGGTACCGGCCATTTTCGGCGGCTACCAAGTACAAGACAAGCCTTTTACAATTAGTGAGTACAATCATGCTCAACCGAATATCTATCAAGCGGAAATGGTGCCGATACTCGCCGGATACGGTGCCTTTCATGGCGTCGACGGCTTTATGTTTTTCAGCTATAAGGATGGTGACTATCTCGATTGGGAAGACGATCGCCAGGATCGCTATTTCGCTCTGCACCGCAATACGCCGGTCATGGCACTTTTCCCGCTGTTTTCCTATGCCTACCAAAATGGGTTGATTGCAGAGGATCCCGCACCGCTTACGGCCACCTATAGTCCGGATTTTGTGTACCGCAACATTCCGGAAAACGACAACAACGGTCGGTGGGGAAAATACCATCCCTACGACCAAAACCTGGCTTTGACCAACAGCATTCGCATCGACGGTTTCGACGGTGACCGGGAGCGCTTGCCGGAACAATCTCTGGTCGGGCCGCCTTACAAAACCACGACCGGAGAACTCACTTTCCACCCTGACCGGCAAGTCTTTACCCTACAAACCCCAAAAATCGAGAGCATTGCCGGCCGATTGGACAACGCCCCGTCGGAATCCGGCAGTCAAATGGAGATTTTGCGCGGTGAGAAGCACGGTGTTATCACCTGGCTATCTCTTACGGACCAGCCCTTGGCATCCGCTTCCCGATCGATCATTGCACTGACCTCTCGCTTCCAAAATCAAAACATGATTTGGAACGGCACTAATACAGTCGGGAACAACTGGGGCAATGCACCGACGGAAGTCCAGGCTCTGGACATCGATATTCGTTTGAAGATCGCTGCCGACTCCCTTCGCATTTATCCCCTGGACCCCACGGGAAAAACCGACGACGGATTTACGGTCTACCCTTCCGGTCCTGCCCAATTTGATCTCCGCCTCGACCAACTGCAATCGAATAGTCTCTGGTTTGGCGTGGAAGCATTTGACATTACAACAAGTACGGAGTCGAAGACAGTGGAAGAAAGCCTGGAGGTATACCCAAATCCGGTAGGGCGCGGGGAAGTCATCAACATTTCCGGCTGGCAACAATTTGATGCCTACCGCTTTGTTAGTCTTCATGGGCAAGTGGTTCGACGAGGGCCAAGTCGGCCGTCAATACCGCTCGATGATTTACCGGCGGGGATCTACTTTTTGGAAATGCGTGGCAGTAGTGGTTCGGTAGTTAAAAAGGTTTTGGTGCAGTTTCTTTAAATTAGAGAACGTAAAAAAAGAATCCCACTATGAAATTACTGTCCGTTGGATTGTTATGCTGTGTCTGTACAACCCTTTTGTATGCCCAAGACCCCGTCCGCTATTTCGAGATCGGTGAGAATGTCTGGCACATTGAGCCTTTGGATAACAACGGACACCAATCGGCCGTTGGCAGCTACAGCGGGGCGGTGGGCATCTTTGACGGTACGAGTGGTAAAACCGAGTGGATTCACCGTTCCGAATCTTTCATCATGGATCTGAAAACTGCGGATTTGGATCGGGACGGTCAGTTAGAAATCCTTTTCGTCAATGCCGGAGGAGCATTGAAAGTATTGGATCAGAGTGGTCAAGTTCGGTTTGAATTTAAGGTCGATAAACCGCTGTACACTTTAGACGCCGGCGACTTCGACGGCGACAAACAATGGGAGGTGGCTTTTGGTGGGATCGATCGCCACGTTTATGTAGTCGATGCTCATGGAAAATTATTGGCGAAAAGCGATCCGGTACAGCGTTTGGTATTTCGAATTGCCGCCGGAAACCTCGATGAAGATCAGTACGATGAAGTATTGGTAGTAGAAAACCGGGTGACGGGTTCGGTTATGAACCTCCAAAGTGGTCAATTGTCGGTCGCCTTGCGCAAGGATTTTCTGGTTCCGGAAAAATACGTCAATTGGGAAAACCCCCGGGGTAAGTTCTATCCCTTTTCTCTTCGCATCGACGATCTAGATGGCGATGGCCATTGCGAGATCATTGGTGGTGATACTTTCTTCAACAAACAGGCGGTAGCGGTCTTTGACACCGAGCTCAACCCATTGTGGATATCGGATCACGTACCGTTTTTCGAGCTCGTCGATGGAGAACCTACGGAGTTTTACTCTACGGCATTTGTGGAGACAGCAGATGTCTTCGCCGAATATCCCGGCAAAGAGATCCTGGCCATTGCCGGCGGATTGCTGCGGATCTGGAACCACCGGGGGCAACTACTCGGTTCCCAAAACTGTGCGGTCGGTTTTGCTGATTATTATCTTTGGGGCCAGAAGCTGCATTTATCTTCCAGTCCGAACGGCGATGATCTAATTTATCAGCTCGGACTAAATGAGAACTGGGCCAAACATTTCAGGCAGATATCCTATCGCGGTAGCATTCGCACGATCAAAAATAATACCAGGCGATTGGCCAAGCAAGTGGCTGCTTATCAGCCGGACCGGCCATCCGAGCAAAAATACGATGTGATTATGGGGTTTTTCTCGCTCGAGAATACTCCGGAATGGCTGGACCAATACCACCAGCAAATCCATTGGTTCAAAGAACGATTCCCCTATGACAACCTGCGCATCATCAAGAACCTCAAAGTGATCGAAGACCAGCCGCCTTTGAAACCCAATGGTGAGCCCTGGAATCTCCGGCGCTACAAGCTCGACGGCATCAACGGAACCATGCCGGTCGAAAAAATCCTGGAAATGGCCCGCTGGATTGAAGCCAATAAAATCCCTACGATTTTTTACATCGGCCATTCCTGCACGCCCTTTATCACTTTGGAAACGGCGGAAAAAATACTACAACTTGCTCCCAATTATTGTCTGGGTTTCCGCACGGCTGAAGACGAACAGATAGAACTTATACCCGAGTATTTTGAACACTATTTCGGGCCGCTGACGGAGCTTTGTCGGCGGTATGGTTACAAAATATGCATGACCAAAAACAAAGGCATCTGGTGGATGTCGACTCCTTCGATATCTACGGTCTACGACGCCATTTTTGCCGGTGAAAGCAGAAAAGTGATCGTGGCAGCGACCGAAGATTCCAATAGCCGGACGCCCGAGATGAACCTGATGGGTCGGGCGGGACTTTGGCAGGCGGGTCTGATTGCCGGCAATGATGTATCCATCCACCGCGACCTCTTTTCTTTCAATCGCTTTCAGCAATGGGAGTATCCCCGCACCGGTCATCCCTTTCTGCGCTTGCTGGTAGCGCATACCACTCTGGGCATGACCTATAGTAATTCGCGAATAAAGGATGTGTTCCAAACACCGGATTCACTGTTTTTTACCACTACCGGACAAGAAAGTACGGAGATCTTCTATCACTTGCTCGGCAAGGGATTGGTCTTTTCACCCCGGCGCGAAGACGCCCTGGGTTATTCTCCGTTGGGCGTTATTGTACACCGCCCGCCGGAAAATTGGCTGACCGATGCCCACAACGGTCACGCACCGGAAAAATGGGTGGAAGAAGCAGAAATGCACCAAGCGGTTTTTCCACACAATGGTAATTTGTGGGGTATGACCAATACGCCAGACCATGCTTTTCAAAAGGTGATCTTCGGAAAGCAACGACAATTTGGTTACCAGATCCCCGCCACACCATACGGATTGGTGGCTTTCGTTCCGGAACACGTCGACACCAATGATGTGGCCAATATCTCGGAGTGGATACACACGGACGGTCTCTCGGTATGGCAAGGTGACGGTCCGAAGTACACCGGATTGCAAGCAGCGCAGTTCCTGGAAACACAGTTTGAAAGGGCAGCGGCCAAATTGCCCTTTAGAGTGCGTGGACATGCTTTTTTGCAAACTCTCCGCACCGATAAAGACCAATATCGGCTTTTTCTCGTCGATCCGGGCTGGCTTGATCCGGCGGATCGGAAGGTGCAGGTCGATGTTCAATTGGAAGGCCGGTTCTCGGCTAAAGACCTGCTTAGTGGAGAATCATTGAATTTCTCGAATTCCTCTCTTACCGTCAATGTCCCGGCGGGTTTGTTCCGTATTATCGAGGTGCGGCGACCATAGATATCATCTGATTTCAAGGTCGGTTTCCATTTCCTTTACTTATTGATTTTAAAATGTTACCTTTATAAGGTCTTCGATTAAGAATCAAATAATTTACCGATGCAGGGCAACCCTTATATTGGAGAATTTCAGGAAATCGTTATGCTGGCCATACTGGTCCTGGATGATAATGCTTACGGTGTGACGATACAGAAAGAATTGAAAATACGGCTGAATCGGGACTGCAGTAGAGGAGCCTTGCATACTGCCCTGACGAGATTGCAGGAAAAGGGCTTTATCGCCTCAGAGATGGGGGGTGCCAGTGCCATCCGGGGAGGACGGCGAAAGCGCTATTACACGGTAACGAACAAGGGCAAAGTAGCGCTTAAGGAAGCCAAAGATATGAGAGATCAAATGTGGCAGGCTATACCCAATTTTTCCCTTAAAACCGTGTAAGTACGAT
>JANQRV010000399.1 GCA_028284395.1 Saprospiraceae bacterium
CGGCGTGCGCGCCGCCATGCAACAGTACACCATCTTTGATCCTTCGTTTGTCGTAACCGATGAGGAAGTAGATGCCTACCTCGCTGCCAATCCATTCGACGGTAGTCTGAAAATGATTGGAGAGCAACACTGGGCTTCTAACTTTATGCAGTGGTTTGAAGCATACAGTAACTGGCGGAGAACCGGTTTCCCCGAGTTGACTCCGGTCAACTACCCGGGTAATGTTTCCGGCGGTACCATTTTCCGCAGAATTGAATACGATGTGGTGGAGCTTTCTCTGAACCCCAATGCGGCGGCTCAGGGTACTCAACCCGATGATGTGAAGACAAGAGTTTGGTGGGATGTGAATTAGTCCCGTCCTGTCTTTACTAGAAAGAACTACTTTAGCGGCGCTGATCCTTTTCAGCGCCGCTTCTGTTTGTTACTTTTACGGATCAATAAAAGTTGGAATGAGAAGAAGATTGACTACACGATGGGGCCTGTGGATCTCGGCCCTGATCTTACTGCAAAACTGTGAGGACAAACAAACCGAATTGGCCTGGGATCGGGCTCTTTTCCAAATTGGTTCCCAATCTTCGCCCCGGGCCGCCGACCTCAATTCCGATGGGGTATTGGACATAGTGATGGGTGCCGGCAAAGCGGAGTTGGCGGATGTTGACCAAGGAGTTTTTGCTCTGGATGGCCGGACGGGAGAAATCTTGTGGACCCAAAAAGCCGATGCGCAAATGGTCGGTTCGGCCACTTTTCTGGATGTCAATGCAGACGGTGTTCCGGATGTATTCATCGGCGGGAGAAGACACAATCTGAAGGCCTTGGATGGCCGAACGGGAACCGTCATCTGGTCCTATGAATACCGGTATGCCGAAGATCCTATTTTGCAATATGCACGCTATAATTTCTACAATAGCACCCTGGTGCCCGACCAGGACGGAGATGGCTTATCGGACCTGCTGACCGTCAATGGAGGCAATTGGAATGCGGCACCGGATTCGACGAAAGATCGCTATCCCGGTGTCTTGATGGTGTTGAACACCAAGACGGGCAACGTCATTGCGGCCGACACCATGCCCGATGGACAGGAATCATACATGTCGCCCCTTTGCTTCCGACAACCCGGCCAGGAATCGCCGTCCATTCTCTTTGGTACCGGTGGAGAGACCCTCTCCGGCCGGCTTTATTTGGCTACGCTGCAGGATTTGATGAACCGGAATCTGGTCAATGCCAAAGTGATTGCCTCGGAAGAAGGTCACGGCTTTATTGCACCACCGGCACTGGCCGACCTTAATGGCGATCGGTATTACGATGTCATTGCGGTGTCGCATGCAGGGAGCGTGACCGCCATTGACGGCCAGGATCAAAAAGTACTTTGGCAGCAATTCAATCCGGGAATGGAATCGAGCAATGCTCCGGCCATCGGGTTTTTTAACCGGGGCAAAATACCGGATGCGATGGTTGTCCTTTGCCAGGGGAAGTGGCCGAAATATACCAGAACAAAAAAGCTGGTATTGGATGGTGAGAACGGGGAGGTGATTTATACGGACTCCTCCAGTTGTTTCGAGCTTTCATCGCCCGTGGTGTATGATTTGAATTACGACGGTTACGACGAGGCCATTTTTAGTCGGAATGAGTACGACTGCCAAGAGCCTTTTTCCGAAGATAATCCCGCTCCTGGGAAGATCGTCAACCAACTGGTGGCCCTGGATATTCATCAGTCCCGCTTGCAGACAATCGATCATTCCGCTGATTTTAAAAACATCTATTCGACACCCTGGATCGGCGACCTGGACAACGATGGTTACCTCGATCTGGTTTATTGTCAGTACATCAATACCAAAAAAGGTTTTTCTATGTTCCTCGGTATGCGGGTCCGGCGGATCAGCTCACACATTAAAGTCCGTAAAGAACCGAAATGGGGACAGTATATGGGCGCTTCCGGAAAAGGGGTGTTTCCTTTGTAAAATTGCCTGAATCGGCTAACTTCGTTCGGTTCCCTTCGATTGAATCGTCTTGTTCAGAAATAAGAAATAGAATCATGTATACCCGACCATATCATTTTTTGCTGTTGATCGTTTTGCTCGCCAGTTGCTCGGAGGATTCTTCCTCCTCGGATGATACCCCAAAAACATCCCAAACTTTTTTTCAGTTGCTGGATGCCGGCACGACCGGAGTGTCTTTCAATAATGAGGTGGCCGATCGCAATGATTTTAATGTATTGACCTATCGCAATTATTACAATGGCGGGGGAGTGGCCATCGGCGATGTCAATGGAGATGGTTTGTCCGACCTCTATTTTACCGCAAATCTGCAGGGGAATAAACTCTATCTGAACAAGGGGGATTTTGTATTTGAAGACGTTACCGAGCAGGCCGGTGTGGCGGGTACCAAGGCCTGGAGTACCGGTGTCACGATGGCGGATGTAGATGGCGACGGGCGATTGGACATTTACGTCAGCAACTCCGGAGACATCGAAGGAGACAATAAGGAAAACGAACTCTTTATCAACAATGGTGACGGCACATTTACGGAAAAAGCGGCCGACTTTGGATTGAATAATAAGGGGTTTTCAACCCAGGCGGCATTTTTCGATTACGATGCGGATGGCGACCTGGATTGCTATTTGTTGAATAACAGTTTTAGGGACCCCAGTAAAATCGAATTGTTCCGGAGTATGCGGGATGAACCGGACGAACTGGCAGGCGACAAACTCTACCGCAATGATGGCGGTCGGTTTACCGATGTCACCCTGCAGGCAGGGATTTACAGTAGTCAGATTGGCTTTGGCCTGGGGACTTGCATCGGCGACGTCAACCACGATTTCTATCCCGATATCTATGTCAGCAATGACTTTTGGGAACGTGATTACCTCTACATCAATCAGGGGGATGGTACCTTTTCGGAAGAATTGATCGACCGGTTTAACTTCTGTTCCATTTCCAGTATGGGGGGCGACATTGCAGACATCAACAACGACGGTCATCCGGAGATCATCTCGACCGATATGCTGGCAGCCGACAACTATCGCCTGAAAGCTATGACCCAGTTTGATCCCTATCACTTCGAAGACACCAAGTATCGCGCTAACTATCACTATCAGATTGGCCAAAATTGTCTGCATTTGAATGATGGCACCGGTCAATTTCAAGAGGTGGCCATGCTTTCGGGTGTTGCGGCGACGGATTGGAGTTGGGGTGCCCTCATTTTTGATTTTGAGAATGATGGGAAGAAAGACATCTTTGTGAGCAACGGCATTCAGAAGGATTTGATGTACCTGGATTTTCGGGACTTCTTAGCCAATAATGACATTTTCCGCAAGTTGGACCAGGGGGCTGAAATGGATATCTCCACCTTGGTGTCACAGATGCCTACCAATCCGCAGAAGAATTTTGCCTTTGTCAATACCGGCCGTCAATTGCGATTTGTGAACCAGTCGGACCAATTGGGATTGGCTGATCCGTCGCTCAGCAATGGTGCCGCCTACGGCGATTTGGACAACGATGGCGATCTCGATCTAGTGGTAAACAATGTAAATACGCCGGCTTTCATTTATCGCAATGAGGCGGAGAAGACCGGCAACCGATACCTGAAAGTCAAGTTTAAGGGGTACGGTCAGAACCCTTACGGGATTGGAGCACTGGTGAAGATCACGACCGATCAGGGGGTCCAGACTTTGCAAAACTTCAACACCCGGGGGTTTGAAAGCAGCATTGAGCCCTTTCTCGTTTTTGGCCTGGGAGCCGCAAAGCGGGTAGACCGGTTGGAGGTGGTCTGGCCCGACCGCAAAGAACAGGTGTTGACCAATGTCAGCGCAAATCAGGAGTTGCTGTTGGACCATGCGAACGCCGGTGGCCAGGCCAAGCCGGTTGTGGCTACCACTCCTCCAAAATTTGCTGATGTGACGTCGCAGGTCATTCGCGGCAACGGCGAACACCGGGAAAATCGCTACAACGACTTCAACCACGAGATTTTGCTTTGGGCCATGTTATCGACAGAAGGACCCCGCCTGGTGCCCGGCGATGTCAATAAGGATGGGCGGACGGATTTCGTACTGTTGGGCGCTCACGGCGACGAGGATAAGCTGTTTGTGCAAACGGCCGATGGTACTTTTCAGGCCAAACCCACGCCACATTTTACGGGCACGAAAGATTTTGAAAGCACTTGCGGCGCATTTCTGGATGTAGACCAGGATGGCGACGAGGATTTACTGTTAGGGTCAGGAGGCAATGAATACCAGCGGGGCAATAAATACTTCATCCTGCGCTACTACGAAAATGATGGCAACGGCAATTTTAAAGTTGATAACTCCAATATTCCGCAGGTAGTGGGTAATTTCTCCACCATGGAGGTAGCCGATTTTGACAATGATGGCGATCAAGACCTCTTTCTCGGCGCCCGCTGTGTTCCGGGCAACTACGGATTGCCTTCCCGCAATTTTTTGTTGGTGAACAACCAGGGTCGTTGGCAGGATGCTACTCCCGAAACGCTCGCCGGTGCCGGAATGGTGACCGATGCAGCCTGGGAGGACATTGATGGTGATCAGGACCAGGACCTGGTCGTAGTCGGGGAGTGGATGGATGTACACGTTTTTCGGAATGACCGCGGCACCCTGACCCGAACAACACCGGTGGCCAATGCCATTGGCTGGTGGACCCGGGTCGAAAGCGGCGATCTGGACGGCGACGGAGATGTCGACTTCGTCCTTGGTAATTGGGGACTGAACACGAAGTTCAAAGCTTCGCCAAAACAACCCATTACCATGTTTGTCAATGACTTCGATCAGAACAGTAAGAGTGAATTCATCCTGAACTGGTATCCGCCACTTGACAACAAGGCTTATCCCTTTGCTACCAAACCGGACCTGACCCAGCAACTACCCAACTTGCGCAAACAAATTCTCAAATACGAAGACTTTGCCAAACAAACCTACGAATCCCTGTTCCCGCCGGAAATAAGACAACAATCCATTCCGTACAAAGTGACGAATTTGCGCAGTGGCATACTCTGGAATGATAATGGCCAGTTTATGTTTGAAGCCCTACCGATCGAGGCGCAGGTCGCTCCGATTTTCGGCATCGTCGTCGATGATTTGACGGATGACGGCAAGGCCGATATTTGGGTGGGTGGCAACTTCTATGCCCTGAAGCCTCAAGTTGGCCGACAGGACGCCAGTCGCGGATTGCTGTTGGAAGGAATGGGTAGCCGCCGTTTTCGCCCC
>JANQRV010000404.1 GCA_028284395.1 Saprospiraceae bacterium
AGACAAGACAACAGGAGATCTCTGGATTGGTGAAGTGGGGGCGGACACGCATGAAGAAATCAATGTTATTCAACCGGGTTTGGTACTGCAAAACTGGCAGAACTTAAATGGGGGAAGCAATTATGGATGGCCACTATTCGAAGGTTTTCTACAGGGAGACTTCACGGAATGCGGGTCGGATAATTTGACCTTGACACTGGGAGTTAATGCCCAGATCGGCCCCTGTGACCCCGTTGTTCATTTCGAACGCGGAGGCAACAAGGCTGCCAATGCCATCATTGGTGGCTATGTATATCGTGGAAGTAAACTGGCTTCCGAAATTGGTGGCCGTTACATTTGCGGCGGCTATAGCCAGAACCGGATCTTCGCCGTTTCATTCAAAACAGATGTCAATGGGAAAATTATCGCTGATGCCTTGCCCGGTTATCCGGAAGATGCCATCGAAGTGCTGACCAGTTTCACACCGGGACAATTGGTCACTTTCGGTGAAGATCACGATGGAGAGCTCTACATGGGAAAACTGGGAAATGCCGTTAACCTGTACACTTTACAAGTGTCGGGAATCGGAAGTACGCCACCTGCTCAACTATCACAAACGGGAGCATTCGAAGACCTGACTGACCTAACGCCTTCAGAAGGCGTGATTCCCTACGACTTGATTGAGCCATTCTGGTCGGATGGTGCCATTAAATCCCGTTGGTTGGCAGTCCCTTCAGACAATGCTGGCATGCATAGTACATCGGAAGAGAAAGTGGTCTTTTCAGCTAATGGCGAATGGGAGTTTCCCAATGGAACGGTCCTGATCAAGCACTTTGAAATAGAGACTGCCCCCGGTGTCATTCGCAGACTCGAAACTCGTTTCGAAGTCTTGGGAGACGATGATATTTGGTATTACCTCACCTATAAGTGGAATTCGGCGGGGACCGATGCTGATCTCCTGACGTCTGGCCAAACCGAAACGATCAACGTATTTGGACAGAATCAGGAATGGCTTTTTCCCAGTGAATCGGAGTGCAAAGTTTGTCATCAGGGATCAGTGGGATCTGTCTTGGGGCCGAAGACACGCAATTTGAACCGCCATTTCACCTATCCCAAAACGGGAATCAGTGCCAATCAACTGGTAACTTTAAGTCATTTGGGAATAATTGATCAGGCCATAACGGATGAAAATGTTGGCGATTTTTCGGCCCTTTCAGCAAAGGACGACTTAACAGCTTCTTTGGAAGACCGTGCCAGATCCTATCTCGATGTCAATTGTTCTTATTGTCATCGACCGGAAACGGGAAATCAAGCGGCGTTCGATGCCAGATTTACTACGGATCTGGAGCAACAGAATCTCATAGCTGGAGCAGTAAAGAAGTCCTTAAACATCAATGGAGCAAGAGTGATCGTCCCACAAAGTACAGCACAATCGATTTTACATGTTCGGGCTTATTCCACGGATCCCGCGGTCCGAATGCCTCCACTTGCCAAAGAGGTAGCAGATGCGGTCGGGGTTCAAGTGATTTCTGACTGGATCAATAATCTGTCTCCTGCTGCTAGTAATGACGTACTAGTGGTCAACGGTAGTGCCTCCCTTCTGGACGGAGGCTGTTATGAATTGACTGCTGCTGCCAATTTTGAAGCGGGTTCAGCCTGGTTTCCCGAGCGAGTGGACCTGACGAAGAGATTGAAGATCAATTTCTTTCTGGAACTGGGCGACTATACGGAGGGTGGGGAAGGAGTCGTGTTGGTTTTGCAGACTGCAGGTACCAGTTCCGTCGGTGATTATGGTCGAACTATGGGCGCTCCAGAAATAATACCGATGTTGGGAATTGAGTTCGACTCCCGACAAGATGGCGGTGCCCATGACATCGCCAATGATCATGTGGCCATTTATAAGAATGGCGATTTTTCGGATCAACTCGCGGTACCGGTCTGCATGGATGCCCTTTGTGCAAATATGAAAGATGGGGTGAATCACGCCATCCAGGTAACTTGGGATCCAGCGAGTCATCTGCTTGAGGTATTTGTGGATGGAAACTCCCGGATCCAATACCAAGGCGATATCCGTCAACAAGTTTTTGGTGGGACCGACCTAGTCTATATCGGTTTTACCGGAGGCACCAATAATGAACCGAACCATCATTTGGTATGCAATCCTCAGGTATTGGAAAATGAAGAGCCCACCGCCGACCTTATGGTAACTCCTTTATCCGGACAGGCACCATTGCTCGTAAGTTTTGATGGCTCCTGCTCTTATGATCCCGATGGAGATGATTTATCGTACAACTGGGATTTTGGTGATGGAACGGTGCTTAGCGACGGTCCCCCATTAATGGTACATACTTATACGGCAAGTGGTAACTATACAGCTACTCTGACCGTCAGTGACGGAAATTTAACCGATTTGGAACAAAAAAATATAATGGTATCTGTACCGCCAAGCTGCGGACTGGTAGCTGCCTACAGCGAAAACCTGGTCTCTGGTCCGGCTTCGCTGACCGTGAAGTTTGATGCATCAGCGTCCAATGATCCCGAAGAGGCGCCTCTGACCCACTCCTGGGACCTTGGAGACGGCACGACTAAAACCGGTGTGGTGATTACTCATACCTATCATTTCCCGGGAATCTATTCGGTGGAGCTGACCGTCGACAACGGCACTTGTATCAAACAAATCAATCATTTGATAACGGTGGAGGACCCCGTGTCCAATCTGGGCATATTTACCCAAAATTCCGATGTTGGCCTCGTTGCTCTTGCCGGAACCGCTTCGCATCAGGAGGGGGGGTATACCCTGACCGGATCGGGATCAGATATTTGGAATACGAATGATGAATTTCATTATATCTACCGTTCTTTTGCTGGTGATGGCGAAGTTATTGCCAAGGTCAATAGCGTCAGCAATACCAACTTAGAGGCCAAAGCCGGCATTATGTTCCGATCTTCAAACACCGCAGATGCCATCATGGCACTCGTCATGCAACGACCAGACAACAAAGTCGGTTTTGAATGGCGATCGGCAACCGGAGGAAATGTTGCCTGGTCCGGCGGCTGGTTAGGTGGAACGACTGCCGTAAAGTTCATCCGCCTGGTCCGCTCGGGAGATCAGTTCTCGGCCTATTATTCTATCAATTCTTCGCAAGGACCCTGGACCCAGATCGGTGTCAGTCAAACACTGGTCATGGGGGCGGAGGTCTTGTTAGGACTTGCCCTAACCGCCCGCGACGATGGAGCAGTGAGTACGGCCTCTTTCGAAAAGGTGAGCATCCGGAGTATTCCCAATCCAAGGACTCTGACCATCAACGCAAAAGTTTATCTACAGGGACCTTGGAATGGGACGGGCCTAAATACCCATTTGCATTCCGCTGGTATGATTCCATTGCTACAGCCTTTTGCCAACGCCAGATGGAACTTTATTGGATTGGAACAGGTAGACACCATTCCCGATGGAGCTGTGGATTGGGTATTGGTGCAGGTTCACGATGCAACGAATCCAAGTGTCATCATTGCGCGAAGAGCCTGCTTCGTCAGAAATGATGGGACACTGATCGATCTGGATGGTTCGCCGGGAGTTGATTTCGGGGTAATGAAGGTGAATTCGGGATCGGTTTCGGTACATCACCGAAATCATTTGGGAGTGATGACCAAATATAATGTAAACTTCAACTGATTTTTTATGATATATGATGATTTGGAATACTTAAAAGAATAGCTAACTTTGTAAGAGAGGCGTAATACCTACCTTTTAATTCCATTTTCACAGACACAATTGTTTTTTAGTGTGCATCTTTATCTTGATTCACTAACCACTTATCCCCCCATCTTGTAGTTCGTTCATCCCAGCTAATGCCTAGTCTGCTTCCCCATTGCTACAAATTCTAATTTTTAACGTTCCAGTGCATCGTTTCTACCGGTCGGCACTTGAATAACGGACACGTTGACTAATGACAAATCCTATGACAAATACTAAGAATACCTACTTCGGTAAGAAAGGTTGGGTTCTGGCCATTGGCTTATCCGTATTTTTGCTATCCGCATTAGTACCCGTTACTACGGTTACACCAGGGCTGACCGTGCCCGAGCCGATAGGAAAGTTTCTAAATGATAATCTGCCCAATAGGACTCCGTCGAGTGGTGGCAACGTTACATGGAGCGTCGTTCCAGCATTTCCCAATTTGTCGTTCAATGATCCTTTGGTCTTAACGATGCATCCCGACCCCAGTGAAAACATCATGTTTGTCGCTTCCAGAGCTGGGTTCATCGAGCATTTTGATGCCAGTGATCCCAGTGTAGCCAATAAGTCGACGGCAGCCGATTTTACCAACGAAACGGCCGTCGTTCACGATGGTGGCTTTCTCGGTATGGCTTTTCACCCACAGTGGGGAAACAATCCTTCCAAAAATTATGTGTACCTCTATTACATCGCTAAAGGAGACGACAATGGCAATTGTTTTGGCCCTCCAAATGGAGGCTGTGACGGTTTTTGCTTCAGTTGTGCCAACAATGGCCGATGGTATGGTAGTTATATGAGGCTGGCGCGATACGAAGTCAATGAATCTAGTGGAAACTATACCATTGACAAAAACTCTGAATTGCGGATGATTAACCTTCCGCAATACAATGCTACGCATCGTGGAGGTGGGTTGACCTTTGGAGACGATGGCTTTCTCTATTTGACTATTGGCGACCAGGCACGGCGTACGACTGCTCAAGAAGTACAAACCAATTTCGAAGGAGGGGTGATCCGCATCGATGTCGATCAACAGGGAGGCAGTGTTAGTCATGCACCCACTTACAAGATTAGCACTACGGCAGCTCTACCCAAATACGACTTCTACAACCCCGGTGACACTCCCGTTAATACGGCCACCAATCAGGTAACAGGAGTGGGGTATTACATTCCAAATGACAATCCGGACTGGTTTACAAACGGCACTTCTTACTTCGAAGAATTCTTTACCGTCGGCCACCGAGCTCCCCACCGGATGACTAAAGACCGACTAACGGGTGACCTTTGGATAGGGGAAATCGGTGCTGGTTCGCGTGAAGAAATCAATGTCCTTCAACCAAATCTAATCTTACAGAACTGGCAAAATGTAAGAGCTGGTAACAACTATGGCTGGCCAAAACACGAAGGCTTTTTGGTCGGACAGTTTACGCCCTGCGGTTCCAATAATTTAAATCTTACCCTTGGCGTCAATAACAACATCGGACCGATTGACCCGGTGGTGGATTTCTTTCGTTCTGGCAGCAAGGGAGCAAATGCCATTATCGGAGGATATGTCTATCGAGGCAGCAAATTTTCGGGCGTATTGGGTGGTAAATACATTTGCGGCGGATACAGCCAGAATCGAATCTTTGCCATTTCCTTTACCGCGGATGGAAACGGGAAAATCATCGCGGATACCGGCGGTGGTAGCAATCAGGATGCCATCGAAGTGCTGACCAGTTTTTCTCCTGGTGCGATGGTAACTTTCGGCGAAGATCACGCTGGTGAATTGTACATCGGCAAACTTGGAACCGGCGTACCCTTATACACCCTTAAAGCTTCCGGCCTTTCGAACCCGGCGCCCAACCTATTGTCTCAAACCGGAGCATTTCAGGACCTAACAAACTTAACTCCGGCAACTGGCGTCATTCCCTACGAACTGGTTGAGCCCTTTTGGTCAGACGGCGCCATTAAGAAGCGATGGTTGGCGGTACCTTCTGATGTGAGCGGACTGCACACGAATGTAGATGAACAGATTCGCTTTTCGGAAAATGGAGAATGGCAGTATCCAAAGGGTACGGTATTGATTAAGCACTTTGAAATGGAGACTTCGCCAGGAGTGATTCGCAGATTGGAAACTCGTTTTGAAGTTTTGGGAGACGATAACTCATGGTACTACCTGACCTATAAATGGAATTCGGGCGGTACGGATGCCGAACTACTCGTTTCAGGAGAAACCGAAACTCTAACGGTGAACGGCCAGCCGCAAGATTGGGTTTACCCCAGTACTTCAGAATGTCAAGTCTGCCACCAAGGTTCCGTTGGGTCCGTACTGGGACCGAAAACCCGCAATTTAAACCGGTCAATTGTATATCCTAAAACCGGGATCAACGCCAATCAATTGGTGACCCTTAGTCATTTGGGTATTCTCGACCAAACGATCATGGACGAAGACGTGGCAAATTTTCTGACCTTGTCTGGAAAAGGAGACAATGGTGCCTCTTTGGAAGACCGGGCTCGATCCTACATCGATGTCAATTGTTCTTATTGTCACCGCCCCGAAACTGGCAACCGTGCGGTCTTTGACGGCCGTTTTACTACGCCTCTCGATATGCAGAATTTAATCTACGGTGCGGTCATTAGTCCATTAAATCTCAACGACCCCCGGATCGTGGTGCCGCAGGATGTTCCCCGATCAATGTTGCATCACCGGATGAATTCCTTGGCTAATGGAGTGGCCATGCCTCCAATTGCTAAAAATAAAGTAGATGATCCCGGGGTACAATTGATTGTTGATTGGATCAATAGTCTCACGCCATCCGTAAGCCAGGACATGGTCACGACCGGAGATGCCGGTGTATTGTCCGGAGGATGTTACGAAATTACGCCGGCCCAGACCAGTCAGGTAGGAGCCGCTTGGTACCCCAATCCGATTGACCTTTCGCAGGACCTGCTCATTACGTTCACCATTGGTTTGGGCAGCAATGATGCCGGGGGGGATGGAATGGCTTTGGTTTTTCAAAATCAGGGCACTTCTCTAGACCAGTCGGGAGCATTGGGTGGGGGCCTGGGCGCCAGTGGCATCTCGCCTTCATTAGGGGTCGAATTTGATACCTACAACGGTGGAGGTCCCGATATCGCAGACGATCACATTGCAATTTGGCAAAATGGAAATCTGGGTCAACCCCTTCTCACTTCGAATTGCATGGCACCTAATTGTGCCAATGTTGAAGATGGGGAGGTTCATAATGTCGAGGTGAGATGGAATGCAGCCAATCGCCAGTTGTCGGTGTTTTTTGACAATGAATTCAGAGGTCAATATGTCGGTGACGTAGTACAGGATATTTTTGAAGGAAATGGCACTGTTTACGTGGGAGTGACCGGAGGTACCGGCGGAGCGTTTAATCAGCAAACGATTTGCGGTTTTATGGCAATGGCGGTTCCGGTGTCTCCGATAGTACCGGCCGATGGAGAAGGTTTGACCGCTAACTATTACAACAATCTGGATTTTACCAGCCCGGTCTTGAATCGCATCGATCCGGTGATCAATTTTGACTGGGGAGGGGGTTCCCCTGATCCGACGATCGGTGCTGACACTTATTCCGTTCTCTGGGAAGGTGAAGTATTACCTGAATCTACGGGTAATTACACTTTCTATACCATCACGGATGATGGGGTGCGCCTTTGGGTCAACAACCAACAGATCATCAATCAGTGGTCGAATTTCCCACCGACGGAGTTCTTCGGAAGCGTATCCTTGACGGGAGGTCAAAAGGTGCCGATCCGAATGGAATATTACGAAAATGGAGGTGGAGCTGTTGCCCAACTCTCCTGGTCGGGCCCAAATATCGTCAAACAGATCATTCCGCAAAAGAATTTGTTCCATACCGGTACTCCCAATGCTGCCTTCACGGCTACTCCTATGACCGGGACGCTGCCCCTCACCGTCGATTTCGATGCCAGCGCCTCCTCCGACCCAAATGGCGATCCTCTTGTATATGCCTGGGACTTTGGTGAAGGAACCACTGCATTTGGCGTAAATGCCAGTCATACCTACACCGT
>JANQRV010000456.1 GCA_028284395.1 Saprospiraceae bacterium
GTTTTCGCAGCCGAAAATGTTCAGTTTGGGGTTCTCATAAAGCCAAATTTTTGGTGCATAGCAGCGCTATGGTCTAAAAATTTGGTGAAATGAGGTTCCCAAAATGGGCATTTGCAGGCCGAAGGATAAAGTTTAAACATATTCTTAGTTTACCAAATACCTACACTCTTTTCATTTAGTATGTTGAAAATCAGGTATTCAACCATTTCTATAACCTGGTCGTTTACCATTCGGCCACGGCTGGGTTGAAGATCTAACAGCTTTGGATTATGGTGGGCAAAATAGAGGGTATTATTAGCGGTCTCAATAAGTGTACTAGCTAAGGTCCTTGGATATGGAAAGCGGGCATTGATCTCCAATAGGGTCGGTGTAATCTTTGAACAGAGATCTTCGAAGGAAAAAAACAAATCCCCCTGGTGTTCTTTGCCCAGTGCATCCCTTCGGTAGCCCTTCGCACTTTCACGGATGACTATATTTTGCAGTCGCGCATCATCGATGAAATCGGCAAAAGGACCGTAATTAGCTCCCTGAACGAGCAGATCTATGATCTTTTTTAGTTTTTGAATGGGGTCGTGGATTTGTGCGGTATTTGAATCGATCAGAACAATTGTTTTCTCCCAGTACCAGTTAAGAAGGAATACAAAAATCTGGTGCTTGCTCTCAAAATATTGGTAAATTTCATCCTCCTCGACCTCCAAGTGACGCGCCAACTTATCGATTCCGAACTCCTCAAAACCGGTTTCGTCGATCAGGACAACACTCTCTTGTAGCATTTTTTTTCCCAGGTCAGTAGTCTGTGGATCCCGCACATACAGTTTCGGGCTGATATTCAGGTCTTTATTGCTTCTTGTCATGCCTTGCGATTTTGAACGATTTGGTTTGAAGTGAAGTGTTTAATAAAATACTATTATTTATAATAGCTTTACTATTAAACTGTTCATCAACCATTTTGTTCAACTCGATCGTTTTTGCCCGGATCTTCCCAGGAGGGCTACTGGGAGTGAAGCCTTGTGATATCCCTTTGGTATTCACGGGGGGATTTCCCGTGAATACCTTTAAAGGTCCTCGTGAAGTAGGACAAACTATTGTAACCGCAAGCGTAACAAGTTTCCGAAACATTCTTCCCGTTCACAAGTAGGAAACACGCTTTCTGTATTCTGAAGTTGTTGACAAAAGTGCTGAAGGAGACAGAAGTCGTTCTCTTAAAATAAGCGGAAAAACTCGATATGGTAAGGCCTACCAGGCCAGCGACTTCTTTGATTTGAATTTCTTCGGTATAGTGATCCTCTATATAAGTGAATATCTTTTGTAGCCTGTCTTTGGCGCCGATCAACTTTTTGGAGGGAATAACCGTATCGTTGAGTAATTCATACTCCGTTGACAGGGTCAGCACCTGGAAAATTCTGAATACGGCAATCAGTCGATCCTGTACCGGCAAGCTCGGCAATTCCATCATCATTGTCTTTACTTGTCCGTAGGTTCGGCCATGAAACGAAATCCCGTATGCTGCTCTTTCCAGCAGGTTGTTCCAGGCTTCGAATTCGACCAGATTTGCCGCCATCGTCGTCAGGACCTGTTCCGGCAGTTGAATCAGAATCTCCTCGTGCGGATCTGAGGCATTCAGTCCAAATCCGGAATGCGGCAAATTACTTCCGATCAGGATCAGGTCTCCGTCCTCATACCGACTCATATTGTGTCCTACATGCCGAACCCCACCTCCGTCAACAACACAGATGAGTTCGAGTTCGGGATGAAAATGATATTGCCATACAAATGCCGACGGAGCAACTTTTTGATGCAGCAGTCTCATCGAACTTCCGGGGTCAGGTTTTACCAACTCATACTCTATCTTCATTCTTTGAACCTAATTATGGTAAAAAAATAACAATAGTGTTCAAATATAGATGGAATCAGTGAAAATCTCAATGCCGGCATTTTGCGAACTTCACATTGAAGTTGTCTAAAGTTTCTGTTTCGCAGCGAAACAGAAACTTTAGACAACTTCATTTGTAAAAGATCTCAGCCCTAATCAATGATTCCTCATAAAATGGCGTTGATCGCCAATCCCAGAAAATGTTTGGAAAAACCGATTGTAAAAGCTAATGCTTGATTAGTAGAGGTACTGGGGAACAGCAATCACACTAACCAGGAGCATAAGACATCGTTGTTCCCTGCCTCCTTTCCCAAAACCAAAAAATTTACCCAAGCAGCCACTTCCGCTCGCTACTAAATTGGATCTAATGAAAAACCTCGGAATAAAGCTCTCTCTCTACATCAATTACTTTGTCTTTGCCATCCTTTTGAACAGTGTGGGCATCGTCATTCTCAAATCTCAAAAGGTATATGGTGTAGATGAAGTGGCAGCAAGTACCTTAGAATTGTTCAAAGACCTACCGATCGCAATTGTATCCTTTCTCGTAGCCTCGTTTTTGCCCCGGATCCGTTACAAAAATGCGATGCTGATCGGCCTGGGGTTGGTTACCCTGGCTTGTCTGGGGATGTATTTTGGCAATTCGTTTTGGGCCGCAAAACTATTATTCGCAGCGGTAGGCGTTGCATTTGCACTGGTAAAAGTTTCCGTTTATTCATCGATTGGCCTGTTGACCAATTCACCAAAAGAACACAATAGCTTAATGAGCAGTATCGAAGGCGTATTTATGTTCGGTATTGCATTGGCATATTTCCTTTTCCCAGCTTTCAACAAGGTCTCTAACCCAGACGCGTGGCTGAATGTATATTGGCTCCTGGCAGCATTGTCACTGATTTCCTTTCTATTTTTATTTTTCACCAAATTCGAAGAAGGCGATGTAATTCCAGGTGCCAATCTTGTGGATGATTTTGCACAAATGTTCAAGTTGTTGACCAGGTTAATGGTCATTGTCTTTGTGATCAGTGCATTTCTTTTTGTAATGATCGAGCAGGGGATCATGACCTGGTTACCCACTTTCAACGACCGCGTACTTAACCTGTCTGAAAACCTGGCCATCATCATGGCCAGTGTGCTGGCCATTTCGCTGGGCGTGGGACGCCTGCTGGCCGGAATTTTAACCAAAAAAACCGAGTGGGTTTACATTCTTACGGGCTGTATCCTGGTTGCAATGGCCATCGTCATTTTCGTATTGCCCAGGGCCGTAGATGCGAATATTTCGAATGTCAGTTCTTTGGCAGACATTCCTCCCATTGGATATGCTTTTCCGCTGGTGGGGCTGTTTATCGCCCCTATCTACCCGCTGTTGAATTCGGCCGTCTTGAGCGTTTTACCTAAAAAGCTACACAGCCCTATGTCCGGACTCATCATCATTTTCTCCGCACTGGGCGGCACCCTTGGCTCGAGAATCATCGGTTACCTTTTCAAAAACATTGGTGCCGATAAGGCCTTCTCCTACACCTTGATTCCCATGGCCGGCCTTTTGATATCCATCTTCTTACTGTACCGACTAACCAACAAAGCAACACCTGCATAATGAACTACTTTACACCAGCAATCTTTTTTGAAGAACTCTTCGCAGACCTTCATCTCAGCGGTTTATGGGAGGATGGCAAATTGATCACGGACGCCATTCCACGCCATAGTCCGGAAGTCATTCTCCTCCAATATCGCAAAGAAAAAAACACCCGTGGTTTTGATTTAAAAGCATTTTTCGAAGCCAATTTCCGACCTTCGGTTGTAACATCTCCTGCATTTACCAGCGACTCATCCCGATCTACCTCCGAACACATCGACTTTTTGTGGAATTTCCTTAAACGGGAAGCCGATCTACCGATCGCGGGCAGCTCCCTCATCCCCCTTCCCTATCCTTACATCGTTCCGGGGGGGCGGTTCAATGAGATCTATTACTGGGACAGTTACTTCACCCTGCTGGGTCTGGAGGTGAGCGGCAAATACGAGGTGATTCAAAATATGATCGACAATTTTTCCTGGTTGATCGAGCAGAATGGTTTTATTCCGAACGGCAACCGCACCTATTTTCTGAGCAGATCTCAGCCTCCTTTCTTTGTACTCATGATCGAAATGTTGGCGAATATAAAGGGAGCATCCGTTTTACTGAGGTATCTGCCCCATCTTCTCAAGGAGCATGAATTTTGGATGAAGGGCCGGACTACAGCCCTTTCGACTGGGGCAGCGGCAGAACATGTAGTAGCCATCGGCCACAACCTGTATCTAAACCGCTATTTCGATCATTACCCGGGGCCAAGAAGCGAAATGTACCGTGATGACGTAGAATTGGCGAAAAGAACCGATCGGCCGGCAGAAGATCTATTTCTGGGGATCAGAGCGGCCTGCGAATCAGGTTGGGACTTCAGTTCCCGCTGGCTGTCCAACCCCCGGCAACTGGAGTCCATTCATACGCAAACCATCTTACCGGTAGATTTGAACTGCCTGCTTTGGAAATTGGAGACCGTGCTGGCCAAAGCCTTCGAACTTAAAAACGATGTCACCAACCAAGAGAAGTACAGTGCTCTTGCCGGCCAGAGGCACAAGCTTATACTGGAGTACTTCTGGAATGAAGATACGGGCTACTTCCACGATTTTGACTTTAAGGTCGGCCGGCAAACCAACACTGTTTCCGCGGCGGGTATGTACCCTCTATTTTTTCACCTGGCTACAGACCACCAAGCGATGAGGGCCTGCCAATGCTTGGCCGAAACGCTGCTATTCGAGGGCGGAGTGGTGTGCACCCCCGTACAGTCCGGCCAACAGTGGGACGCTCCTAACGGCTGGGCACCACTGCAGTGGGTGGCTGCGCTGGCCGCCCATAATTATGGACAATATGATCTGGCCGTGGACATTGCCCGCCGGTGGACGGCTCTCAACGAAAAAGTCTATCAGCGCACCGGAAAAATGATGGAGAAGTACAATGTTATGGATACAGACCTGGCCAGCGGAGGCGGCGAATATCCGGTTCAGGATGGTTTTGGTTGGACCAATGGTGTCTACCTGAAACTCAGACAATATATTGAGCAAAGTAGTCTCTTATAGAGTATTTATTTTTCACTAAGCACTTATCGTCGTCAAACATCCCTCTAGATTGTTATCTTATACAATCTAACCAATCATCGACCTATGAGAAAAACACTTCAAATCATCAACATCTCCTCATTCATAGTTCTAGCGCTTGTCAACTACTTGGCAGTAAGCACTCCGTTTTTTGGCCGGCGACCGGGAGATGTGTCCGATCTTTACCCCAATCCTTTCACACCGGCTGACTTTGCGTTTCGGATCTGGACCTTCATTTACGTGCTCCTGATATTGTTCATCGTTCGGCAATCAAGAGGGCTTTGGCCCAAAGCCCAACCGGCACCCAAAGAAGTGTCGCTGATCGGGTATCTTTTCCTCATCACGAGTTTGTGCAACATTGGCTGGTTACTGGCCTGGCAAAGCCTGCACATCGTATTGGCGTTCGCTTTCATCTTCATCATGTGGGCGCTACTCATTCGGGTCTATTACCGCCTGGCGACCTGGGGTAAAGCGCATTGGGCGTTCACAGTCCCCTTTAGTTTCTACCTGGCCTGGGTTGCTGTGGCGGCACTGGCCAATCTCAATGTGTCATTAATGGATTTGCAGTTTGGCTTTTTTGGACTGGAGCCCGAACCCTGGACCGCCATCCTCGTTGGCCTGGGAACCTTCGGAGGACTGCTGGTTCTGTACCTCAACAAGGATTTGTCGTTTGCGCTGGTCATTGTTTGGGCCTTGTTCGGCATTTATGTCAAGAACAACGCAGGCTCCACCAACAGCAATTTAGTTGTTTCTTCAGCTTTGATTGGCATGGCCATTCTCGCAATTGCGATGGCATTCGCCGGAATTCAGAACTTGCGCAATGATCAAGGCCAAAGTGGTTAAAAAATTGGTGTAGATGGATCGGGGCGCAGCAAGCGGTACTTGCCGAGTTCTTCGTCGAGCAAGGCATCCATCTCCCGGACAATAATGCCAAAATCCTCCTCTTCCGCCAGATTCTTTTCTGCCAAAGAATGCGCACCGTGATCGTATAGTTCTTTTGCTACGACCACCTCGGGCTGCTCGTACTTTTGCCAACGGGTATAGCGATAACGGTCCGTACGAATACTGTAGCCCATCAACTCTCTTTTGCGGTCATAGCCCAGAGATTTCCCCCGCGGATACTGACTAATGGCCACCTTATTGACCTTGGTCCGGGGGTTCTCCAATACGGACAGAAGACTCTGACCTTCCAAATGCGCCGGTTTTGGAAGATCCGCCAGATCACAAAGGGTTGGATAAATGTCAACAAATTCCGCCAGGGAGGTTGTTCTAAGTCCCTTTTCAAGCCAGGGCACCGAAAAAAACAGGGGCACCCGGGTATCCAGTTCCATATTTGAGTGCTTACACCAATTGCCGTATTCCCCCAATTTCCAGCCGTGATCCCCCCATAACACAACAATGGTGTTCTCCATTAAGTCGAGCGCTTCCAAAGCCTCCAGCAATTTGCCCAATTGAGCATCGATCATGCTCACCGCAGCGTAGTAGCCATGAATGAGTTGGCGACTGGTTTCATCTTCCAGCAGTCCTTCGTCGGGAATGTCGTGGTATTTACGCAATTCACCGAAATTGGCCATCGCCATCTCCGCCATGCCCGGAGGTTGTTTTTTGGCCGGAATCTGAATCGTTTCGGACTGATACAGGTCCCAGTATTTTTTAGGTGCCACAAATGGCAAATGTGGTTTTATGAAGCCGACGGCCAAAAAAAAGGTGGAATCCTTCAAGGCCCGAAGTCTTTCTACGGCATGATCCGCAATCATGGCATCGGTCATATGATTTTCGGGTTCATTAGACCGGTAGAAGGGAAGCTTGCGGCCGTCAATAGTTGGAAAATCGCGCTCGAGGCCAAGGGTATCCCCCCTTTGAACCTTGGTCAATTTTTCGATCTCCGTGCGGACATTCCAGGCCGGTGCCGACCAGGATAGGGAGTCATCCCGATTACCGTGCCCGGTGTGGTATATTTTCCCCATCCGTTCGGTCCGGTATCCGTGTTCCTTGAAATATTGCGGGAGCGTGATCACATCCGGTGTTTTTTCCCGAAAAAAGGTATACAGATCGTAAATTCCCAGGGCATCCGGACGCAAACCGGTAAGGAGGCTGTTGCGAGAAGGTGCACAAACCGCCTGTTGACAGTAGGCCCGATCGAAGGTCATACTTTGGTCCGCCAATCGATCGAAATTGGTCGTGTGCATGTGTTGCACTCCGTAACAACTCAATTCCGGCCGCAGATCATCTACGGCAATAAACAACACATTGGGCTTCGTACCTTTTTCGGCCGTCTCCGGGTTGTTTTCACATCGGACCAACAGCAACAAGGAAAGGGCGCAGAGAACAAGAGTCGATTGCTTCATTTGATGTACCCTTTAGAGATTCGTAATCAAAACCACCCAATCCGCTTCTTCCTCTTTCGGCGGCAATCCTATTGCAGTAAGTCCCTTACTTACTACCTTGTCGATCGATCCGCTTTGTAAGTCCCCACCTTGTCGGGGATCATACCATCTTACCGAAAAACTGCGGCCGGAATCCCCCAGATCAACTTCCGTAGTTTGCAAACCTTGCGGCAACAGGATGGCATATATTTCATGCTCTTTCGACAGGCAGTAAGATACGGTATCGGAAGTCAAATGATCGGTTGGTTCCATTTCCCAATAAGGCAGAAAACCCTCAAAAAACTGACGGGCATGTCGGTTCTGATCCCAAAATGCGTCGCGGCTTCTGAAATCCTGACAAGTAAGGTCTGAGTGTGGACTCTTGTAACCAAAATACCATTCTACCCCGTAACCACCGGCCATTAAAGTACCCCAAAGCGCATTCTGGCGAGCCAGGTTGTGTTCCGGGTCCTCATCATCCGGAAGCAATGCGGTATTGGCTTTACCGGGTTCGTCCACGGCCAGGGCCCATGGTTTCCCGGTTTCCATCGACTTCTCCCGCCACTTCAAGACCCGTGGATGAACATCCCAAAATTCGGAGTCACTCAACTGTAAGGAAGCGCCGGTCAAAGGCGACTGGTCTCCAATTAACGCTCCGTATCGATCATCGGCATTGGGAAAGGTATGAATGACCAAATGATGCTGGTATGGATCGAGTTTGCGTACATAATTGGCGGCTTTGATGACCTCCTCAATGGGTTGATTGTTTTCTTCGCCCAGGTTCCAGTTCAAAGCCAGATGGTGACCAAAACGCGCAATCAGCTCTCGATAATATAACTTGCCCTGGACACCAAATACTCCATTATCCATGAGATGATCCGTTTCCGTTTCGTGGGTTTTAAAGTGCAGGAACATGCCCTGGGTCTCGGCATATTCAAATATGCGTTCCCATTGCTCCAACTTGGAAACGTCAAAGCGCGTCTGATGAAACAGAGAATCCCAGGCATTCTTATGTTTTTTATCGTTGGCGTACCTTTCGTAGTCTTCGTTGGGAACTTTCAGAAGGTGAGGCAGGATGTTGCGGTCGTCGCCATCGACATTGAAGGTGAGAAAAGAGAAAACATTAAGTTCTTCCGACGCCAAATACCGAATAGCTCCAAGCAAGTTCTTCCCCTTTACTCCTTGCCAGAGAAAAGGTTGAGCATCCTCTGCAAAGTCTTTTTCATGAGGCTGCCAATTCTTGCGCAATCCAAAAACGTTGGGGGTCGCATCGAAATCTTCATACGCCAGTAGATTTTCGGGGGCATCCACCCCTACTTTAATCAGGTATTTCTGGTTTTCTTCGTACTTCAGATAGGGCTCGCCTACGTAGTTCAACCGACCCTTAGCCCGATTGTCGATGCCGCTCTTATCCGATTCCGCCACTGTGAACAAACCAGTAATCCCATCCGCAAAACCGGCACTTTGAGCGATGTCCAAATCGTCCAGAACGGCGACGTTGTTTCCCTTCAAAAATGAAACCGAATAATACCACTCGCCGATGCGATTGGGGGTAAACCGGGTCATCCATACAGCCCCAGCATCGGCACCGGTTTCGGCGGCATTTCCATCTGCCGCATAAAACCCGGGAACGACAAACGTCTGATCACCATTGGTGAATGTCACGTCCAGCCGGTAATCCAAAAATGGATTATCGGCAGCCAGTTCACGGGTATCCGGGCCCGAAAAAGCCAGGGTGATGGTATGCCATTTTTTCAATTCTCCTTTGATGACTGGGGCCGAAGGGCTGTCGCAAGCAGCAAAACCGGCAAGTATTCCGGCTAATAAAAAAGAAACGCCTAATCGCTTCTGAAAATGCTTATTCATAGTGATAGATGTATATATCCCTGAATTTAATAAATTTGGTACAAAACCTTCGCTCACAACCCAAAAGAGAAGCGTACCTTAGAGGATATTTGACTTTCCAGGATTTGCAAAGATGGAACGAACGCTTAATACATGCATATGGATTCTTGCAACAACTATCTCAACGTCCAAAGTCGAAGAGCATTTTTGACTAAATCCGCAATGGGATTTGGCGCCCTGGGTTTGGCATCCTTACTCAATCCGACGAGCCTGGTGGCCAGGTCGGGCAATATGGATGTGAACGGCCTTCCCGGCATGCCTCACTTTGCCCCCAAAGCCAAAAGAGTGATCTATCTTTTTCAAAGCGGCGCCCCGTCCCAGATGGATTTGTTCGACCCCAAACCTTTACTCAATAAAATGTATGGGGAGGAACTGCCCGATTCCGTAAGGCGCGGACAGCGCCTGACCGGAATGACGGCAGGACAAACTTCATTTCCCCTGGCGGGGTCCTTGTTCAACTTCAGGCAGTACGGACAATCGGGAGCTTGGATGAGCGAGTTATTGCCGTATCAATCCAGGATCGTGGATGAATTGTGTTTTATTCATTCTATGCATACGGAGGCGATCAACCATGATCCGGCGGCTACTTTTATCCAAACCGGTTCGCAATTTCCCGGTCGGCCTTGTATCGGCTCATGGATCAATTATGGCCTGGGAAGTGAAAATGAAAACCTTCCGGGATTCATCGTTTTAATCACCAAAAATGGAGGAGGCCAGCCACTCTACGCTCGCTTATGGGGCAATGGATTCTTACCCTCCAAGCACCAGGGAGTCCGTTTTCTGTCCGGTAAAGATCCCGTCATGTACCTTACGAACCCGGATGGCATTTCTCATGAAGACCGAAAGGCACAACTGGCAGTGCTCCAGCAAATGCAGGAAGCACAATTCCAAACGTTCAATGACCCCGAAATAGAAGCCCGGATCGCTCAGTATGAGATGGCATTTCGAATGCAAAGTTCCGTACCCGAAATCAGTGATATCTCTGGAGAACCAGATTACATTTATGACCTTTACGGGCCGGATTCAAGGGATCCCGGTACGTATGCCGCCAATTGTTTATTGGCAAGACGCCTGGTCGAAAAGGGTGTAAAATTCATCCAACTGTATCACCGTGGCTGGGACCATCATAACAACTTACCCAAGCAGCTTCCGCGATTGTGCCAACAAACGGACCAGGCCTCGGCGGCGCTGATCATTGATCTAAAACAACGTGGTTTGCTGGATGATACCCTGGTGATCTGGGGAGGAGAATTTGGCCGAACCAATTACTCGCAAGGGACTTTGACCAATACCAATTATGGGCGTGATCACCACCCCAAATGCTTTAGTCTTTGGATGGCCGGTGCAGGGATAAAAAAGGGAATGAGCTACGGCAAAACGGACGACTTCAGTTATAATATCTTGGAAAATCCGGTCCATGTTCACGACTTCCAGGCCACTTTGATGCACCTGCTCGGAATCGATCACGAGCGTTTTACCTATAAATTTCAAGGACGCCGCTATCGGCTGACGGATGTACACGGGAAGGTCGTGAAAGACATTTTGGCTTAAGCGTTAATTTTTTGCAGGATGTACTCAATTATGAAAGTGAAGATCTGGACTTATTGCGTGCCCTTTGTAGGGTTGTTCTTTTTGTCAAACTGCCAACCGGCATTGCCAGGAGAGGTTGCTGAAGCCTACGAAAGGCTGCCTGAACAGGTGGATTTCAATTTTCACATTCGCCCCCTGTTAAGCGACCGTTGTTACAGTTGTCACGGCCCGGATGCCGAGTCGAGGAAGGCAGGGTTACGACTGGACGAGGAAGCCTCTGCCTTCGCTCCGCTAATTGAATCCGCCGGACAAGCTTTCACAAAAGGCAGCCTTGCTCAAAGCGTCGCATGGCAGCGAATCATCTCTGATGATCCGAATTTTCAAATGCCGCCTCCCGATGCCCAGCTCGATCTCTCGCCTTATGAAAAGGCGCTCATTGCCAAGTGGATTGAACAAGGAGCAAATTGGAAAGGACATTGGGCATTCATCCCTCCCGTCCGCGAAGAAGTTCCCGCAGCCGACGCTATCGATTACTTTATCCGGGCCAAATTAGAGGAATTGGGCTTAAAACCCTCACCGGAAGCGGATAAGGAAAGACTCATCAGAAGGGTATCCATGGACTTGACCGGCCTCCCCCCCACGATCTCGGAAATAGATGCCTTTTTAGCGGATGATTCTCCCAAAGCCTATGAAAAACTCGTTGATCGATTGCTGACCACGGATGCCTATGCCGAACGCATGGCCATGGAATGGTTGGATGTAGCCAGATATGCAGACTCCCACGGATTTCATTCAGATGGATTACGCGAAAACTGGCCGTGGCGGGATTGGGTCATCAGCGCCTTTCAAAAGAATATGCCCTACGATGACTTCGTCACCTGGCAGCTTGCGGGCGACCTTTTGCCGGCAGCGACTCGAGATCAAAAACTAGCCACCGCTTTCCATCGCAACCATACCATCAATGCGGAATCCGGAATTGTGAGCGAAGAATTCAGATTGAACTATGTGGCCGATCGGACGAATACCACCGCAACCGCTTTTTTAGGATTAACGATGGAATGCGCAGCTTGTCACGATCATAAATTTGACCCGATCTCCCAAAAGGAATATTACCAAATGACCTCTTTTTTCAACAACGTTCCGGAGTTGGGACTGATCGGTACCGATAAAAATTTTGGGCCCCTATTAATGCTTCCCGATCCGGAAACGGAAGCAAAGATTAAAGACCTAAGCGGAGCCATAGGGCAGCTCAATGACAAAATGGAGGCAAGGCGAGCTGCCAGTAAAGAAGTTAAAGCATTCATTGAGGCCATGGAGCCGACGGCGGTTGAAGCGCCAAAGCCGGATCGGTTTTTTCCGTTGGAATCAATCAACAACGGCGTCGATCAGCAAGGCCGCAACCAACAATTCTTAGACAATGACTTCACCACCATCGTTACAAACGATGCCGAATTGGTCAACGGTAAAATAGGGAATGCCATCCGGATCGATAAGGACAACGAGCAAATACATCTGGGAGGGGTCAAAAACTTTGACCTGGACGAAGCCTTTTCGGCCGGCGCCTGGATCAAGATCGAAAGTCAGGGAACCTTCCAAACCATCATGGGAAACATCGGTGATAAAAACACCAGTTGGCGTGGATGGGTGTTTTACCTCGATAGCTTGAACCGGCCTGCGATCAAAATCGTCCATTCCCTTTCCCACAACTATTTGCACGTCACCACCGACCGTACCGTACCCTTAGAGGAATGGACCAGTTTGTTTTTTACCTATGATGGTTCGGCTGAAGCCAAGGGGATCAAGATCTTTTTCGATGGTGAAGAGTTGGTTACCACCATTCACCAAGATCGTTTGTACAAAAATATCCTTCCGGTCAAAATGACCAATTACATTCCCGATTACCATCGAAGAGTGAAAATGGGCATCGCACACAATTATCTGTTTACCGACACGGACAACGGCGTCTTCGTCGGCAGCCTGGATGAGGTAAAGGTTTTTCATCGACACCTCACAGAGCTGGAAGTCGGAGCGATCCATCGCAAGGAAGTCCGATCGCCACAACTACCCATTGCCCTCCGTAAGCAGGCCAAAGTCAATCATTACTTTTATCGATCCGATCCCGGATTTCAATCCCTACAAAACCAACTTTCTCAGCTCCGCAGCAGAAAGTTCGACCTGATCGATCCAGTACCTGAAGTCATGGTCATGGAGGAATTGCCTACTCCACGCACAACACACATTTTGGAGCGCGGTCTATACACCGCTTTGGGAGAAGTCGTACATCCGGCAACCCCTGCGGCCCTGCCACCTTTCTTGGATAAATATCCGGCCAATCGCCTTGGTCTTGCCCAATGGTTATTCAACGATCATCATCCGCTGACAGCGCGCGTCGCAGTCAACCGATATTGGCAAATGATCTTTGGCAGAGGAATTGTCGAGACACCGCATGATTTTGGCACGCAGGGGGCCCTGCCCAGTCACCCGGAACTGTTGGATTGGTTGGCTGTTGAATTTCGCGAAAGCGGATGGGATGTACGTGTCCTACTAAAAATATTGGTGAGCTCGGCAACCTACAAACAGTCGGTAGTCGCCACCAAAGATCATCTGTCGAAAGACCCGAAGAACACCTACTTGGCCAGAGGAAGCAGTTATCGTCTGCCGGCGGAAATGATTCGTGACAATGCCTTGGCTTCCAGTGGGTTGCTCAGTAAAACCATTGGGGGAAAAAGTGTGAAACCCTATCAACCCAAAGGCCTTTGGAAAGATAAAAATGAGTTCTCCAAATACTTGTATCACTACATCCCCGACTCGGGAGACAGCCTGTATCGAAGAAGCATGTATACCTTTATTCGACGCACTTCTCCGCATCCTGCTATGACCGCCTTCGATGCTCCCGACCGTTCCATCTGTACGGTCAAACGAGAAAAAACCAATACGCCGTTGCAAGCCCTGGTCTTAATGAATGACCCCCAATTTGTGGAAGCGTCCAGGGCGCTGGCCGAACGGATACAAAAGGAAGGCGGAGCAACATTTGAATCACAGGCACAATATGCCTTTCGGCTCCTTTGTAGTCGTAAGCCTACCACCAAAGAAATGCAATTGTTAACCGGCCAGTTTCAAAGATCGCTCACTAAGTACCGAAGAGACCCCGCTGCTGCCGATGCCTTGCTCCAAATTGGCGAGCACCCGTTCGATGAAAGTCTCAGTAAAATTGAAACCGCTGCCCTGACTGTTGTCGCCAATACCTTAATGAACTTTGATGAAATGTATATGAAGCGATGAACTCCAATTGAACAATCCAGTACTGAACCATAGGCCTTAGTGTCCTTGAAAAAACAAACTTATGGAAGAACAACTTATCAATAATTTGTCGGAATTGGGCATTGTCCTGGGCATCTTGGCTGTCACCTTCTTCCTGGCATTTCTGATCAATCGATTTTTCAAACGCTTTCGGGTCAACGATATTGGCATCAGTTACGACAGCGACAGCGACCAGGCAAAAGAAATCATTCGCAGCGAGGTCGAAGCACATCCGCTGTTGATCGACAACCGGACCCCGGAACAACGGCAACAGGGGAAACCCAAAGTAGACGTACGCCTGGTCATGCTGAGAGAATCCTCCGCTAATTTAGGAGCGTGGGCCTGGACCAAAGACAATGCCGATGCTTTTGCACTGGGCTGCGATGTCCTGGAATCCACCAAGAAAAGCTTTGACCGGGAAGGTATCGAAATCCCGTTCCCGCACGTACTATTGTCCAGAAAAAACCTGTTTAATGGCATATAAGAAGCGAAAAGTCGGCTTACCTCCCGGGGCTGTAGTCTTTACCGGACACCAAAAGGTAGACCACGTCCACTTGCACTACCTCAAGTACAATGAAACCGGTTGTGAAAATAAAGACTTCAGCAATCAGGAAGAGATCATCTTTCACCAATCCGAAGACCATACGGTAGATTGGTACGACGTAAGAGGATTGCACGATACCGACCTGCTTGAATCTTTAGGAAAGACTTTCCAGATCCATAACCTTGTCCTGGAAGACATTGCAGATATGCACCAAAGGCCTAAGTTTGATGAATATGAAGATGGCATCTTCATCATCATGAAGGCCCTGTCTTTTAAAAAGGAAACGCAGAATAACCAAGTAGAGCAAGTAGCTATCTTTTTCCGAAAGGGCCTACTGCTCAGTTTTCAGGAAACGGAATCTGATCTATTTGCCCATGTACGAAAACGGCTGGAAGCCAGTAACAGTCGGATTCGCCAAAGAGGATCCGATTATTTGGCCTATGCGCTCATGGATGCCCTGGTAGATGGCTACTACCCCGTTTTGGACGGTATGGAAGACCGGATCGAGCTGCTCGAAGACGAGTTGCTTTCCAACCCTGATGCCAGCATCAAGTCAAAAATTCACTACCTCAAAAAAGAGTTGATGGCCATCCGCAAAAGAATCCTGCCGTTACGTGAAGCCATTAGCCGGCTGTCAAAATCGGAAAGTCCGCTCATTACCGATCTTTCACTCCTGTTCTTAAGGGATCTATACGACAACGCCATTCAGATTATCGACATCCTGGATTCATACCGCGACACGCTCAACGGACTGCAAGACCTCTATCTTTCCGAAATCAGTCACCGGATGAATGCTGTAATGAAGGTCTTGACCATCATCACCACCATTTTCGTCCCGCTCTCCTTTCTCGCCGGCCTTTACGGCATGAACTTCGAGCACATGCCGGAACTGCATTGGAGGTACGGCTATTTCGGTCTGCTGGCGGTTATGTTGATCATCACCATTCTGTTGATTGGTTACTTCAGGAGAAAAAATTGGTTGTAAGACCATTAAAATCAATTCTCCTTATGCGCCTCGATTGTTCCTCCGATATCGTTCTCCGTGTAGCCTTCCAAAACAATCTTGAAGGCATGCGCATAATCCGAGGGCAGGTTCTTGGGAGCTTGGATCACCAATCCTTTTTCGTTTCTTTCCCAGGTTATTTTCTCCTCGCTCCCCAGTAGTTCAATGCTGAGTATGCTGGAATTCAGGGCACCGATATCGGTACTCAGCGTTTTCAGGACGATCTCGCCGTCGGGTCGATCCATGACGATGGCAAAAAACGCTTTATCCGACTTCTGGGTATAACGGATATCCGCATTGGTATAAGCGATTTTGATCTTTTCGATCTTGTGGCCTCCTTCCGGCAACCGGGTTGGACCTTCACCAAATACCGTCCAGGGCCGGGTGCCGTAAATGGCTTCGCCGTTAATGGTCAGCCAGGCGCCCATATCGGTCAACAAGTCCACCATGACGGCCGGTATGCTACCATCCGGATCGGGTGGAACATTCAGGAGCATGACGCCGTTTTTGGCCACGATGTCCACCAGGATATCAATCAATTCGTTCGGTGTCTTGAAGGAAGCATTCGGCCGGTAGAACCACGCTCCCGGGGAAGTATCCGTCAGCCAGGCCGGACTCTTGGGCTGATTCGGCCGGCCGCGTTCATAGTCCCGGATAGCAGTCGTCTCCGGAAATGTAGACTCTTTAAAACTAACGGCTACTTCTTTCCCCCATTTCTGGCCCTGATTGTAGTAATAGGCAAGAAACCGCTGGCGCAGCTCTTCATCCAGATTTTCCAACCACCAGTCAAACCAGATCAGATCCGGCTGATAAACATCAATGTATTCCTTGATTTTGGCCCACCAGTCCTCATAAAATTGGGCATCGGGACTATCCGATTCCATCGGGTGCGGATTGGTATACAAATCGTAATCCTTCGCGTCAATGCCGCCGTGGGCATGCGCCGGAGCATAATACTTCCAGGTAAATGCATGGTGAAAAGAAGCCATAAACTTCATGCCCCGGGCTTCGATCTCTCTTTTAAGTTCGGCCGAAGGATCGATGCCACCATAGTTCATGGCGTTCCAGCGGGTCGCATTGCTGTTCCACATCGCAAAATTATCGTGGTGCATGG
>JANQRV010000464.1 GCA_028284395.1 Saprospiraceae bacterium
GAATACGTGGACGGGGTTTCGAGTTTGGATCAGTGTAATGGGAGATGGGGTAAGACACCAGAAAGCGATTATGAATACTACTATGTGATCACTGACAACTTCCCTTCTAATCCCATGTGTTTTTCCGGCACACCGGATCCGAGTTTCGGGTTAGGGGGCGGTGGTGGTCCCGGTGGCCCAGGCGGACCTAATGGTGGGTAATTATATTTATTTCACATTTATTTGCTGTGGCGTCGAGCGCCACAGCATTTTTTACATCCATCACTATGTATCTGAAATTAATTATCCTTGGGCAATCGCCCGGCAAGCAACTCCGAAAGAAGTTCTACACTTTTTTTTGATTTTATTTGGACCAATCGGTCCGAATGTTTTTCTTTGCATTCGGACCGATTGGTCCAGTATTTTACATGCCAATAAAACCAGTCTATGAAATGGGGGATTTTGTTTCTTTCAATGCTTTGCATTGCCCAATCGGGAAAGGGGCAGGAGCCGGCAGAAAACCAGCTCTTACCACCACCGCCCTTTCAAACTGAAAGGGCGGGAGAGCAATACGGTTATTTAAAGGATAAAGGAAAGAACCCTTATGAGAAGGGATTGTGGGATGGCCTCAAATTCATTCCATTAAATGAAGATGGGCATTTTTACCTGACTTTAGGCGGAGAATTCCGTCCACGCCTGGAGATCTATACCAATCGCAATTGGACATCGGAAGACGAGACGTTTTATTCGCAGCGCTTGAATTTTCATACCCAGATTCATCTGGGGCAATACGTCCGAATTTATGGTGAGATATACCACGGCTACACCAGTAATGCGAGGCAGCTAACACAGGACGATCAAATAGACTTGCATCAGGCCTTTGTCGAATTCAAGACACCGCTTTCCGCAGAGGGTCGGTTGGCGGTAAGACTCGGCCGACAGGAGATGGGACTTGGTGCCGGACGGTTAGCCGACCTGAGAGATGGCCCCAACATCAGAAGAAGTTTTGACATGGCGCGCCTCATTTATCAACGGAAGAATGGATCGATTCAGGCATTTTACGGAAAAGAGGTATTGGTGGGCTTCAAGGCCTTCGACAATAAATTCAGTCTATTTGACAATGATGCCTCCAACGCTGAGTTGTGGGGTGTTTACGGCAGTTTCTCCTTCAATGATCAGCGAAGCATCGAAATCTATTACCTTGGTTTTCAATCGAAGTTTTCGGCCTACAGTGATGTGGCCGGAGCTGAGTCCAGGCACTCGTTTGGTCTCAGAAGCTTTGGTATGGTCGGCAAGAAATGGAAATACAATACAGAAGTCATCTATCAATTGGGAACAATTGGTGATAGTGACATCGGAGCATTTAATATCGAAACCGATTGGCATTATATTTTCGCGGGGGCTAAATGGAAACCTACACTCGGTTTGAAATTTGATTGGTCCAGCGGAGACAAAGCCATTGGAGATGGCCGACTGCGGACCTTCAATCCTATGTTTGTGAACCCGGCAATCTACAGCTTGGCCGGACTCAACACCCCCGTTAATTTACTCAGTATACATCCGTCGATCACCGTTTATCCTCGGCAGAACTTCATGGTTAACCTGGAATACGCATTGCTCTTCCGTGCCTCGGTAGCGGACGGATTGTATGGCCCTCCGCGCTTTCAAACGCGAATGGCGAATGAAAAGGCCGACCGCCACCTCGGAGATGTAATTGGTCTGCTGCTGTTCTACGCTCACAATCGAAATTTGTCTTTCAATCTGCGTGGTTCCTACTTTATTTCCGGTGGGTTCTTGGAAGAAACGGGAGACTCCGAATCCACTTTTCAAATTGCCCCGACTGCCAACTTCAAATTTTGACAACAACAAAAGAAACAACAACAAAAGCAACCACAGTAACCAAAGAAACTATAGCATCCACAGCAATCATAGATCATAATAAAATCAAAACAATGAAATCATTCCAATTCTCACTTTTTGCGTTCCTCTGCATGACCTTGATCGGCAACAGCTGCAAACGAGCGACACCCGAAACTGCGGCTGAACCTGACAATGTGGTTCCATCTTCGATGAACTTCGACAACCTGGTTTTGCCGGGAGCGACCGTATTGGCTTTTGGCCCGGACAATGTACTGTTGGTCGGGGACAGTAAGGGGGCGACCGTGCACGCCATTACCACTGAAGCTATGGAGGTAAAAGATCCAATCCCCTTCAATTTGCACGATCTTGATCGGACCATTGCCGGGAAGTTGGGCATTGCCTCAAGAGACCTGATCGTGAATGACATGAAAATTCATCCGGTCAGTCAAGAGGCCTACGTAGCGGTCAGGAGAGGACATCAACCGGAAGCCCAATCGTTGATTGTTATTGTACGGCCCCAGGATGGAGATGTGCGGTTTTTAGATCTTTCCAAAGCCCGGCACACTGAGGCTGCTTTGGTGAATCCGGTTACTTCCGATTTTAATTTCTGGAAAAATGTTCCCGCCAGTAGTTTGAATATTACCGATATCGATTATTACGATGGTTACGTGTACGTGGCGGGGCTGACCAATGGAGCATTTGCCTCTACCCTGAGAAAAATCCCGTATCCCTTCAATGGACAACAAGTCAAAGTGGGTAGTATCGAGATCTATCACGCTGTGCATACCCAGAAGGAGACCAGGGCGCCAATCCGAACGATGTTGATGGAAGAGATCGAAGGAACACCGATGCTGATTGCCAGTTACACTTGTACACCATTGGTGTCCATTCCGTTAGCAGAGATACGGGAAGGCAATCACGTGAAGGGTAAAACCATTGCGGAGCTGGGTTTCGGGAATGCCCCCATCGATATGCTGACTTTCACCGTGCAAGAAATGGATGGCAGTTACGATAAGAAACTTCTGATTACTCAAAAACAGAGAAGTGGAAGTTTGATTTCTCTAAAGGACTTCGTTGCGGCAGTAAAAGGAGATGGATTGAAAGGAATGCATATGGGGCCGGCCGGAGTGAACATCATGCCCGTACCCACTTCGACGGTCATGCACATTGACGTTCAAAACCAGATGATGCTGACGGTACTGCGGCGGAACATGGATACCGGCGGAATCGATTTGCTATCGGAATTAAAAGGTTCGTATTTCCGGTTGAGTGATTTTATCGCCGAATACAATTTTCCAGACTATCAATATCCGGAGACACAAGAAATGACAAAGCAATTCCACGATATGGTGAAGCCGATCGAGGGTTTTCCCGAATTGACTTCCGACCGGAGAAATTAAAGGCAACCAGGGAAGGGAGCTGTTGTTTCGAATCCTTCAGATTGTTTGCAACTAAAATGCGTCTTATGGTCCAATACTTGCACAAGTCCGGCTTGCATCTCCTGGTCCTGTCCGTAATGGTTGCGACTTGTAGTGATCAAGGGGAGGGGGCCATTGAATTGGAGATCAAAGAGGACCACATCGTCTTGCACAAATGGCAGCCAGCAGGTGACTTGTCTACTCATGAAACTTCCGTCTCCCTACATGTATGGGACCCGGAAAGTAGCCAAATAAATGAGCAGGAGGTGGAAGGGCGGCTGGTGAGGATGAAAGATGGGACCATTGCGTATCAACCTTTGTTCCCGTTCGACCAACGGACTTCGTATCTCTTTAGATGGGCGGATGGCACATGGCAAATCGAACATTTCATCCAGGAGGAGCGAGAAGATCAAGCGGCGCCAGTCGTCACAGAGATCTACCCGACCTCAGATTCCTTGCCGACAAACCTTCTGCGCATGTACATCTGTTTTTCACAATCGATGAAAACGGTGGGGAATCTTGAGAAAATAAAATTGATGGATGATCAAGGAAAAGAAGTGAACAGCGCGATCTTTGGAAATATTTATGAACTTTGGGACCAGAAACAAAAACAGCTGACCATTCTATTTGATCCGGCAAGGGTAAAAACCGGTTTGCAGGCCAATCAAATACTTGGGAGAGCGCTGAACCCAAGGCGCTCCTATCGATTGGTGTTATCGGGGCTAGAGGACATCGATGGACGTCCAATAAGGGAAACCTTTGTCAAGGAAATCCATGTTGTGAGTCCCGATACCATCCCTCCCCGGATTGAAGATTGGCAATTGACGTCACCGGAAGCTCGAAGCCAGTTTCCATTGATCGTGCGTTTTCCCACGATGCTAGATCGGCTTTCCTTGATGAAATGCTTGAAGGTATTTGACCGATCCGGAAAAGAGGTCAAGGGAAGGATTGAGTTGGATAAGCAGGAAACCGAATGGCTGTTTTTCCCGGATGCGCCGTGGAAGAAAGGAGATTACATCATCAGGGTAAATGCTCGCCTGGAGGATCCGGCTGGCAATAATTTGAATGGCTTGTTCGATCACGAGATCGGAGCTTTAAAGTGGAAAAAAGAGGGAGAATCCCTCGATTTGAAATTTGCAATTAATAACAAGTAGAATGGAAATAGGGATAGACAGTTTTGCGGCGTCCACCTTTCAAAAGGAGGAAGGAAATGATGCCCGCGCCTTATCTGAACTGATCGAGAGGATGGTACAAGCAGATCGTTCCGGCCTCGATGTGTTTGGCATTGGCGAGCACTATCGAAAAGAGTTTTTGGATTCGGCACCCACCATCATTTTGGCCGCTGCCGCTGCCCGCACCACCAGAATACGTTTGACCAGCGCCGTTACCGTATTGAGTGCGGCGGATCCGGTCAGAGTGTTTCAAAATTTTGCAACGTTGGATTTAGTCTCACAAGGCCGGGCGGAGATGGTCGTGGGGCGAGGATCCTTTATTGAATCCTTTCCGCTTTTCGGATTGGATCTTCACGATTATGATGCCCTGTTTTCAGAGAAACTAGGTCTGCTGCTGACCATTAGAAAAGACGAATTTGTGACGTGGAAAGGGAAATTCCGCGCGCCCTTGAACCAGCAGGCGGTTTACCCCCGTCCGGTACAGGACCCACTGCCCATTTGGCTAGGGGTGGGCGGCACTCCCGCGTCTTTTGTCCGGGCTGGTACCCTGGGTTTGCCCCTGATGGTGGCAGTAATTGGTGGAGAAACGCACCGGTTTCGTCCTTTGGTAGATCTCTATCGACAAGCTGGAAAAAAGGCGGGGCATGCGCCGGAGAAATTAAAAGTCGGTTTGCATTCACTCGGCTATGTAGCCAAAGATGGCCAAGCGGCCATGGAGTCCTACTATCCGGGCTATGCAGAAACTTTTACGCGAATCGGTAAAGAGCGTGGTTGGCCACCGGTTACCCGGGCTGGTTTCGATGCACAGGCGGGACCTACCGGCGCATTGGTGGTAGGTGGTCCGGAGCAAGTGGCGGAGAAAATTCTGCGGCACAGCAAAGCCCTGGGCGGCATTGATCGATTCTCTTTCCAGATGGATAATGCCGGCCTTTCGCACGCTCAGCTTTTGGAAGCTATTGATTTGATCGGCCGCCGTGTAATGCCTTTAGTGAATCAAGATGCATCCATTTCAAATAGCCTCTAAATATTGGCTACTACTCTGGCTTCTTTCCTGATTACTCAATTTTTCCGGGGTTGGCATGGAACGACGGAGCGACTTAGAAAACAAACCGTAACTTTGTGAACTGGCGATCGCATCATCAAAGCAACCTCGGTTCGAACAATAAACCATGCCAAAGACAAAATTATTCAACGAAGAAGAAGTACTAGAAAAAGCCATGCTGCTCTTTTGGAAAAAGGGGTATCACGACACCTCGATTGCGGATCTGTTACAGCATTTGGAGATCAGTCGATCGAGTTTGTACGACACTTTTGGAGGAAAAAAGAGACTTTTTCATCGCGCATTGAAGATGTATCAGACGGCATATTTTGATGGATTGCCTCAATTTTTGAGCACCCAGGCTAATGTGTATGAAGGATTGAAGTTGGTCTTTGAGAAGGTGATCGACGACGATTGTACGGATGCCGACCGCAAGGGATGTCTGATCGTGAATACCACTACGGAATTATTGCCCAATGATGTCGAGCTGCAGAAGGTCATCGTAGCGCACAATGCAAAAGTGGAACGAACTTTTCTGAAATTTCTTCAGTTTGGAGTTGATTCGGGAGAAATTGACGGCAACAAAGACATTCAGACGATTGCCAAATTGTTGTATGCTCTTCTATCCGGCCTTCGGGTCTTAGGTAAAACCAAGTCGGATAAGGTGGACTTAATGAACTCGGTAGAAGCGGCATTGTCTCTTTTGCGGTAATCAGAAGCAGGGACGATTGGCCGTTGTTTCGATTTTTACTTGTTCTAATTTTTTGATGATGCGGCCATCGGCAGTCGTTGCAAAAAACAGCGCTGATTGGCAAGGGACGGCAAAGTGATTGTTGAAATACATCTTTTTACCTTTTTGCTTGTTCACCCATCGAAGTGCGAAATCGGGAAAAGTATCGGAAGTTTTATTGACGAATACATAGGCTCTCTTGCGTATTTTTCGCAATCGAAAAGCCCAGACCTCGTATCCTCTCTTATTCTTGTGAATGATCTTGAACTTTTGTCGTAGCTCCTCCGTAGCTTTTTGAAGGTAGTTCAAAGAAATCTGTCGATCTAGGTCCCGGCAGCCGGACAGGACGGCCACAAAGTTAGAAACCGGAAGTAGCCGGTCGCTTAAGTCCGCCAGTGACTGCCGCTCTGGGTGTTTGAAGAGGGCATCGGTTTCCAGTTGTTGAGAGAGCGCTTGCCATCTTATTTCCAAGTCTATTCTAAGGTTTTCCAGTTGATTGACCAGTTTTCGGCAGTTCTTGTCATTGTCGAACGCCACAGGGTATTGCTCCAGGAGTTGTTCGTATCGTTCGATCAGTGGATGGGGGAAGGCTTGTTGGGCGCCGGCGCTTGTGGTCAGCAAAGCGAGGAAGAAGAAGGCGGTGATTTTCATGTATGATAAGGCTTGGTACATTTTTAATAACCAATCAATTATTGGTGACCAGCCCCAGGTCTTTACCTTTTGCAAGCATAAAGGCGTACGCGGCATCGTAGTTATTGGGGATTTTCCCATCGAGGATGGCTTCCCGAATAGCGGTTTTGATGTCGCCTACGGCGCGGGAAGGTTCCAGGCCAAAGGTCTCCATGATGGTTTCCCCGGAAATGGGAGGTTGCCAGTTTCGGAGCCGATCTTTCTCTTCTACAGCTTCCAGACGCTGCCGGACGAGGTTGTAATTTTCGAGGTATCTCTGAACTTTGTTGGGGTTCTTCGAAGTGATATCGGCTTCACAGAGCAGCATGAGATCGTCGATGTCTTCGCCGGCTTCGAAAAGGAGTCGCCGAATGGCTGAATCGGTGATGTTTTCTTTGGTTAGACTGATGGGACGAAGATGCAATCGCACCAATTTCTGGACGTACTTCATTTTGTGGTCCATGGGCAGTCGCAATCTCCTGAAAATACGGGGAACCATAGCCGCTCCCAGTGCTTCGTGACCATGGAAGGTCCAGCCGTGTTCGGGGTGGAATCGTTTGGTGGGAGGTTTGGCAATGTCGTGGAGGACGGCAGACCAGCGCAGCCACTGATTTTTTGTTTTTCGACTGAGGTTGTCGACCACCTGCAAAGTGTGGTAGAAGTTGTCTTTATGAGCTTTACCATTTTTGACTTCTATGCCCTGGAGGTTGGCCATCTCCGGAAAGATGATCCGGAGCAAGCCGGTGTCGAAAAGCAACTTGAAGCCGACTGACGGTTCGTCTGAAGCCAAAATTTTTTCCAATTCGGAGGTAATCCTTTCTTTAGAGATGATCTTGATCCGATTGCGGTATTCCGATAATGCTTTATAGGTACGGTCGTCGATCCGGAAGTTCAATTGCGTGGCAAACCGGATGGCCCGCATCATGCGGAGCGGATCGTCGGAAAAAGTTTTTCCCGGTTCCAGTGGGGTCTTAATGACTTTGTCTTCGAGGTGTTGCAGTCCCTCAAAAGGATCGATGATGGCTCCAAAGTCACGTTCATTCAAGCTTACCGCCAAAGCGTTGATGGTGAAATCCCGCCTATTTTGATCGTCTTCAAGCGTGCCTTCTTCGACGGTTGGTTTGCGGGAGTCGTGGCGGTAGGATTCCTTGCGAGCTCCGACAAACTCAATTTCCAGGTTTTTATGCTTGACCATGGCCGTGCCAAATCGCTGATAGACCGCAATTCTGGGAATGGGACGGAGTTTTGCTGCGACATTTTGGGCGAGCCTAATGCCACTGCCAACACATACGATGTCGATGTCCTTAGAGGGGCGGGCCAGCAGTCGATCCCGGACGTAACCTCCCACGATGTAAGCGGGATAGCCCAACTCCTGAGCGGTATCTCCGATGAGCTGAAAAATCTTTCTCTCGTATGGCTGGATATTGAAAACCATCTTCTCGGGCCCTGTTATTTACGAATTTGCTGTTGCATACGCGTGCATGCGTTCGTCGCTATAAACTTCTTCTATTTGGTCCAGAATGGCGAATACGGCCTCAGGGTCGTAGTTGGTCACCAATTCTTTCCGATAATTCTTGATATTGGGTAAACCCCTAAAATAATTGGTATAGTGCC
>JANQRV010000470.1 GCA_028284395.1 Saprospiraceae bacterium
ACGCCCATCCGTGAAAAAGTATTGTCCGTAAGACAAGTCGGAAAAGTGCACCGGATCGTGATCGTGTTCCACGTCCTGGGCATTCAGCAATTCTATGCGCATCAAGATTTTTCGGATTATGTGACCAGCTACCAATTCTTAGATAAGAGGGAGCTCGACCAAATATTCAACACCACTGATTTACAAAAACTTACAGCTTTTTTGGACCATTGCCTACTCAAGAGATATAGAAATAACAGTCATGAACTGCTGAATCATGCCATTCAACACATTTTCGAACATCACGAAGATTTTTTGGTCAATGGCCTAGCCAATGAATTGCGCATCAGCCGAAGACACCTCAATCGACTTTTCAAGATCCGCCTGGGGGTTTCTACCAAAAAATTTCACGAAATCGTGTTGCTGCGCAAAATCCTGGAGAAAAAGCTTTTCACCAACCCCAAAGAAACTTTTACTCGATTGGCCTACGAACTAAATTACAGCGATCAGGCTCATCTCAATAAATCATTCAAAAACCTGACCCAGAACTCGCCCAATCAATTCTTTAAAAAAGGGACCCTCCTGGGCGATCAAGATACTTTTTGGCATATTCTCAAATGATCGATGTCCCATTTGTACAAGCTTATGCGCGTTGCAGCAGGTATTTTTATCCTCAAAAAAGGATAAAATGAAAAACTGTTGTTTGCTTTCGGTCGTCTTTCTTTTCCACCTCACTACAAAAGCGCAAGAATCCTATTCCGCCATGACAAAAAAAGCCCTATCCACTATGTGGGAAGCGGAAGACAGCATTGGATACAAGACCTCTCTTCAATTGTATGAAGCAGCCTTCGAAAAGTATCCCGACAGCATAGATATGCTGGGTTTATACAAGGCTTCCGTCCTGGCCGGCGAACTAGGAGATTTGGATAAAGCCTTTCGATATCTGACTCCTTTGTCTGAGGCCGAAGTGGACGATTATGGAGATCCGACCTGGCAGTACATTGTGGGAGATTACTCGGGTTCCGAATACAAAAACTTATTGCAAGACCGAAGATGGAAGGTCTTGCAAGCTACTGCCTCCAAAAAGAAAAAAGCTTTTTATCAAAAGTTACATCATTCTAAAGATGAATTTTTCAGGATCGGGAACCAGCCGTTGGACGAGACACAGTCGCCCGAGGATTTATATCACGAATTGAGAGGCTACCACCCGTACCTTGCAAAGGACCAACGGAGTTATTCCATTTTCTTTTCCGTCAATGACACCTCGATCACTTCCTATTTCGTTCATCTTCCCGCGAATTACGATCCGAATAAAAAATATTCGATGTTGGTGTTCCTACACGGAGCAGTAAGGTACAACGGCCTGGCTGATTTCCAAACAAGTGGAAAGCTTGGTGGATGGAATCGATTCTACACGAAATATGCCGAAAAAAACGACGTTATTTTGGTTTTCCCACAAGGCAGTCGGCAGTATAACTGGATGGTTCCGGATGATGGCTTCTTCATGATTCCAGCCATCATAAGGGAAATTAAGAAGTCTATCAACATCGATGACAATGGCATTTTTGTTTCGGGCCATTCCAATGGAGCGACCGGTTCTTTCTCTTACCTGATGAAACAACCGACTGCATTTGCAGGGTTTTACGGTTTCAATACTTACCCAAAAGTATTTACCGGAGGAACCTTTGTTGAAAACATCTTGAATCGGTCTTATATCAACTTCTCTACAGATGAAGACTACTATTACCCACCCGCCGCCAATGACAGTCTGAGTAGACTGATGGACCTCATTGCCGCTGACTATGAAGACCATAGATACAACGGTTTCCCACACTGGTTTCCCGCCTTTGACGAATCGGAACCCGCCTTTGAGATCCTTTTTGCCGACCTGGCAACTCGAAAGAGAGATCCGTTTCCCAACGAAATCACCTGGGAGTTAGACGATGAAAACTACGGTAACGTAGACTGGTTAGGGGAAATAAAGCTAGATACCTTGACTGAAAAAGCAGCCTGGCATCGGCCCCGGAATTTCAAAATCGACCGGTGGTTGGACTATGATGATAATGATAGTCTAGTGGTAGAAGCGGTTGAAAAATGGGCATTTGACTTCCCCAGAAAGTCGGGCAAGATACAAGCCAGGTACCACAAGAATACGTTCGAAATCAAGACCTCCTGCATCCAATCCTTTCAACTCAGAATCTCCCCGGAAATGGTAGACTTAAATGAAAAGGTGAAAGTATTCATCAATGGGACCCTGCACTACGACCAAAAGATTGGATACGACAAGGCCTTTATGTTGAACTCTTTCGAAAAAAATGGAGACCGGACTCAAGTTTGGGTAAATCACATCGACCTTCGAACGTAGGGGGATTTCTTGAGCGACCGCATCAGTAAGGTGTAGACATTTAACCAAAAGAAAAAAATGAAATCACCTCACAGCTCAAAAATCAAATTTTGTTTTCTATTTCTATTTTGTTGTTGCTTCTGCTTTACAAACGCCCAAAACCTTACCCAGACGGTCAAAGGTGTCGTTCAGGACGCCGATTCGGAATATCCTCTAATCGGTGCTACCGTAGCACTGGCGAACAGCGACCCGATGATTGCGACCAGTACGGACGTGGACGGGGCTTTTAAGTTGGAAGGAGTCCCGGTGGGAAGGCAATCCTTGGAGATTCGGTATCTCGGATACGAAACAGGTTTTCTCTCCAACTTGGTCGTCACTTCGGGAAAGGAATTGTCGCTTACCGTGAAGCTACAAGAACCAACCCAGGACCTTGCCGAAGTAGTAGTCAAAGCTAGCCAGGACAAACAAAACCCGCTCAATGAAATGGCCTCGGTCTCGGCGCGCTCCTTTTCGGTTGAAGAAACCGGTCGGTATGCTGCAGCCCTGCTCGATCCCGCGCGAATGGCGCAAAACTTTGCTGGTGTCATGTCTTCCGGTGATGACTTACTGAATGAAATTGTGATCCGGGGTAATTCGCCCGCTTATGTACAATGGCGACTGGAAGGGCTACAAATCCCTAGTCCCAATCACTTTACTTCCAAAGGGAGCTCTGGAGGAGGTATCAGTATGTTGAGTAGTAGTATCCTCACCAATTCTGATTTTTATACCGGTGCTTTCCCTTCGGAAATGGGCAACGTATTGGCCGGAGCCTTTGACTTGAAGTTGCGTACTGGCAACAACGAAAAGAGAGAATATTCCTTTATGCTGGGAGCTTTGGGAACGGAAATCTCTATGGAGGGACCATTCAGCAAAGGATCGAAAGCTTCGTATCTGGTCAATTACCGATACTCTACTTTGGCCTTGCTGGATCAGATTGGACTATCGCCGGTCGACGTGGGAGATGCCGGGCTCGATTTTCAAGACCTGTCTTTTAAATTTAATTTCCCTACCAAAAATGCCGGCGTATTTTCCATCTTTGGACTGGGAGGTTTGACCCGGGAAGGTGCCAAAGCGGAAGCCGATTCTACCAAGTGGAATGATTTTGATGACCTTTTCGCCTATCGAAGCGACGGCAATCTTGGTATTTTGGGCTTGACACACAAGTACTTGTTCTCCAACCAAAAATCATACCTACACATGGCCCTGGGTTATACCTACGACCAGTATCGCTACAACGATGAGTTTTTTGATGTGCTCGACAACAACCGGGTTGTAGAGGATGAAGTAGAGAACCTGATCGATAAGAGCCTGCGCTATAGTCTGACATTCAACCATAAATTCAACGCCAAGCACACCATTCGCGTTGGGGGGGTCTATAGCATGCTGGACTACAAGTTTGAAAATACAGAGCGTTTTTTGGATTTCCTGGAAGGCTATCAATTGGAATATTCCGAACCCAGTGTCAACCTCTCCGCTACGGGTAGTACCGAACTGCTACAAGGTTTTGGCCAATGGAAATATCGCATGAATGAGAAATGGACTTTGAATGCTGGTCTGCACTTCATGTACTTGTCGCTCAATGGATCTTACTCCATCGAACCGAGGGGAAGCCTGAAATATCAACTTTCCCCCAAACAATCGCTGACCTTTGCCGCAGGCGTCCACAGTCAAATGGAGCACTTGATCAATTACCTGGTGATCAGGGAGCGGGAGGACGGAAGTACCTTCCAACCGAATAGGAATTTGGAATTGACCAAGGCCGTCCACTATGTATTGGGCTATGACCACAATTTTTCCAGTGATTTCCGGCTCAAACTGGAGGCTTATTACCAAGAGTTGTACGATGTGCCGGCGGATTCCTCTTACCGTCGGGGCTCCATTCTAAATACGACGGATGTATACGATGTTTTGTACAGCGAAGCCATCTTGACCAATACGGGAAGGGGGCGCAACATAGGCATTGACCTAACCTTGGAAAAGTTTTACAATCGAGGCTACTATGCATTACTTACCGGTTCTCTGTTCGATTCCAAATTTGAGAATGCACAGGGAGAAACCTTCAATACCCGCTTTAATGCCCGATACAACCTGACTGTTCTGGGGGGAAAGGAATACCAAGTTGGCAAATCAAAGCAGAATACGCTCAGTCTAAATGGGAAAGTACTTTATTCGGGCGGTAATCGCTACGATGAAATTGACTGGGACCGATCCATTGCCGAGAGCCGTTTCATCACCACTCCGGATGGTTTCTATAAACTCCAGGTCAGCCCCTACTTTCGGATCGATGTATCCGCAAAATACAGCATCAATCGCCCTAAAGCTACCCATTCGATCGTACTTGAATTCCAAAATGTCACCAATCGGGACAATGTTGCCGATATCAATTATGACTTCAATACACGGAGCTTGCGAGAAAATTATCAAACGGGCCTGATCCCGAACTTTAACTACCGGATTGAGTTTTAAGCCCTCTACGGTAGTTCTTAAGAACTGGCAAATCTAAAGGTTTGCCAGTTCTAGAAACTCTCCAGCTTGCATGACCTTCCTGATTTGTCGCAGTGCCTCAATTCCCTTTAGCGGATCCCCCTCAATTAGAATCAGATCGGCAACTTTCCCGGGAGCCAGGGTACCAATCTTATCGGCAACACCCAGAAACCTGGCATTATCCAGGGTTGCGGCTCGTATGATTTCTTGTGGTGTCATACCTAATGCTTGCAGTAGTTCCATTTCGTGATGATAGGCCCAGCCGTATTTTGAGTAACGTACCCAGGAATGGGATCCTACGACGATGTTTACACCAACATCCTTGAGCTTTTTGGTGTATTGCAACATATTTTGAAAGGCTTTCCAACGGAGGGTATCGGTCAGATCAGGTTCCGGCCGATACTCAAAAGCCCCCAGGGTCGGACAAACAAAGGTGTTTTTCTCCGCGAGAAATTCGCTCAATCTTACCGCCTTTGGGCCTTCCGGATCAATTTGCTCCCACATGCTGTACCGCCCCAATCGACGGGCATTGTTGTTTTGGAGAATTGCTTGTTTGTACGCTTCTGCTTGGGGCAACGGAATCAGGCTGGTAGCCAGAGAAGTGATGTGCTCAATGCCGTCCACACCGGCGTTGATCGCACTATAAATATCGGTAATCTCCAAATGAGCAGTCACCGGTAAGCCCCGTTTATGAGCAGTACTACAAATGGTTTGTATGATTTCGAGGGAAGATCGAAAATAGATCTTGATGGCGGAAGCCCCCGCATCGGCGAATTGATGTACCGCAGCTTCAGCTTCCCTCGGATCTCTTAAAACAAAAGAATTTTTGGGGTAAGCCGGCGGATACATGTCTAAGTGCGGTCCGGTTAAGAATAGCCGGGGCAGTGGTCTTTGAGAGGCTCTTTCGCCGTCATAGGCCTCGATCCAGGCGCCGGGATCTCGCAGAGAGGTAATGCCCCGACTTAAAAAAACCGTTGGTAAGGAGTCCAGTTGATCTAAATGGAAATGGGCGTCGATCAGGCCGGGTAGTACGGTCATTCCACCGGCCTCAAGGGTATTCATTCCTTCGGGTATCGACACTTCATCATATTTGCCTACCGCTGCGATTAGCCCTCCTTCAATGATCACACAACCATCTTCGATTACGTGCACACCATCGCCGGTAATGATCCTGGAATGTAGGATGGCTAATGTATCCATCCCCGGTTCAATTTGGTTTTGGTTGACGGGTTTTATTTCTTGATTTTTGGAAAAGCTACTCACTTCTTTTGGAGACGTCTTTTCGGAAGTGCAGGAATGCGCAGTCAGGAAAAGCAAAATACAAGTAAGGGCGAGGATGAAGAAGAGACTTAGATCCTTCCTTGGGTAGCACCATCCGATTGTTTCATCCTTTTGCATTCGCTGCTATTTGATTCAAATTGAAATGTGGCCAGGCCGGAATGTCATCCGTAATGGGTTCAACAATTGGGTTGAATGCGACATCTCTACGGCATTAGACGGTAGCGTCTATACTTTCACGCACTTTCTTCCTAACCTTACTGCATAATACGAACCTTCTTTAAAGGAACCACTATGAAAGAAAAAGTAAATTCAATGATGACGCATGAATCACATAAGTTCTGGCTTAAAATCACGGCCATTGTCGTGGGATCTTTTGGGCCTGTTTTCTTTTTGGGTACAATGGCAGCTACCCTGGAGCCCGCTCGGTGGACTTTGGATCTATTGAGTTGGCCACTCGATGGCATGACCACCTATGACTCGCCCGATACAAGGTTTTTGTCGGCTTTAACGGGTGGCTTCCTGCTTGGGTGGGGTGTCATGATCTGGTGCCTGTCCGTATGGGTATACGATGCTGCTCCGGAAGGCGTACGACGGGCAGTTCTAACGGGTGCCCTCTCCTGGTTCTTCCTGGACAGTGCAGGCTCAATTGCATCAGGAAATGCTTCTAATGCCCTCTTTAACGTACTCGTTCTGCTTTTGGCGGTTGGCCCGCTGTGGCGGCCTGCAAGAGAATAAGCATTAGGCCTCCAGGTATTCTTTTAAACTTGTGGTAATGAATCTATCCCAGGTCGACGAGCAAAAGTCGTAACATGTAAAGGTAGGAACCAAGCCCTCATGAACCAATGACAACTCAACTTCCTTGGAGTTGATTGCATCAATGGTCCAATGAAGTTTTGTACCGACCCATTCCTTCTGGACCCCTTCCAGGTTATCAATGATTTGATTGGCATCAATACATTTCCAAATGAGTTTGCGTTGAGGAGAATAATCGATTACTTCAAAACGATACCATGGCTCTCCCCAGGAAACGGTAAATACTGCTCCCTTCTTCTCAACCGGGTGATCCATCTTTCCCCACCATTCTGCCAATTCCATTGTCAAGGCCCGAAACACAGCTTCAGGGCTAGCACTAATTCTTACCAATGTCGAGTAATCTGAACTTTTAGTTTCCATTGATCTATTTCCAGTAAAAACTGATTGCAAAATTAAACCAGTTGCAAAATACAAATACTGCTTTTATTTTGCAACTGGTAATTACTAAATGAATCTGTGAATCAATGAAAGCACCCAGATCCTATTGTCCCCAAAACCTGATCCTGGAAGTAATTGGCGACAAGTGGACCTTGTTGATCTTGAGGGACATGATGATCAACGATAAATCCTATTTCAGAGAGTTTTTGAAATCCGAAGAAAAGATTGCATCTAACATTCTCTCCAATCGACTGAGATCCCTGGAATCAGAAGGCATCATTCATCGAAGAAGCAACCCCAATCACAAGCAAAAGATCCAGTATTTGTTAACCCAAAAGGGCATTGATCTATTTCCGATTTTGATGGAAAATGCAAGATGGAGTTTGAAATACAAGTTGGTCAATGAAGCGGACGCAGAAAAAGCACGTGTCATCCTGGCCGGAGGACCACAAAAAATGGAGGCGTTCATGCAAGCGTTGAAAGAACGGCATCTGAACGATTCTTAAACAAAAAAAGAGACTTCAAGCCTTGGCCCCCGCCCTGGCTAAAAGTCTCTGGTTGTATACAAGTTCTCACTCAGATTTTTTACTGAAGGACTAGTTTACTTCATAAAACGGATCGGAAAAAAGGTTGAATTAACGACTTTATGGATTTTAGGTGGATTAGGGTGTTTTGATCAATCAGTCATGTTTAAATAGGAACCGAGTTGTCTCGTGCGATCTATTCTCGACTGCAGCTCTCAAATCAGTGTAACTATAGACCGGTACGTCTTCGTTCATCACGATGTCTGACGATGGGGTGCCATGATACATTCTTTCCATCTGCTCGACCAACTCGTTGTACTTTTCCTCCAGCCATACCTTTTCTGCTTGTGTTACTACATTCCAGTTCAAGGTTTTGACAAAGGCGTTGAATTCCTTAATGTTATTGATGGTTACTTCTTGGGGGTCTTGGTTGGTATCGGTGGATGCTTCCTGGCTCACGGCAGGTCCGACAGAAATCATAATCATTGCTAATAATGCGGCGAAATACTGAATCTTGGTTTTCATGATCATCCTTTTTTAAGCTCGATCCTGACCGCCTTTCAAGGTCAATTTCGATTTGGGTTAATGGATTTGGTTTGTTGTTTTTGTTTGGGGGTCATTGCTTTTTTGTCGGGTTAAGGGTTCAGAGTTTTAGGTTTTAGGTTTCGATTGTTTTCAAATGGTTCCAGGAATTAAAGAAATTGTCTGGGTTCAGAGTTTGGGTTTTAGGGTTTGGTTGCTTTCAGATGGTTTTGAGGTTAAAAAAGTGTTTGGGTTAAAAATTCTGGGCTTTAATTGTTTGGGTTTTAGGTTTTTGTTTGTTTTCAGATGGTTCCAGGGGTTAAAAAAATTGTTTGGGTCTAGAATTTGGGGGTTAGTTTGTTGTTATTTAGGTTTTAGGTTTTCGATTGTCTTCAGATGGTTTCGGGGTTAAAAAATGTTTGGGCTTTAGGATTTTGTTTGTCATTCGTTTTTGCGTTAAATCGGTTAATAGTGTTTGGATATGTACTTGAGATTTTCTAAGGATCTTTTTAATTAAGTTCTTAATTCTAGTTTTTAAATGTGATTGTTTGTTTGTTTTGTTGATACAAATATGGAAGGTTTTCAAGCGCAGTGCTTGCAGTTATCTTGCATTGGATTGGAGTTATCCTACAGAACCTAAAAATGGCTTGTACTTTTCTTGCACGAGGCTTGTAAGTTGAGATCTTAAATAAATGAAAATCAATTATTTGCGCATTGCACTGGGGGCACTGCCAAATTCTTGTAAAAATACTCTAGAAAAGTAGGCAGGATCTTTAAATCCGGTTTCATAAGCAACTTCCGACACGGAAAAAGTATTGTCTTTTAACAATTCGAGTGCCTTATTGAGGCGTATGGACCGAATGAATTGAGAGGGCGTCTTACCAGTTAACGCCTTTAATTTTCGATATACTTGTGTATGACTTAAATGAACTGCGCGGCAGAGGTGAAGAATTTCCAGATCTGTATTATCCATGTTCTTTTCGACAGCTTTATGAAGTTTTTTCAAAAAGATGTCTTCAATGGTCTGCTTTGACTTTTGTTTGGTAAGATAGGCGGGTTCCTTGCCCCCCAGACCTTTCTGTAATTCCTTGCGCAATTCGATCAGCTTCTCTAATCGGACTAAGAGCTCCTCCTTGTGGAATGGTTTTGTCAAATAGGCGTCTGCCCCTTTCTTCAAGCCGGCTACCCGATCATCCTGAGTGGCTTTAGCGGTGAGCAATATAATGGGAATATGGCTGGTTCGCTGATCATTCTTGAGTGTGTGACATACTTCATAACCATCCTTCAATGGCATCATTACATCGGAGATGATGATGTCGGGAACGATCTCCAGGGCTTTATCGATGCCAATCTGGCCGTTTTCCGCTACCTCTATCGCATATAAGTCCTTTAACATGGAACGGATGTAAGCAATGACGTCCGCATTGTCCTCTACGATGAGTAAGAGTGGTTTGTTGTTGTCTCCATCTGCCCGTTCTTCTTTGGAGCTTGCCGTATATACCTTCTCCAACGGCGCCAGTTCCTGTGGAAGAGCGGTCGGCACAACCTTGTGTTCTGCTTTCCGGTATACCGGCAGTACAATTTCAAAGGTGCTCCCCTCCCCTACTACACTGCTTACGGAGATTTTCCCTCCCAGTAAATTTACCAATTCTTTGGTCAGAGCCAGGCCAATGCCCGTTCCGCGGCTCCGATAGGTCGATAAATCATCTACCTGAAAAAAGCGATCGAAAAT
>JANQRV010000473.1 GCA_028284395.1 Saprospiraceae bacterium
AAATACGGCTTTTTATACAGCACCTACCTGTTCGCCGACCCGTGCGATGCTGCTCTCCGGAGTCGACAACCACCGCAATGGATATGGGACGATGGAGGGAGATTGGGCGGAAAACCAGAGGGGGTTGCGGGGTTATGAAGGACATCTAAATTTTGATGTGGTGGCTTTTCCCAAACTACTTCAGGCCCATGGTTACCATACTTCGATCGCGGGTAAGTGGCACCAGGCTTTTCCAGCTACCAATGCAAGCCTGTGGCCAAACAAAAGAGGTTTTGACCGTTCGTTTTGTCTCATTCAGGGTGGAGCGGGCCACTTTTCCGATCAGCAAACACTTTTTTCATTTTTTGAACGGACATTGTACACCGAAAACGATGAAGTCATTGATGATTTGCCAGCTGATTTTTATTCTACCGATTACTATACCGAAAAGGCCATGGAGTATATCGGGCAAAGCATTGAACAGCACAAGCCATTTTTCTCCTACATTGCCTATACCGCACCGCATTGGCCCCTTCAAGTTCCGGATGAATTCATCGATCTATACCGCGGGCGATATGACGAAGGCTATGAAGTCTTGGCGCAGGAACGGCTCAACAGAGCTAAAGAATTAGGAATTATCCAGGCGAATGCTCAGGTTCCACCACTCTCACCCAATGTCATTCCCTGGGAGGAATTGACCGCTGCAGAAAGAAAGAGGTCAGCCCGCATCATGGAAGTATACGCAGCGATGATCGACCGAATTGATGCCAACGTCGGAAAATTGGTCGATTATCTAAAATCGATTGGTCAGTACGAAAATACGCTCATCGTATTTATGGCAGACAATGGTGCGGAGGGCAACTCGGTGCTGGGCATCGGCGACACCAGGACCTGGGTAGCGGAAAGCTTTGACAACAGCGTCAAAAACATCGGCCGTAAGAACTCCTATGTATTTACGGGACCCGCCTGGGCCCAGGTCAGCTCACTGCCCTTCCGCTGGTACAAGACCTTTGCTACGGAAGGTGGCGTTAGGTGCCCTTCCATCATCAGTTATCCCAAATGGAAACACAATATGGGGAAAATAAATAGTGACTTCATTTCGGTCATGGATCTGGCGCCGACCTTTCTGGAGTTGGCGAATTGTCCACATCCCGGCAGTGAGTTTCAAGGCCGGACCATATTTCCAATGGATGGTATCTCTCTCTTGAATTGGCTCCAAGGCAGTAAAGTCTCGCCCCATGATCCTGAGGAAGTACACTGTTGGGAACTTTACGGACGAAGAGCAGTTCTCAAGGGCCAGTGGAAAGCGGAATGGTATCAGGCACCCCACGGGACGGGAGCATGGGAACTTTACAACCTGGTGAAGGATCCAGCAGAGTTAATCAATCTGGCGAAGGAGAACCCGAAGAAATTAGCTGAATTAAAGTCCGAATGGGAAGCCTATGCGCTCAAGTATAAAGTGACACTGCCCAATGAAGATGTAGCTTATGGGATTGACGAGATGTGGCGGGAATAAAAAAATTGTTTGAATAAGCAGCGCCCGTCTATTTATTCTTGCAACTCAAAAGCCAGTAGAACATTGCCGGCCTTCTCGTTAAATTTCGCATAACCGGATGTAATAAACAATTGGTTTTCAGTAAGAATTGGGCCATCTGAATCAATGGCACCTCCATAGGCAGGAACGTCATTGACCGCTTCAAAGGTCCGGTTGGTATCGTAGGCCCATAACTCTTTCCCGGTTCTTACATCATAGGCTTTTAATAAGCCATCTAATGCTCCGGCAAATACCAATTCGGATGTTGCCGTGATTGCCCCTGAAATGCCTGGTCCGCAGGTCCAGTCAACATCACCACAACGATCTTCCTCCAGTGCGGACCATAAGATCTCTCCATTCGATGCGTGAAGAGCATGTACTCCTGGAGACCTGGGCTTATCGGGATGCAATTGATATTTTCCATTGTCATTGATGGGAATATAAATGACATTGCCGTCCGCAGCCATTCCCCAATGGACACCACCCATGATCCCTCCTCTACCGACGAGTTTTTGCCAAACAACATCCCCCTCGTTATCGGGATCGAGCGCAAATACCATCCCCGACTTTTGACCGGCTATCAAAAGCTCCTTCTCGCCAAATTTAATCAACATCGGAGGAGCACCAAAATCGGCATCAGGTCCGGTATTATCCGGACAATTGGGATGGTTCGGGATGGAGCAAGCACCATTCCAGGCATCTTCGGGGATGGCCTGCCGGCTCCATTGGATGTTTCCATTTTCCAAAGAAAGTGCCAAGATGGCATCGCTCCCGAAAGAAGTGGGTCTGGAGTAGTTTTCTCCTGTTCCTACGTAAAGTACTTGTCTTGCCGTATCGATGGTTGGTCGAGACCAGACCGGTGCTCCCGAAGGAGCTATGATTGGCACGCCAATCTTATTGGCCCCTTGAGGTTTTGGCGTTTCAGAGATCGTATGGGTTTTCCAGACGGTCGTCCCATCCGCAACTTTCAACGCGACGACAGATCCACGGAAAGTACAACATTGATAGGCCGTATCCAGTGCCGAAACAATTTCCAGGGAAGAAACGGGCACAAACAAACGGTCGCCGTACAAACTCAGGGAACCCGTAACGGTAGCGACCGGGTGATCGTCTGCTCTCACTTTCCACAGCAATTCTCGTGAATTCAGATCCAATGCATAAACGTAAGCATCAAAATCGCTAAAGTAGAGTCGGTTGGCCGTGCCATTTTGATCGAAGCCAATCGTAATCGCACTTCTGACCTCCGCATCTGCTTTAAATGTCCATCGGATGCAGCCCGTCCATCTATCCAGCGCATATATGGTCCCATGTTGATCGGCCGTAAAAAGTGTGTTCCCAACAACGGTTGGTTGCGCTCTTGCCCTGGAAGCATTGGGAAAGGCAAACACCCAACTTAATTTCAGTTGATCCACATTGTTGACCCGAATCTCCGGATTTTCTAAAAAGCGCGTATTTTCCAAGCCCATTCCCCAATCAGTGACGGAGGAGACAGAATGGTGAAGATCATTGGTTTGTGGCCCATCACATTTTCCCGAAATAATGGAGGATACCGGTTCTCTCTGAGCAGTAATATAAAAGGCAATTTGCTGATGCTGCTCGGCCGAAAGCATAGCGCCTATGCCCTTCATCACACCCGTCTGTAAACTGGACACGATGGCTTCCTCTGACAACATTTTTAAAGAAGCCAACCTAGGTGCTTTGGCCATCAATCCACCGTGACAACTTGCGCATTTGTTGTCGTATAATTGTCCACCAGCAATTCGATTCGCCTCGAATGCTTTCTGAACAACTAGGTCATCAACTTCGTTGCCGTTTTGGCCGCAACTGCCCAACCAGATGGTACCAAGGCAGATAAGGATTCCTATGAGTCTTGATCTGTGCATAAATTTAAACTAGCAGGTGTGTTGAAAAAGGTGATCAATTTTTGGACTGATCAAGCATATTCGAAATCGAGTAAATGGATGCCGGACTAGTCGGCTGGCGCAAAGAAAAAACATTGCCGTCCACATCGTTGGCGTAGACCATCCAGAACTCCCCAAGAATCAGCGGTTCACTCAGAAATTGGACCCCCAACTTTTTCAAACGCCGGTATTCCTTTTGGATGTCGGCAACCTCGATCGAAAAGGAATAACCCAAATCCGTAGGATGTTTTTGACGAGTTTCCTCCGGTGTTTTCGGATTAAAGTATTGCATCAGTTCCAGTGTTTTGCCCAATCCGTCCATTCTGAACCACGTGATTGAAATAGAGATGCTGTCGTGATCAATCACATCATCCATCCGGGGGCGATTCGAAAACTGGCCTTTGCGATACGGCGGAATAGAAAGCACTTTTTGATAGAAGTCAACAATTTTTGCCAGGTTCGGGCTAATCAGCGCAACCTGCGTCATCCACATCGGATGGGCTTCCAACCAGGCACTATCGAGCGAAATTCTGTCCTTGGCCACTTGTTCTAATTCGAACATATTACCGGCGGGATCATAAGCATAGGCATAGGTAACGCCATATCCCCCGAGATCTACGGGTCCATCACCTCTGCTCAAGATATCGGCACCCCGATTTTTGAATTTATCGTATCCCGAAAACCAATCGGGAGACTGAAAACAGGTATGGGTCATACCTGGTCCTTGAGGCGGCATTTTGTCAGGTGTTTTACCTCTTTGGTTGGAAAACTCCGTCAATTCGAGCAACATATTAGGCCCTTTTAAGGTGGCCGATTCGTAGCTGATTCCATTCATACCGAGTAAAAGGTCGGCATTCTTGCTGCGGCTGACTTTTTCTCGCTTGACGACCTCAAACCCTGTGGCCTCTTGATAAAAGGAAAGCATTTCGTCCAAATTGGGGACGGAAATCCCAATGTGATTGAAACCGACAATAGAAGTGGGAGTATCACTGATGCGTGCATCGGGATTGACCTGACTGAACAAATAAGTGGCAGCATGACTCAATATAAGGAGTAAAATAATCTGCTTAAAGAGGTTTTTAGTAGGCATGAGTTCTTTTTTAACATCGATTTCAGAAACCAGGTAGCATTGCGGAGTCCTGGATCTTGATATAGTTAAGATAATTCATTTTACAGTTGTCCGTTCGCCCATTACGCAAAAACGACGTGCAGTAGCACTAGAGAAACCAGTAATATGCCACCCAGTCGCAGAATCCTGGGAGAATCGTATTGAATCAGATCTTTCCAGGTACGGAAGCCACCACGGACACTAGCCGCCACCACAAAGAAAAGCGAAATGAGGATGACCCACATCGCACGCACAAAGTAGTTCATATCTGGAAAAAGATAAATGATGATGAGATGCAGCGGTATGGTACTCAAAAAACCGATGAGGGTAGCCCTGCGGTTGGGTGAAACCATAAAGCCGGCCGTACAGATCAGCACGACGATGCCGCAATTGATGTAATACCTCAATTCATTAAGCGTATGGGTAAAGGCGGCCTCCGGGTTCTCGAACTTAACGTAGAGCAGGATGAGTCCCATGGTAATACCCGTGACCAGCGTGACCAAAATGGTGTTCTTCCCTGCTTTCACCACTTCTGCATCGGAAGCGTCTTTATTTAGATAACCTTTGTAAATATCGATCGACCAAAGGGTAGCCAGGGAGTTAAAAGTGGAATCCACGGTACTCATCAAAGAGGCGAACAGCGCACATAAGATGATGCCTTTGACACCCACGGGCAGATAGGTTTTGACCAGGTAAGGAAAAGCCATATCCGGCTCCGTCAGGCCATTTTCACCCAGTATGCCAAACAAAGCGATGCCGGGTATGACGATCAGTACGGCCATAACGTATTTCATAACGCCCCCCGTCATCAATCCGATCTGAGCGTGCCGCAAACTTTTGGCAGCCAGTGATCGCTGCATAATGGTTTGGTTGGCACACCAGTAGTTGATGTTGAGGAGGAATAGACCAAAAATATGGATCCAGGGCAAAGTTGGATGATCGGCCGGTAGGTAAAGATGCATGAGTTCGGGTGTTTTGCGGTACAATTCCGCCCAACCTCCCAGATGGTAGATCGCTACGAACAATACCACAAATCCGCCCACCAAAAGGATGCTAAACTGGATGATATCCGTTTTTACTACGGCATTCAGACCACCTAAATAGGTGTAAATAGCGGAAAAGATTCCCAACCCGACGATGATGGCACTGATCCGAGTAACCCGGTTCGGGCTAATAAACGACAGGTAATCCG
>JANQRV010000476.1 GCA_028284395.1 Saprospiraceae bacterium
CAATACGGAGCGGATTCTTCTAAAATCATTTTCAACCAAACGGCCATCGACATTATGGGAATGAAGGATCCCATTGGGAAAAAGATCCGACTCTGGAACGAGTACGATATGGAAATTATCGGAGTCGTGGAAGATTTTCATTTTCAATCCTTACACGAGGCCATGAATCCAGTCTTCTTTCGATTGAATCCGCAAAATACGTGGCAGGTAATGGCCAAATTGGAAGCAGGGCGTGAAAAGCAGGGCATCAAAGAGTTAGGCGCTTTTTATGAGCGGTTTAATCCGGGTTTTACTTTTGATTTTGATTTTGTCGATGAACAGTACGCCCTGCAGTATGCGGCTGAACAAAGAGTTGCTTCCCTGTCTCGCTATTTTGCAGGTATCGCCATCTTGATTTCCTGTTTGGGCTTGCTTGGTTTAGCTGCTTTTACGGCGGATCGGAAAAAGAAGGAGATCGGCATTCGGAAAATATTGGGGGCCTCTGCCGCCAATATCATGTTGTTGTTAACGCGCGATTTTACACGCCTGGTTGGAGTCTCCCTTTTGATAGGATTGCCCATATCTTACTTCCTCGTAGATAACTGGCTCAATAAATTTGCCTATAAGATTGATCTCCACATTGGATTTTTTCTCTTGACCAGTGCATTGGTGCTGCTGATTTCGTGGCTCACGGTGAGTTCGCAAGCGATTCGGTCGGCGACCATCAATCCTAAGGAATGCTTGCGGGAGGAGTAGTTTTAACATTTGCACATCCTGCAATTTATGTGCATCTTATTGTTCCAAAACAGCAAACTATAAACCCTCTAGTTTCATGGAGCAACTTTATCTACGCTTACTTCTATTTTTTTGCCTGCCGATGTCTTTTTTCCTCCCAAGTTATTTGCGAGCCCAGAATGTTTCCGTCGAAGATTTTCGGTTGGGTGCGGAGGCCATGATCATTGGTGATAATTGCTTCCGACTGACGGAGGCATACAATTGGGCATCCGGCACCGTCTGGTATAAAAAACCGATCAGTTTAGCAGAACCATTCGAAATGGAAATGGAGTTGAACCTGGGATGTAAAGACAGTGAAGGAGCCGATGGGATGGTTTTCGCCTTTTACCCAGGCATGGGTGCAACCGGAAGAGCAGGAGAGGGGATGGGTTTTAGAGGGTTGGTCCCGTCGCTGGGTATTGAGATCGATACCTGGGAAAACGACCATTTGCTGGATCCGCCTCAGGATCACATCGCTTTGCTGCAACACGGCCAGGTAGGGCATTATGACAATCTGAAAGGGCCCATCACCATTCCCAATATAGAAACTTGTGGGAAACACAATTTTCGGATTACTTGGGATGCCGCTTTCCATCAACTTAGGATCTACATTGATGGAACGGAACGGTTGTATTATCAAGGAAACATCGTGGAAGACATTTTTTTCGGCGACCCGAAGGTCTACTGGGGAGTAACGGCAGCTACCGGCAAATACAATAATCGTCACGAAATTTGCTTCAAAAAACTGGAATTTGTTCCGCCGCTGGATCACCTGGAATTTCATCCTCGGCATGCTCATCAATTGTTGAGCGGAGATGTGCTGCCTCTGAAGGGGGCCAAATACAAACCGGGCAAGGCGGATATGCTGAAGGCGTCATTGCCAGATTTGAATCGTTTGGTCAATCTGCTGAAGGAAAACCCCGAAATGTCGATCGACATCATGGGGCATACCGATAATCAGGGGGATGAGGCCACGAATCAGAAACTTTCTGAACAGCGGGCCAAAGCCATTGCCGATTACCTGATCAGCAAGGGGATTTCCGGCAAGCGCGTTTCTTTCCGGGGATTGGGAGAATCCTTTCCAATCAAACCCAATACGACTGCCGCCGGCCGGAGCCAGAATCGAAGAGTAGAAATTCACATTTACAAACCGCAGGCATGACCAGACGAGACACAATCATTCTCCTTTCTGCTTTTCTATTGGCCGCTTGTCAAACTGAACAATCATCAGAAGTTGACACACCTCCTAATATCATTTTTCTCCTCACGGACGATCAAAGATGGGACGCAATGGGAGCGATGGGCAATTCGATTATCCAAACGCCCGAAATGGATAAATTGGCCGAAGAGGGCATCCTATTCCGGAATGCTTTTGTGACAACCCCCATTTGTTGTACAAGTCGGGCCAGCATTCTAAGCGGACAATATGCACGTCGACACGGTATCAATGACTTCAGAACCCATTTCACGGAGGAGAACTGGCAGCAATGCTACCCGGTCCAATTGAAAAAGGGGGGCTATTTCCAAGGTTTTATCGGTAAATATGGTGTCGGGCGGGCTGAGGATTTTCCAACAACAGATTTCGATTATTGGAAAGGGATCCCCGGACAACCCAAATACGAACAGGAAGATCCGGAGGGCAATTACGTGCACCTAACCAGGATCCTCGGAAATCAATGCCTCGAATTTCTGGAAGCCGTTCCGGCCGAACAGCCCTTTTGCCTTTCGGTGAGCTTCAAAGCACCTCACGTCCAGGATGAAAATCCACGCCAATTTTTGTATGACTCAACCTTTATCGAACTGTTGGCAGATATCGAAATTCCACCCGCTAAACTTGGTGATGATGAATACTTCCAAGCTTTTCCCGACTTTTTTACAGCCGATAATGAAGCTCGAAGGCGATGGCAGGTGCGTTTTTCGACACCGGAAAAGTACCAGGCTTCCGTCAAGGGATATTATCGCCTTCTCTACGGAGTTGATGTTGTCATTGGTAGGATCAGAGAGCAGCTGACAAAGCTGGGTCTGGCCGATAATACCATTATTGTCTTGATGGGAGACAACGGATTTTTCCTGGGAGAAAAAGGCCTGGCTGGAAAATGGTACGCCTACGAAGAGTCCATTCGCGTGCCTTTGGTCATTTACGATCCTCGCCTGCAACCAGACCAAAAAGGACAAGACATTAAAGAAATAGCTTTGAATATCGACATTGGTCCAACCCTGTTGGATCTGGCAGGATTGGAAATCCCTGCCGCCATGCAAGGAAAAAGCTTGGTACCGCTTTACGATGGAGATTCCGCAAAAGATTGGCGTCAGGACTTCCTTTTCGAACATGAATTTACACACGACCGCATTCCGAAGTCGGAGGGAGTTATTGCCCTGGACCACAAGTATTTCAAATACCTGCCGCCAGCGCCAGTACATGAGGAATGGTATGACCTCAATGCCGATCCCGATGAACTGCAGAACCGAGTGGGTGATGATGCCTATAAAGCAAAAGTCGATCAATCACGAACCCGGTTGAACGAGCTGATTGCAGCGAGTAAATGAGGTGCTACCCAGGAATGTTAAATCTTCCTTAATGCTAAAGTAGAATATCTCCTAAGCTTTTGATTTTCAGTATTACTATCAAAAAAGTTAGTAACTGTGAAAAAGGATAGTACTTGTTCATGCCAATATTACTATTGAGTTTTGTAGTACTGTTTTATTTCATTGGCTGCAGCCTTTTTCATTGAACAACAAGGGAGTCTGCAGCTAACAAATTATCGATCTAAGCCTTCGGAGGCATTAAATGATGTGGAGATCAATACTTCTTTCGCTGTGTTCTTTTATCCTATGGGAAACCAATGGGCAGAGTCTGGAGATTATGCCCGGTACGGAACGGCTGTTTGCCGATGTCCAGTGGTTCAAGCCCATTGGGGAAGACCCAAGTTGGACGGTATTTAGCCGTACCAGAGCAACGGTCACCGACGGCAACGCCAACCTCTTCTCAGCGGCCTATCTGAATTGGACTTCGAAGTCCGGGCTCGGCACAACCTTACTGGGAAGCATTTCCAATAATGGTAATGGTATGGACCTGGGGGTTCACTTTTTTCGGGCAAGCGCCAAAACAACTATTTTTGCTATTATCTCCTTTGGATTGAAAGATGAACTGGAATACCGTTGGTTTTCCATTGTCCGCTTCCGGCCTCCAATTGGAGAAAAGGTCAAACTCTATACGAGTTTGGAACTCTTCTCCAGCTTTAATCGAGGCAATCATCTGATCAGTGTCCAAAGGCTGAGACTGGGATTGGATCTATACCGCTTTCAATTTGGGTTAGCCCTGAATTTAAGTGAACTTGGCGGCGATTTCATACTGGACGATAATCCAGGTATCTTCGTTCGGAAAGAATTCTAAAACCAAAGAAGCAATAGCAACAACAGTAACCACAGTAACCAAAGCAACAATAGCAACCACAGTAACTACAGAAACAATAGCAGCCACAGAAACCAAAGAAGCAATAGCAGCCATAGTAACAATAGTAACTACAGAAGCAATAGCAACCACAGTAACTACAGAAACAACAGCAGCAACAGAAACAATAGCAACCACAGAAACCAAAGAAGCAATAGCAGCCATAGTAACAACAGCAAAATGAAAATAACAATCATCGGAGCGGGAAATGTCGGCGGAGCCTTGGCTCAACAATGGGCTAAAAAAGGACACGACATCATCGTAGGGGCAAGAAACCCGGAAAGCGACAAAGTAAAAAAATTAAAGGAGCAGTTGCCAAACCTATCCATCACTGATGTACCCGGTGGGGTTCGGACGGGAGAAGTAATATTGGTCGCAACTCCTCCGCAATTTGCGGTTGAGCTCACCCGTGAGTGGGGGGCTGTAGCGGGTAAGGTTATCATCGATGCGACCAATGCGATCCGTTTAAAGCCTACCCCTTATGCCACTGCCTTTCACGCATTTGAAGATTTGACGAAGGGGGCAGTTGTCAAGTGTTTCAACACCACTGGTTTTGAGAATATGGCCAACCCGGAATACAATCTACCAGGCTCTGCGGACGCATCGATTTGTATTGATATGTTTATGGCCGGAGACAGTGCGGAAGGCAAAGAAGTTGCAAAGCAACTGGCCATTGATGCCGGGTTTGAAGATTGCTATGATTTCGGTGGATCCGATAAAGTCGAGTTGTTGGAGCAATTTGCCCTGTCGTGGATCAACCTGGCCATTTTTCAGGGAATGGGTCGGCAATTTGCCTTCAAAGTCCTACATCGTTAATCGTCGTACACGGGCCTTCGCTTTTGCATGAATGCCTGAAAGGACTCCATCAAATCCTTGGAGATCAGCATGCCGGCATTCCAGGTTGCCACGTAATTCAGTGATTCATCAACGGTGTGATCCCGCGCATACAGGAGGTTTTCTTTGATCCCGCGAATAACCAACGGAGATTTTGCGGCGATCATGGTTGCAATTTCCGTAACACCTTCCATCATAGATGATTTATCAGCGTAGGTTCTGTTGACCAGTCCGATCTCACGAGCCTCCCGGGCATTTACGTTGCGACCGGTATAGGCCAATTCCGCCATGATCCCAGCACCAATGAGATGTGGCAGACGTTCCATGGTGCCGATATCAGCTACCAGGCCCATGTCAACTTCCCGGATGCTGAAGTAGGCATCTTCACTGCAATATCTCATATCGCAAGCCGAGACAATATCAACACCACCTCCGATGCAGACTCCGTGAATGGCGGCAAGAACCGGTTTGCGGCATTTTTCAATGGCGGAGATCGTACTTTGGAGGTAGAGAATTCTTTGCCGGACCTTTTCCCTTTTGCGACCTTCGCATTGCAGGTCCTGGTACTGAAGTGTCATCAGCAACTGAAGGTCGATGCCGGAACAAAAATTCTTGCCTTCACCACTTAAGATGATGACTCTTGCTTCAGCAGTATCGTCCAGTTCCTCGAAAATGGCCTTTAACTCTCTCCATCCGGTTTCATTTACGGCATTTGATTTCTCCGGCCGATTAAAGGCTACGTGGGCGATGCCACTGCTGATGCTGACTTTGAAAAATTCATAGTTGTTCATGAGCTGGCTGGTTGCGTTGGGAATGTACTCCTGATTACATTCCTTTGAAAGGGTCTTCAGAATAGCCGAGGGCAGTGTGGTTTTCACCTTCTTGGACATTGGTGATCATATCGAATTCGCGACCAAACGCAGCGTGCTTGGTGGCTATCTTAGCGCCAGTAGAAAGCGTTTTCCAACCTTCCCAAGAAGTTTCTATACCACCTACGGGGATGATATTTACCCACATTTTCCAGGCGACGGGCAGGTTGTTTTCATCCAGCACCCAAACATAACTATCACCCGGAGTTACACCACCGGAAGTATACTGAACTTTTAGGCCTTTTCTTCCATCTTTTAGGGTTACTAAAGATCTTTTGGTGCCGGGGTCGAATGCTTTCACTACGGGGTTCAGCCAAAAACTGTCGTTACAGAAGTCGGACCAGGCTTTCTCGATCAACTTCGGTACCTTGGCACCTTCGGCTTCCTGGTCGGCGACAGCGACTTTCCCGTGCATAGTATTGGCGTTGAAGCGTACTTCATGGTCACCGTTTTTCACCAGGACCAGATGGCGATCTTTGTCCCAGACGTATGAATTTCTACCGGCGAAGGTCCAACCGATCCAACGCGTAGTATCCCAGGCTTCCTTGTCGACTGCTGCCATCATTTGGCGGGCCAATTGATCGGCCTGGGCTTCATTTTCTCCCACTGGTTCTTTTTCGTGCAATGCAAGACCGACGCCAAGAATAGCGACAATGAGAACCAAAACGAGGATGCCAAGGATCTTTAGTACTGTTTTCATCATGATATGTTTTTACTCGGGATGGTGGACCGTACTTTTGCCGTACGACCTACCACCCACAATTGATCAATAGTCAGTATGCTTTAAAAAGCGTAAATGGTCTTCTTTGCATTGGCCATTTCACGCAATCCATCGGATACGGCAAATCTAGGCCCGAAACGATCCGCAAACTCATCGCATTCCGCCACAAATTTTTCCGGGCCGATGTAGTCGATGTAAGAAATGGCCCCACCGGTATAAATGGGGAATCCCCAACCCAAAATAGAACCGATATCGCCATCTGTGGTCGAGCGAAGTACACCTTCTTCATAGCAGCGGTAACTTTCCAGTGCCTGACGGTGCATGATTCGCTTGCCAACTGTCTCTGCATCCAAAGTCGATGCATCAGAGTTGAAGATCTTCTTCAATTCTGGCCAGAGGAATTTTTTCTCATTGGCCGGGTATTCATAGAAACCTTGCCCTGCCTTTTTCCCTTTGCGGCCATGTTCTTCAACCAGCAGTTTTTGCAACTTATAGAGTCGTTGCATGGTTGCATTTTCATTGAGACGGGGATCACTCTCCATGACATGCAATCCGAGTGTTAGGGAAACCTCGTCGGAAACGGCCAGTGGTCCTACCGGCATTCCCTTGGTACGGGCCACGTTCTCGATCATCGCTGCCGGTACTCCTTCTTCCAACAGGAACAGTCCTTCTGAAGTGAAGGTGCCAAAACAACGGGAAGTAAAGAATCCGCGACTGTCGTTGACTACAATCGGAATCTTATTGATGGCGACTACATAATCGATCGCTGCGCCAATGGCTTTATCGGAGGTTTTCTCCCCGACAATGATTTCTACCAACGGCATCTTATCTACTGGAGAGAAGAAGTGGATGCCAATGAAATTATCGGGGCGTTCCGATGCTTGGGCAAGCAAGGTGATCGGAATGGTTGATGTATTAGAAGCATAGATCTTGTCGGCAGCCAAGACCGCTTCTGTCTCTTTGGTAACCTTTGCTTTCAGATCCGTGTTTTCAAAGACTGCTTCGATTACCATATCGCAGCCTTCCATAGAGGATGGGTCGGCCGAAGTATGAATGCGGTCGAGGATTGCAGAAGCCGCCGTTTCGGTCATTCGGCCTCGGCTAATGCGTTTTTTTAGCAATTGTCGGGAATAATCTTTTCC
>JANQRV010000499.1 GCA_028284395.1 Saprospiraceae bacterium
CCGCATTCTAGTTAAACACCGCAACCATTTGGGCATTATGATGGATATTTCGGTTGAAATCCCCGTTGAAGATTAACCTTTTAATGGTGCCTGACTAGAGGTATTATTCAAGCGGGAGCTTCCAATTGGCACCTATGAAATACCCCATAGAGTAAGTATTGCCTACTTTGTGCCCTAGCAACTATTCGTTCGGCAGAAAAGCTTTTTAAATATTCAAGTCCACCACTTTAAAGCCGCCTACACTGAGTTTTATCAGGGTTACCACTGACCTAAATCATTCTAAAATCCCCTAAATTTTCACTAATTGCATGCCAATTAGTGCCCCTGAAGCACCTGCCCCATTATCAAGTCGGAGGTGTTCATCCCATTTCCGCACACCGTCATGATCCACTAGAAAACAATGAACATTCATTAAAATTAGCGAATAAAAATGAATAGAGTTTATTTGATCGCAGTCGTGTTATTGGCAGGATTTGGATGCCGACATAGTACCGAAACGGAGGAAAACAGAACGGAGGCAGAAACAACCGGAGTAGAAAATGTAGCCTATAAATGGGGACACATGGCGCTGACGGCAACGGCAAATGACACCGAACGTTTTCAGCCCAGACCCACCATTACCTCTCGATATCTGGGGCTGATTTTTGTTGCCGTCTTCGATGCTTGGTCACGATATGACGAAAAAGCCATTCCCGTTTACCTGAAAGATGTTGAAAGGAGGCCGGCGAAAGAGCAGGTATTGAAAAACAAAGAAATTGCGATCAGTTATGCAGCATTTCGGGCAATGAATGAATATTATTTCTCCGATAAAAAACTGTTTGCCGATTTCATGAAAGAACTGGGACTAGACCCCAATAATGAAAGTTTAGATCCAAACTCCCCGGAAGGCATTGGTAATTTGGCCGCTAAGGCGGTGATTGAGGCACGAAAAGGAGACGGCGCCAATCAATACGGGGAAGAAGAAGGGTCAAATGGTGAACCTTACTTCAATTACGTAGGATATGAGCCGGTGAACTCTGCGGATAAGAATGTTGATCCGAACCGTTGGCAACCAAAGTATTTTGCGGACGGCAAAGGTGGAAAATTTGCCCCGGGTTGCCTAACCCCCTTTTGGGACAAGGTCCAACCAATTGCTTTGAAATCTCCTGACCAATTCCGGCCGGGTCCGCCGCCGATGATCGGTTCTGAACAATTGGAAAAAGAAGTCCGGGAAGTCATTGAAATGCAAGCAAGTTTAACGGATTATCAAAAGGCATTGGTAGAATTCATGCGCGATGGTCCACAATCCGTACAACAAGCGGGGCATTGGCTAAAATTTGCCCAAGATGTCTCGGTAAGAGACCATCATACGCTCGACCAAGATGTGAAAATGTATTTCTACAATCAGGTCGTTGCGATGGATGCTTTTATAGCATCTTGGGACTCTAAAATGTTTTACGACTACGCAAGGCCATATGCCTTAGTGCATCAATACTACGACAATCAGAAAATAAAGGCGTGGGGAGGAGAAGGAAAAGGGATGGTCGAAATGGATGGCAAGCAATGGCGCCCTTATTCGCCGGAAACATTTTTGTGCCCTCCCTTTCCCAGTTATGTTTCCGGACATAGTACCATTAGCGGCGGTTGTGGAGAAGCCTTAAAACTATGGACGGGAAGTGATGAATTTGGTTCCGATGCTCAATTGGTCGCCGGAGCCCTGACCGAACCCGATAATTTGGGAGATACGATCACCTTAAAGTTTCCAACCTTCACCGAAACGGCGGAAATGGCCGGAATTTCCAGAGTATTAGGGGGCTATCACATCCAAGCCGATAATGTCGCCGGATTGGAATTAGGAAGAGATGTAGCCAGAGAAGTGTGGAATTTCTATAAAAGACACATCGGAGAGCAGTGATATATTACAAGACTGTTTACATTACTTATATATCTTTTCCATTTGTTGACAAAAGTTAGAGGCTACTTTAATGTCCGATAACGTTACTCTTCATTTCGATAAATGTACTGCTCACTGGAAGGTTTTGACATCTCGATTGGCATATTGTAGATGTATTTATCTTCATAAATCTTCCCATTGTGCCATTTAGCTATGCTGGCTTCTTCAACCATCCAATATTTACCTGTCAAATCTTTAAACTCACATACCCAGTGAATAATGGATTTTTTACCTTTTACCATCCAAACTTTGGCATCCAAATAATATAGAGTATCCATTTCATTTTTCTCGTTTTCTATGCGATTCATCGTTTTTTCTATTCCAATTCTTGGACCATCGGTATTCTCATAGGCATGAAAATCTTCTTCATAATATTTCAAAAGTGCTTCTTTAATTTTGTATTGCGAGACAAGTTTTACTAATTCTTCTACATTTTTTTCTAGACTATTCATGTTCTCATTTTTTTGTAATTATGAAGAGGGCAAACAGTCCAATCCATTCCAGCCCACAAGACAAACCGCACTATAAGCATATTCTAAAAGCTATTTTCTAACTTATTCATCACTATTTTTTGACGACCATTAACCTCTACCCTATTTTTTATATCTATTGCTAGTGGTTCAGGCTCTGTTTTTTTAATCGCAGACAAATAGGTCCAAGCAATAAATAAAATTTGCAATGGTATTCTAAACCAAAGATAATCAAGTCCATTTCCGTCCAATTCCCCAGTTTGATAGTTGATATTTTCCATAGATGCTTTAATGTTCGCAGGCAGCATTGTCAGAAAGAATACGATCAATGTCCAGCCTGTTATGGTTCTGGTTCTAGGGAGCATCAGACCGACTGCAAATAGCATTTCTAAAATTCCAGTCACATATACGAGCACCTTTTTTAAGGGAAAAAAGTCAGGAATCATTTGAGCCATTCCGTCCGTAAACACAAAATGAGCTATAGCGGTAAACATTAGCATTGCGCTCATTGCTATACGTCCCGCAAATTTCCAGTCAGTCTTCTTTGACCTTAGTTTGACAACAAATAGTGCTATAACAAATACACTTATTAAAACAATTAATGGTTTCATCTGAAGTATTTTTCACAAAGGTGAGCATACTTGCAGCGTGAAACAATGAACCCAAGTTAAGAAATTCGTTTACGGATTCTGCTCAATGCCTGTGGCGTAACTCCAATATATGAAGCGATGTATTTTAGCGGTATCTGTTGTATGAGGTACGGTTGCTCTACAAATAAATTCTGATAACGCTGTTCGGCAGTCTCATTTAAAAGTGAAAGTTCTCGTTTCGATTTTTTCAAGAATAAATCTTCGCTTGCTTGTCGACCAATAAGATTGCCGATTTCCGTTTCGCTATAAATTGTTTGCAAGTCGTTGTATGTAACTCGCCAAAGTGTAGTCTTTGTTAAGGTTTCTATTTGGTAAGTTGACGGTTCTCTTGTCAAAAAAGAGTTGTATCCGCTTACAAAGTTATTGTCGAAGACAAAGGTAAATGTTAGGTCATTTTCTAATTTTGGAACATAATAGCGGATAATTCCCGCTTCCACAAACGAAAGGTAATTTTCTATTTGCCCTTCTTTCAGTAGAATGTGTTTTTTAGGAAATTCTTGTCGTGAAAGTTTGGAAACAAAAAACGCCCATTCCTCATCTCTTATTTTCTTTTGAATTGCGTGTTCAAAATATTGTCGAATTTGATTCATTCACTTGTCAATTTGTATCGTGTAGTGTATTTTTTGGTGTTTACCTGATTGCTGCTAACGACGGGCTAGCCCCTCCGCCAAAGCTTTTGCGAAGACTGGACGGGTAGCCAATATCAGGCCCGCTCTATACAAAGTTACAAGAACTTGGTGGTGTGTGGAGTAGCTTAAGCAGTGCAAGCTGAAAACACCGTAAACAGAGAAACACTCTTCCTCCAGGGTAGATCAACTGCTTAAGCCGGACGGAAACTTCAGTATATTAGGGCTGCTAGGGTAGTTGGTTAATGGCATTCATGCGCCAAACGTATATCCACCAGGTCAACAATATTAACAGTAACCAGCAAAGTGTTATTGCGGCGGTCACTTGCCATGCTACCGCGTAGCGAACGATCAGTGCATGATACATAAAGAAAAACATGCCCAAAGTGATCGAATGGTTAAGGTATTTCCAGGGCCCGATGATACGTTCTTGTTCTGCATATCGTTGTTTGATCTTTCGTTTAATGGCAATCCAGATGCCCGATAACACCAGTGAAGAAATGCCTATGCCGAATGCAAACCAAACCAGTTTTGTTGTCAATCCACCCCAGTAACCAAAGTGAAGAGGGTCAGCAATATCGTTTAACCAGGTTTGTGTATTTATATCTTTTGCATTTTGGACTGCAAGGACTTCATAGTTAAAGGGATCTAAATAGACGCGATTCGCTCTCGGGCGCACAAGTGGAATGTGATTGGAACCATAGACATAAACGGGGTTTCCAACACTCGAAGGAGGGCCAATATTTTCTATCACTAATCCGGGAATCTTTTTTTGAGCAATTTGAATCACTTTATCGTAATCGACGGTATAAGTCAGTCCTTCCCAAGCCGCTTCATTTTTTACGACTTTGGGTACCTGATAACGAATATACCGACTGACCCCACCGACATTAGCTCGCTCGATGAAATACCAGATTCCCGTAACTGCAAACAACAAAGCAAAGGGAATCGACCACAGTCCCATCAGTCGATGTAAGCTGCGCAAAAGGACCAACAACCCTTTGCCAGTTTTCAAGACAAACAACTTTCGGTACCATTTTTTGTAAAAAATGAGTGCAGTCACAACTGACAGCAATAGTAGGAAAGCAAAGGTCAGTACCGTAAAATGACCTATTTGAAAAGGAATAAAGAGGAAGTAATGTAAATCCCGGAAGTATCGTTGAATGGTAATTGCGGCATCTCCCTGAATAGCCCCCGTGTAGGGATTCACGAATACATAACGGCGATGATCGTTTTGATGCACATATACAATGTCGGCCAAATAGGGTGCCCTTGGATTGGTCCAATAGGTAATCTCTCCGGCCGGATATCGAGATCTGATGTTATCTCTGATCACATTCCTGGAAATAGGCGTTCCGGTGGTTGGAACACGTATTTCCGGATTGAACAGCCAATCCAATTCATGACTGACCGTTGCAATGGTGCCGGAAAAACAGACAATGAAAAACAGAATACTTAATTTAATACCAATCCAACTGTGAACCTTGAAGAAAGTCCGTTTATTGAGTTTCATAGTCGCTAAAAAGTATAACCGATGCTAACCAAGAAATTACGAGGTGCACCGGGGAATAAACGAACAAAACTGTAGCCGCCCACCCAGTGCGTCTGATCGAATATATTGTTCAAGGTCGCAGCCAGTCTCACTTTGTTAATCTTGTAGGACAAGCCGGCATCAAAAACGGCGTAACCGGGTAATTGTAGGATGCGCTCGAAAGTATTTCGCTCAGTGACGAAATTACCACCAAAATTAAAGCCCATACCGCTTAAGACCGAACCCTGCGGCAGGCGATAATTGGCGAAGATCCCCCCGGAGTGCCGGGGAGCGTTCTCCTTGGTAAGGCCGATTTCCGTTTCATCGTCGCTTTCCGATATGGTAGCATCATTGTAGGCATAGTTGGCTGTAATACTGAAGTTTGGTGTGATCTGGCCATTGATGTCGATTTCCAAACCTTGGGCTTCTTCTCCTCCCCTTTGCGTTAACAATCCGGTATTCACATCATTGATCAAGATGTTATTGTTCTCTATGGAGTAGACAGCTAACGTAAATGCCAACTGCCGATTAAAAAACTCACCTTTGGCGCCGAACTCAAACATTTCACCGGTCAACGGATCGAATGGACCACCATTTTCCGGTGTCAGATTGCTTGGACTCTGAGGTTGAAAACTCTGAGAATAACTACCGTAAATATTGATATCCTGGGTAAGGCTATAAACTAGGCCAAGCCGGGGAAGGAATTTCTCCTGTTGTATCGTTTCTTCACCGGCTTGCCGGTAGTTTTGTACGTCGTTGTAATATTCCATTCGCGCTCCGAGCAGCAATTGGACCCGTCCCCATTTGATCTGATCCTGGATATAGATACCATTGGAAAACAATCTTGTTGGAGCATTGGGCGAACGCCCGAGGAAATAATCACTTGGATATCCCAGCAAGTAGGTGGGGTTCTCTAAGTTGAAGTGGGGAATATTTGGAATCGGGTTTCCGTTTTCATCCAATAGGAAATCTTCCGGCTTTTCAGGATCGTATGTGGCCAAACCTCCGTCAACGGTGCGGTAGATGGCACCGCTGCTCGTAAAAATACTGGCATTGCCGACGGGAGAAACCAACTGGTTGAAATCGTGTCCAAATACCAGTTTATGATCCAAAGGTCCCGTCGGAAGGTCCCATACTAAATAAGTAGAAATATTATCGCTGATCTGCTTGCGTTCCCGGGCACTAATCCGCATTCCCATTAAGGTTGGAATTTGATCACCATTGCCATCTACCGCGAACCGGTTGGAAGTACGGTGCTCAAACAAGTCTTCTTCATAGGCGTAACGCATATAAGAAGTGTTGAAAAACAAGTTGTCACTGAACTGGTGCCTTAAAGACAGGGTACTGTAGGCGACTTCTGTTTCGTGGTAATCATTGGCGGCGGCGATCGCAAAACTAATGGGAGTAGAATTGAGGTCGGTACCGGCCGAAGCGCCAAAAATGGGCTGACCGCGGTCCAACTTGCCATCGAACCTAGTAATGACCAGGTCAAAATTAATACTCGTTTTATCAGTTGGCAAAAAGCTGATGGAAGGAGCCACCATGGTCGACTTGAATTCCTGCAAATCCCGGAAATCATCCGAATTGTCGTATCCGATGTTTAAGCGGTACAATAGTGTTTTTTCCTGATTCAACGGCCCCGTAAAGTCCAGCGTCGATCTCAGCGTATTGAAACTTCCAGTGGTGAAGGAAATGGCTTTTCGCTCTACGTCCAGAGGTTTCTTCGTCACCCGGTTCATGGTCCCTCCCGGAGAGGCATTGCCCATTACCGCGGAGGCGGGCCCTTTGATGATCTCTACCCGTTCGAGGTTGGCCGTTAGGATTTGCGGTCCGAAGAGCCCGATGACCCTTAGGCCATTGATTAATTCCTGTTGGGATCGAAACCCCCGAATGGTATAATCATTATAATACGAAAACTGATTGATACCGCTTACATTTTCAACAACGTCATTCACGCGATAAGCCTGGCGATCCTCAAATACTTCTTTGGTCACGTAACTGATGGCCTGTGGAATATCTTTGATCGCGGTGGCCGTCTTCGTCGCTCCGAATGATTCCCGGTTTTGGTAAGATCGATCCTTGCGGCCGATGATTTCTACGGATTGCAACTGGGCAATATCTTCCGACAACACAATATCCAGATTGATGATAACTCCGGCCACTACATCGACAATTTGTTCGTAATCAGTATAACCAATACCGCTGACAATAAGGGTTTGGGGTCCAACCGGGGCATTTTCCAAGTAAAATTGGCCGGTTTCATCACTAAAGGTTCCCGAGGCACTCCCCTGAACTATTATATTTATGAATTCCAGCGGATTACCCTCAGGAGATTTGACCGTCCCTTTGATGACACCATTCTGGCTGATACCCAACGCGATGGTATTTAGGAGTACTATAAGTGTAAATGTAATTCTCATAACCTTGTTTTTATTTAGACAAAATCTTAATAAGGAAAAGTTGTGTGAATTTACACCTTAAATGAATTCGTGGACATACCTAAAACCGGCCGTTTTTTGGCCTATTCATTGGGTATTTAAATACTGTTTTCTGGGTAATAATTCATCGTAATTATGGTCTATATTCAAATCCAAGTAAATTTTACAGTTGTGTAATCCGCAGCTAATTTGAAAGAATTGGTCTTGTAAGGCATGGGGCCAACGGGTCGCCTTTCGGTGACCGTGACCCTCATGATTAGGCTACAGGCAAGGGTCATCCCCCAAGAGACTAAAATTTCTGTCAAAAGATGAGAAGTAGCAGTCAATCAGGACGCCAATGGCATATAGAAATTTGGCTTCAAGGCGGCCTATCCTAGCCGGACTATTGTAGGCGTATGAAGCAATAATTGTGGTAATATATACGATTCGTGAATGTGCGGTTAGAATAATTTTACAAATCACAGCAATCGCTGAAAAAGGATTGAATGGTCTCTTTGCCCAACGATCAGTATAAGTTCATGAGCCTTTCTTCCGGCATGCAAATGCCATTCGCTGACCTCGTTGGTGGAGGTTTGCATTAGATAGCCGGCGGGCACAGTTATGATTAGTAGGAACTGTTCGCGGTCAGTT
>JANQRV010000236.1 GCA_028284395.1 Saprospiraceae bacterium
ATGGCCATAACCGTTTAATCCTCTTGTGCTTAAACTTTCTTTTTCATAACAAAAAAACCTTTATATTTCTGTTTTGTTAACTTGACAAAGTAGTATTAAATATGCGCCAGATATGGTTTGATATTCTATGGAGGGCTTCGGCACCATAACTTGCGAAAGTTTTTTTGTTAAATTTAAATCCAAATCCAACACTATGAAACTCGATAGAAGAACCGTCTTGAAAACAGGGCTGGCAACTATTGGAATGGGACTGGGGGCAAGTGTAGCCTCCTGCAATGCCCACAAACCACTGATCAATTACCAACAATTGGATGAAGTATTACGGAGGCCCGTCTTAAAGACCGAGCTCTTCCCGGACCCCGTTGTGATTGAGACCCTGGAATTGTTGCGGTACCAGAACAGCTTCATTTGCCGGGTTCGATCCAAAAGCGGCGCAACGGGGCTAGCCGTAAGCAACAACGCTCAAATGGTTTCATTATACCCGATCTTCATCAATCGCCTCCAACCTTTTTTCATCGACAAAAATGCGGTGGAACTGGAATCTCTTCTGGAAAAAGTTTATGTTTTCAAGAGCAATTACAAATTGCAAAACCTGGCATTATGGGTTCCACTTGCTACGATCGAATTCGCTATTTTAGATATGTTGGGGAGGATAGCCGGGCTATCAATTGGCAACCTCATCGGTAAAATAGAACATACGGAGATTGCAGTATATCGTGCCAATAACTATCGTGGTAAAACGGCGGCGGAGTCCATCGAATTTATCCAAAAAAATGTAGAGGAAACTGCTGCAAAGGCTCTTAAGTTCAAAGTTGGCGGCCGTATGAGCAACAATCGGGACGATCCTCCTGGACGGTCAGAACAACTAATCCCATTGGTTCGAAAGACCTTCGGTCCAGAAATGACCATTTACGCCGACTCTAATGGTTCCTACGATGCAGCCGAGGCCATCCGAATTGGCCGACTTATGCAGGATTTTCAATTTGACTTTTACGAAGAACCTACTCCATTTGATTGGTACCAAGAAACACTGGAGGTAGCCAAAGCGCTTACCATTCCAATTGCGGGGGGTGAACAAGAGCCTAGTTTGCGAAATTTTCGCTGGCTCATCGCCAATGATGCATTGGATATTGTCCAGCCGGACATTTTCTACTTCGGTGGTATGATCCGATCCATGAAGGTGGCTCGAATGGCAGCCAGTATAGGAAAGACCTGTGTTCCGCATATCTCTGGTTCTGGCTTGGGTTACTTATATATGATGCATTTTGTATCCGCATTACCCAATGCTGGCCCCTATCACGAGTTCAAGGGCTTTAACAAAAACATTCCTTTGGAATGCAATACCTCTGATTTAAAAAGTCATGGTGGCTTGGTAAAAGTACCATCAGGCCCAGGGTTGGGAATTGAGATTGATCCGGCCTTTATTACAAAGCACCAGCGGATATCAGCTTAGTGTCAGGAAGCAACTTGTTGTCTTCAAGCTGCTTCCTAATTGGCGAAACTATTCCCAGGTCTTCTCCACCGTGATCGGAATCGTCAAAACTGTTTTCTCCCAAAACATCATTAAATCCATTGATGTATCCGTCACATTTGCAAAAACGAAGGTCATGGTCTCTACATTAGAGGGATATTCAGTGGGTGTAAGCTCCAAACTAACAGCGTTCTTTGCCTCATCGTAGTTTCGAGTCCCCCTTAATTCAGCATTTGAATTAATCATGAATTTCCATTTCTCGGCACCAGGCACAGAAAAAACAGAGTATTTTCCGGCAGCTACTTTTTTTCCTCCTACCATTACATCGGTACTGAAAGAGATTGTGGTGGCGGCATTGGCTCCCGTACGCCATAACTTGCCATAAGACTGTAGGCCCTCTGCAGCAAAAACAGTACGGCCTTTAACCCCGGGGCGCGAATACACAATCTCTACATCCGTTACTCCCAAACGTTGATAAACCTTTCCCAGCGGACTGGGTGCTGGTTTATCCTGTGCCTGAAGGGAGAATGCAAACAAAAGAGCAAATAAGCCCATAGTCAGTTGAATACCGAACTTCTTCATTTTGTGGTTAAATTTGATTGAATAATAGAATTTAAAGCTACCAAAATGTTTGAAGCATTTGAAAAATCCGTTGCTCAATTAGAAGACATATCCATCAATTTCGTTAAAGGGGGCAGTGGCCCACCCCTATTGCTGCTTCATGGATATCCTCAAACGCATGTCATCTGGCACAAGATCGCTCCAGCTCTAGCCAAACATTTCACCGTAGTAGCAAGCGATCTTCGCGGTTATGGTGATAGTTCAAAACCCAATACAACAACTGACCACGCCCCTTATTCGAAAAGGGCATCCGCCAAGGACCAGGTGCAACTTATGACTTCCCTTGGTTTTGAACAATTCTACCTTGTCGGACACGACCGTGGCGGCAGAGTAGGTCATCGACTGGCGTTAGACTTTCCAGATAAAGTGCTAAAAATAGCCGTACTAGACATTGCCCCCACTTACCATATGTATAAAAGTACCGATATGCAATTTGCGACCGGTTACTACCATTGGTTTTTCCTAATTCAGCCTTTTGATTTACCGGAACGGTTGATCGGTGCCGATCCCGCTTTCTATATGGAGCGCAAAGTGGGACAATGGGGGCGCAATAGCAATGCCTTCACCAAGGAAGCCTATGCTGAATACATCCGATGCTTTACACCGGAAACGATTCATGCCAGTTGTGAAGATTACCGGGCTTCCGCTACCATTGATATCGAACATGACCAGGAAGACATCAACAAGGGAAAAAAGATACAATGCCCTCTCCTGGCTCTTTGGGGGCAAAAAGGACTAGTAGGCAATAAGTATCATGTTATTGAAGAATGGAAAAAATGGGCGGATGATGTGCAGGGAAGAGGCCTTCCATGCGGCCATTACTTACCGGAAGAGGCTCCTGAAGAAACCTTAAAAGCCCTGTTAGAATTCTTGTAGAACAGGGCTTTAACGGCATAAAACTTACGCCATGGTTCTATTTTGCTTAACCATAAATGGCAAATTGCGCACTACCGGTATTTCAAAACGATGAAGCCAAGCGGTAATTGCACTCGCCACGAAAACAATGATTGCCATCGCAAATAGGGCTCCACCATCTCCATTGACCGAAATACCCAATTGCGTCAAGTGAGCAAAAATCGCACCGCTGATAATTCCCACTCCCAAGAGACCTCCCAATCCCCGTGTGGCCGGCACAATCAGTAATAAAGCCGTTACTAACTCGGCGACACCAATGCCGATCCGACTGAATGGCTCCAAACCCAGTGCCGTAAAAATGGCAACACTGTCCGGGTGAGCACTAAATTTGAAATACAATGTCTGAAGTAAGATTAGTGCAGCGATATAGGCTGCAATGTTTGAAACTGGTTTAGCTTTCATAGCTGTTGTGTTATTGTTGAATAATGTTCTTTGTGATACGATCGGAGTTTTAATTCACCTCCTTGGCCGTTTTTTCCTGAAATTGTAGAGAAACTGAATTGATACAATACCGTAGCCCCGTCGGTCTCGGCCCATCGTTAAAGACATGTCCCAGATGGCCATCACACCTCGCGCAAAGTACTTCAGTCCGAATCATTCCATAAGTCCGATCGGTTTCCTCGCTAACGTGACTGTCTTTGATTGGTTGATAAAAACTGGGCCAACCCGTTCCGGACTTGAATTTGGTGTTGGCTTCAAACAGTGGAAGCTGACACCCACCGCAGAGGTACGTACCTTCTTCTTTATGATCCCAATATTCTCCCGTAAACGGCCGCTCCGTTCCTTTCAGGCGCAACACTTTATAGGCGGCCGGACTAAGTTCTTCCTGCCATTCTTCTTCCGATTTCACCAGTTTTTCAACATCACTGGGGCGTTCAATGGATGTAGAAGCATCCGTCATTTTCTCATTGGTTACCCCGCAGGAATTGAATAAGGGAGTCATTAAAAAACTCATACCGATGATTAGTAGGCGCATGTAAATTATGTTTAGTGAAAAGTATGGTACAAAGTTATGGAAGTCGATCCTGAGAAAATGTGATGTGCTTCACACTTTGCAAATTGGCCGGTTTAAAAAAAAATTTCTAATTTAACCCAATCGAACCACAATAATTCTACCACATTGACAAAACAACCAATTATTAAGGGCTATTACCATTGGGAACGAGAAACACCCGATGCACCATTTTTGCGCCAACCCTTCGGTGATCGTTGGGAAATCTATACTTGGAAAGAAGCATGCCTGATGGCCCGGAAATTAGCAACGGGTCTACATTCATTGGGTTTACCCGAAAAGGCCCACATTGGCCTGGTCTCAAAAAATTGCCGAGAATGGATCATAGCCGATATCGCTATCCAAATGGCGGGTTATGTCAGCGTGCCGCTATACCCAACTTTGACTTCAGACCAGATAAGCGAGGTCTTACGACTTGGAGATGTCAATGCACTATTTGTAGGTAAGATGGAAGTATGGGACGAAATGAAAAAAGGCGTTCCTGCCGATATGCCCATCATCGCCTTTCCTCATTACGAAGGAAACTCCAAAGTCACAGAGGGCTTTCAATGGCATGACTGGATGAATCAATTTGATCCGATGGAGGGTGAGACAGTTCTGAATCCTGCCGATATATGGACCATCGTATTTACATCCGGGACAACGGGAACACCGAAGGGAGTAGTCCTATTAAATGAAATTGATCACCCTTTGGAAGAATTGATCCAAAGTTCCAACCACCTCAAAATATCCTTAGAGGGCGACAATGCTTTTTTCTCTTTTCTTCCTCTGAATCACATCGCAGAGAGGGTCATTGTTGAAACCAACTGTCTGAAATATGGCGGCACCATTTCCTTTGCGGAAAACTTAGATACTTTTGCTAAAAATCTAAGAGATACCAGGCCAACCGTCTTTTTTGCCGTGCCTAGGATCTGGACCAAATTCCAACTCGGCATCTTAAACAATACACCACAGAAAAAGCTGGATCGATTGCTCAAGATCCCGATTGTTTCCAGCCTGGTGAAAAATAAGATTAGGAAAGCATTGGGTTTAGACAGGTCTCGCGTCCAGGTCACAGGCGCAGCTCCAATGCCGCAAGAACAAAAAGACTGGTACAACAAAATCGGCATTCCGATCTCTGAAGGGTATGGGATGACGGAAAACTGTGCGGTCTGCACCTTCCTTACCGCAGAGGAAGACAAACCGGGGTCGGTCGGTAAAGCTCAAGTGGGTTCAGTCATACGAATCGACCCGGAGACAGAAGAAATTCTTTACAAGGCCCCCTGGAATATGGCTGGCTATTATAAAGCACAGGAAAAGACTGCCGAAACACTTAAAGATGGCTGGCTGCACACCGGAGACCAAGGACGGTTAGATGAAGAAGGCTACCTCTACATTACCGGACGGGTAAAAGATACTTTTAAAACCTCCAAAGGAAAATTTATTGTCCCGGCTCCCATCGAGTGGAAATTCGAATCCAATCCGGATATTGAGCAAATTTGTATCACTGGTTTAGGATGCCCTCAACCATTAGCACTCATCTTCCCTTCAGAAATCGGACTCAAGAAATCAGACGTAGAGCTAAGAGCAAGCCTTGAAGCTACGCTAAAAAAAGTCAATCAAGAGTTGCCCAACTACCAAAAGATCTCTACCATTGTCATCACAAAAGAAGTATGGGATGTCGAAAATGGACTCCTAACACCTACTTTAAAAGTTAAGAGAAACAAACTCTACGAACGTTATAAGGACCTGCTAAAAGCTTGGCATGACCATGATGCTACCATAATTTTTGAATAGCACTGGTGGTGGCCTATTCCAACCACCCCCTCCGATTTTGATCAATTGCCTCCTGCTGTTGAGTCACTAGTGACTTGAGAGCCTTCGCACGTTCGGGATATTTTCTGATTAGATTATGCGACTCATTGTCCAATTCAACATTTGTTAGCTGTGGCTTCATTTGAGTTTGTATCGCCAGCATTCCGAAAAGAGACATAGCATTTCCGGGTACATCTTCCAGGTATTTAAATAAGGTATCTCTTACTCCTTTAAAATCACCGGTTTGTGCCGCATTGTAAAATATGTATTCATGTGGGCCGGGCCCGACTCCTTTCAACATCGGAAGAAGACTTTTCCCATCAATAATGCGGTCTTTAGGCTGATCTAATTTCAATAAATCCAAAATGGTCGGAAAAAGATCCAGATTGGTAGTCAGGGCACCGGTTTCAAGGCCACTGGACACAATCGATTTTCCATAGACAATCATAGGCACTTTTTGCCCCCCCTCGAAGGTGAATTGCTTGCGCCCACGCAAACTCCCGACACTACCCTGCAAATCTCCACCGTTATCACTGGTTATAAACAAGAGCGTTTTTTCCTCAAGCTCTAGGGAACGAAGTGTTGCCATGATTTGCCCTACACTCCAATCCAGGTCTTCTACAACATCACCGTACAATCCCGCTTTTGATTTTCCCCGTTGTCGATCCGAACTAAAATGTGGTACATGCGGGAAAGTATGAGGTAAATAGAGAAAAAAGGGAGTGTCCGAATGGTTTTGGATGAAGTGAATGGCTTCCGCTGTGTACTTCTCAGTCAATTTTGTTTGATCGACCCCTTCTACTTCTAGCGGCGTGTCCATATCATAATACCCCATTCCACCATCCTTAAGCACCTTATGGTCTTCTTCTACAACTGCTTCATTGCGGTAGATGTGCAATGGCATCATATCATTGCTGTATCGAACACCAAAGTAGTAGTCGAAGCCGAAATCATTAGGTAGGTGGCCGGGGCGGTCTCCCAGGTGCCATTTCCCGATCAGCGCAGTCTGATAGCCGTTCGCCTTTAATACTTCGGAGATCATTATTTCATCCTGGGGAATTTCATTCTTGTTGCCCATCATTTTACGGAAGGATGCTACTATATGACCTTCGGGAAAAAAAACATGATCCCCGGAAAAAGACCGGCTCGGATAGCGACCGGTCAACAACCCCGCTCTTGATGGTGTACAAACTGGCGAACAAGTATAAAAATCGGTCAGTCGAATACCATTCGCAGCCAAACTATCAATATTGGGCGTTTGGATAAGTCGATTGCCATAACAACTTAAGTCGCCGTAGCCCAAGTCATCGAAATTAATGAGAATGATATTCAGCTGGTCCTGCTCCTCGGAAGAAATCGAATTTAGGTAGGCCTTCTTTTCCTCCAAATGCTCAGGTACAGCCGGCTGGTATCTAGCCACTTTATAGGGGCGATAAATGTACCAGATGCTCAAGGCACCTATGATGACCAATAGCACGATGAAACCCAATGTCTTCAGTAGCAGACTCCAGATACGCAGAAAGATTCTCATTCGAATAAATTGACTAGAACAATAATTTCGCTTGGTACCTGAAATTACTAAATTTTCGACGGACAATTTTATTAGAAAGAAAATGGAAATAGGGATGTCAAAAGTCCCTTTAATTGATGCCAGGTTTTCCTAGACGAATTGTAACTTTTTACCGGCTTTTTCCGCTCTTCAACAAAACCGTTCTCAATTTCATACAGGGCAGCGACAATGTGATGACAGACGTATTTGCGCTTGTGAGGACAAGAACAGGAGTGGTGTTTGACGATTTGCCCCTCCATAGTTAATTTGACCTGATAGAGATCTTGCCCCAGAACAGAAGCAATATAATGACCTCTTTCGTCTTTGTAGATTTCTTTGACACTACCGGTCCTCCAGTAGACCTCACCTTTCATGACGGTCTTCTGTGGCAGACTTCCTTCAAATTGTTTAATAGGGAAATTCATAAATGTATTTAATTGGGATTAATTGGATTCTCTAACTGTTTTCCTTGCGACGTCTGATTGAACTTTTTGTCACGTTTCCCTAATTTTGACCGGCATAAATCAACAGCAATGAAATCATCGACACTATTCCCACTTTTATTGGTCTGCAGTTTTTATCTACCGGCGCAATCCTCTCAATTGTTATTGCACAAAGATACAGTAGTTGAAAGAAAGATTCAATCCGGCGAGTACCATGAGTATGATGTAGCAACCAACGAAAATCAGTTCTTAATGATCGTAGTTGAACAAAAAGGCATCGACCTCGAAATTGAACTACAAAGCCCGGATGCGGAAAAACCAGAAAAGTTTGACCGCCCCAATGGCCGTTTTGGACCAGAGTATGTGACCATTCACAATTCCACTGCCGGCACCTATTCCTTGAAAGTAACTCCCCTTAGTAGTGAGGAGACGATCGACCCCGGAAAATACACCATAGCGCTTAAAAGACAGGAACCTGTCGCTAGTACTCATGAAGGCAGAATAGACCAACTCATGGCTCCCTGGAATAACTCTAATACCCCTGGCGCAACCATTGCAGTTATTCAAAACGGCCAGGTCATTTTCAAAAAAGGTTACGGAGCTGCCAATCTGGAACATGGTCAATTGCTATCACCTAGCTCGGTTTTTCAAGTAGCCTCAGTATCCAAGCAATTTACCGCATTTGCCATTGCTACCCTAATTGATGAAGGGCTGATCCATCCCAAAGATGATGTGAGAAAGTACATCCCGGAAGTGCCGGATTTTGGTAAGACGATTACGATCGAACATTTAGTCCATCACACCAGCGGCTTGAGAGACCTTTTCAGTTTTCTCTCATTAGCTGGTTGGAATGCGGATGATTTCATTAGCAAAGACCATATTCTGAAGATGGTCGTGCGACAGCGAGAGTTGAACTTCCCTCCAGGTTCTGAATATTCGTACTCGAATACCGGTTATGTATTGATGGGTGAAATTGTGGAGAGAGTCACCGGCAAAACACTGCCTGAATGGATGCAGGAGAACGTATTTGCCCCCTTGAACATGAACCATACTTTTATTAATGATCGTTACACTCGACTGGTCCCCAATCGCGCCAATGCTTACTTTGCCCACCAAGGGTCGTACGACAATGATCTGCTTGTCTATTCCAGTACGGGAGAAACCGGCCTGTATACCAATACCGAAGATCTCTCTAAATGGGTTCTAAACTTCGAAACAAAAGCAGTGGGCAGTCCGGAAGTCCACCGATTGATGAGAAGCAAAGGAATCCTGAACAATGGCGACACCATTAGTTACGCTTATGGCTTACGCATTTCGACCTACCGGGGCCTGAAAAGAATTGCCCACAGCGGCTCGCATTCAGGGTATCGAACTTTTATGGGATATTTTCCGGAACAACGATTTGGCGTCATCGTTTTTGGAAATGCGGGATCTTCATTTAGTGCTTCAGGAACGGGCTATGACGTTGCCGAGCTTTATTTGGAATCACAAATGAACCCTCCTGAAAAAGAGGAAATCTCCGATGATTCGGAAGAGGATATTCCTTATGAAGCCCAAAATCTATCCAAATACGCCGGAGTCTATTACAGCAGAGAAGCAGAGACCGCTTATACCCTGGTCACGAAAGAAAACCAAATACGGGCAACACACTTTCGACTGGAAGACATTATCCTTCGGCCAATCCAGGAAAATCACTTTAAGGGAAATAGAGGTTTTTTTGGAGATGTTGTATTCGAGTTGAACGAGCAAGGGGAAGTGTCCGGATTTAGAGTTTCAAGTGGTAGAACCAAAAATGTACTTTTCGAAAAGCGAGAATAAAACCGACCGCCCAAAATAAAAAACCATCCCCCGGCTGATGCGAGAGATGGCCAATACCTTCTTCAAACCTATTTACAACGGGAAACCTTAGTAGCTATTGAAATTCAGTATTTCAGATCGTCAGATTAAAGTTGATACGCATTACCATTTTAGTGGCAACTCTGACCTGATCCTTGACCCCAGGAATCCAGGTCGGCATTTCACTAATTACCCGCAAAACTTCTTCATCACAGCCAAAACCCAGGCCTTCAAGGATCTTCGCATCTTGGATTTTGCCATCGGGCATCACGACAAACTCCACCCGGACGGTCCCCTCGATAGCATTTTCCCTAGCCGAAATTGGATAGGATACATTTTCGTTAAGGTAATTCAATATTTCAGAAGCCCCTCCTGGAAATTGCAGGGCTTGGTCTAATTCAAATTGTCGGTAAATTTCATCGGTATCAACATACAGACCTTCATCTAAGGTTTGAGCACTAAGGTCTATACTGATCAGGGCAACAATGGCCAGGGCAAGAATTGATTGTTTTTTCATTTTGGATTTTTTTGAGTTAATAATTTGGAATTAATGTAGGTGAAAAGAGCATGTCTAAAATTTGTTTTTGGAGATAAAAAGGATGCATTTTTTGACCTGCCGAAGGGAATTTTAGGCGGAATAGCCGTAGTTATTGCGACTAAA
>JANQRV010000237.1 GCA_028284395.1 Saprospiraceae bacterium
CATCACCCGTATCATCATGTTGCGAAAATACACGTCCGAGGGGCCGTTGTCCATAAAGATCTTCGTACCGGCTTGCAAACAGATGTTGCCTGCTTTGTCGAAATGGGCCGGCAGGTACGCCTCCGAAGACTTGGTGTCGTTGACGTATAACACAATGTGATCTCCACGGGCAAAGATCTCCATCTCGTTCCAGTCGTCATAGTCGATCAGATCATACCAGGCACGGGCGTGCGTAGCGATAGACCCTGTGGAGTAAGCATGCGCCGGCCCATTATGGTCATAGATGTTACATTCGATAGAGTAGTCGGTGCTTACCGCCGTACTGTCGGGATTCTTGCGGATGAAGATACCACTGTTATCCTCCTTGGCGATCTTAAAATCCGTTTTCAGATAGAAATTCCGGTAAGCTCGGTCACTGACCAAAAAACTGGGTGTTTCTCCCGAATAGCCGTGTAAGGAGCCATCTTCTTCAAATGTCCACCGGCCGGGACCGATAGCAGACCACCCTTCCAAAGAGCCGTCGCTCAGCATGGGCTCCAAGGAGCGATCGCTGTTGCGATATTGTTCTTCGAGTAAAGGTTCGGAAACGGTTACCTCCGGCAGTTCCTGGATGCGAATGTTGCGGAAAGCGATGTCGTCCTCCTCGTGGATGGGTACTTGTAAGCCAATGTGCCCGGAAGTTGCGCGCCGGTTGTGCGATTCGCACACTTTTTCGTCGTTTATAAATACCCGGAGGTGATCGCCTTCGGCTTCGATGCGCATGGCATGCCAGCTTTCCGGGTCTGGATCGGTCAACAGGTTGGCACGGGAAGCGTTCTCCAAAGTCCCCATGGGATTTTGGATATCGGTACGCCAGTCGATGTTGGCCTCGTAGGCAACCCGATTAGGAGTACCCTCTGCTTTGGGATCAAAGCGGATGACTACGCCGCTGTTGGCCGTGGTATCTGGCATGTGGAACTCACATTCCAACTTGAAGTCCTGGTAAGCATCGGTGGTGTACACCCAGGCGTTGTTGTTGGGATGTGTGGCGTGGATGTGCAGGGCGCCGTCGCGGACCTCCGCCTCGGCCATGCCCATGATCTCCCAGCCGGTCATATCTTTGCCGTTGAAAAGACTTTGCCATTCGCCGGTCGCGGCGGATTCTTCAGCTATGGGGTTCGAGCAGGAGGCCAGCAGCAGAACTGCCGGGAACAGAAAGAAAATTGGTCTCATTACTTGTGATTTTAACGAAGTTGTCTAAATTTTACTGTTACCGGCAAAAGTCACGTTTTGGAGCCCAGTGAAGAAACTTTAGACAAGTTCAGCACACAAAAAAAAGCAAAAAAATCCACCTCGGCAACCGTTTCCGCGAAAGATGAGATTAACTTCTATAGTTATACCAAGTTCCGGCATTTAAAAACAAGATGAAAGCCATTTGGCGGGATTATGAACGGTCAAAAGTATTACTACAACGGTTTGAACAAAATGGATTGTTTTGAGCTAAATTTAAATGATCTCCCTTATAATTTTTCGCCATAAACTCTTCAGTTTTCTGAGCATCTTCTGAGCATCTTCGTAGTAACCGGTTCTTAGGTCAACATTTCGCAAAATCCTTTGCGCTTCTTCATCCTTACCCAGACCAATTTGGGAAATGGCCAGATAGTAGTTAGCATCGTCAGCAAATTGACTATCTGATTTCATTCTTTCGAAGACTTCCCCTGCCGCTTTAAAATCTTCATTCAGAAGATGAGCATGCCCCAAATAGATTTGTGCTTGGGAATATACTGGTGAGTCTAGCCATTTATCCTGACTAAAATATTCAACCGCGTCCTCGGCCAAGCTCTTGTCTCTATCAAGAGTGGCAATTATAAACTTATCCTCAAAGGTTGGTTGGCCGACTGCATTTCCACCTTTGAGCCTACTGACATACAAGGGGTCCACAATTGCCGCTTCTACTAATGCAATATTCCCGTGTGCAATCATCATTCTCCCGACAAAGATTCCAAGTATTAAAATGATGCCGGCGGCAATTGCCAGGAAGCGTCTGACGGACTTGTTGCTGCGACTCAGGCCCGGCCCTACCTCTGTTTCCTCTTTAGCCAAAGTTCTGCTCGCTAATTTCGTGCTGGATAAATCGACAATCTTTTTCCTCAATTCAATTTCTTCATAATACTCTTTCATCGCCTGCAATTCCTCTTTTTGCCAATCTAATTCTTCCTTTAGACTTTCATTACTGGCAAGTTCTCTTTCAAATAGCTCCGCCTCTTCTTCAGACATCTGCCCTGATAAATATCTATCGACTCTATGAAACTCCTCCATAATTTTTCTTTTTGAGGCATCATACCTCCAGATCATTTTTGCACATTTTTCTTAGTTGCTGACGGCACTTGTAAATTTTGCTTTTCACAGACTTTTCAGTACTCCCATACTTATCGGCAATCTGCCGGTACGAAAGCTTATTTACTGTCGCATCTTTTAAATAATCCTGACAAACCGCAGACAATCTTCCGAGATTTCGTTTCACGATCCATAAGCGTTCTTTTAAAATCAGTTTCCCTTCATTATCGATTACACCAGTTGCTACTTCGGGGATTGAAGGCTCATAAGGGCTGTTCAGAGGATCTCTTTTCCGATTGAAATTTCGAACTAGATTTAAGCATATGGACACGAAATAGGTAGAAAGTTTGGCATTCTTTTGCTCAAAGCGTCCTGCTCTGATTTTTTTTATAAAAATAATCAAGGCTTCCTGAAGCAAATCATCTACCATATCGATCTCTTTCATTTCTTTCCGCACCAGCTTCGAAGCGGCGCCTATAAATTCAGAGGCTTCTAAAATATATTTAATAGCGTCATTTTCTTCCTTTTGCCCTTCTTTTTTAGTGAGATTATCTATGATTTCTTGATCCGTCATATGCTATTCCATAATTTCGAATATGGCATTTAGTTATTCCCAGATACATGCCTCAAGTGCGATAAAAATTACTACAAAAAATCGAAATTACTGCTGTAAGCTTCATCAATTTTGAGAAATTCCATAATTTCAAGAACACTTAAAATTTCTACCATTTAGCAAGAATCCCCCAATGAGATTTGATCATTTTTGTCCCGGTAACAAGATTTACAAAGGCCTAATTGTGTTTTTTTTCTTGGCCTTTACCTACTTCTGTATTTCTTCCTGCGATTTAAAAAATAGAAAATGCCAGACAGAATACAAAGCAATCCTCGACAAACTACCACATCACATCAGCCACAACTGGAAATTCTATTGTGATGATCGAGATACGATCCTGGCTATGGAGATACTTGACCTTGCTCGCTCCAACATCGACTCATCGGAATTTGGGTCAGCACTGTTATTGACGGAACTAGCCAAGGAGATGCTCGATAAATATATGGATGCCAGCAAGCCGGCTATGGTTACTGCAAATGTCCGGAAGGCCCTTGCTCTTTTTAATCTCAATCGTTACGAACAAGCCCAAAAGCTCTTGAATGAAGCCTGGATTACCAAATCACAAGCTAATGACACCGTCGACCTGGAATCAGTTTTGATCCTGGAACACTTGGGGTTGATCTATCTGCAAAAATGCGACTTTGAGAGAGGAATGACTGTGTTGGAGAAGGCAAAAGACCGGAAAGTCACCGTGACCGATTTTTCGGCCAATCATTATGCAACTGTCCTTGGCCTTCTAAGCGATTGCTACTATAACGCGCGAAAACCTGATTCAGCTGTCATCAGCAATTTGGAAGAGGCCTATCGCACCAGCATACAACAGTTTGATGCCCCTGACCCCAGGTATGCGGCAGGTCTGCTTTACGCCGGAAAAAGTCAGGCGATGCTAGGGAATATCAAGGAAGCACTTTCATTTGCCAATGATGCACTGCGTATTTACCAGCGAGATTCAACTCGATTCCGCAATGAAATATTTGATCTGCTGCAATTGAAATTCGATACCTATTTAAGGACACCGGATCTAGAAGCCTGTACAAAACTGGCTGAGCAGGCATTGGCGTGGAGTGAGCGGCACGCCATTAGTAAGTCTATAGACCTAGACGAGATCCTGTATTCACTTGGAGAGAAGTACATCTACGTTAAGGACTTTGCCTCGGGCTTAAAGTACCTGGAAAAGGCAGTAGCGGTTTTGGAGGCAGACACAATACCGGATAAATGCAACCAGATCGACTATAATTTCCATGCTATTGGCGTGGCTTACCGGTCATTGGGTGATTTTCCCAAGGCAGAACTTTTTCTGAATAAGGCTTTGAATATGAGAATGCGAGTTGTTCCGCAAAACAAAGTTAGTGTCGGCGTTTCTTACCTGGAACTGGCAAGATTGGATCGGGCCAGGCTTAATTTTGCAGGTGCTGCTACATCTCTGGAAATTGCACTTCAACTTTTCAGGGATTCCGGCAGCAAAAAATACATTCTCTCTACTCTCTCGACGCTAGGTGGCTTACATAATGACATGAAATATCCCGAAAAAGCACTGTCGTTTCTAGGGCAAGCAATGAAGTTGTGTCAAGATCCCGAGGCGGAGCGTTTCACTCCCTTATACTTTCCATATATTTTGCAAGACCTTGGGATTGCTCTTCGATCAGGAGGAAACTACGAATCAGCCAACCAGCGTTTCAACGAAGGATTGAAATACATAAAAAGTCAGAATTATGGAAGGACTCCCCTAACATCCGATTTTCATGCAGAATTGGCTCAATCCAAATTGATGGTCGATGAGGTAGATATGGCTCTCAATCATATTCATAAAGCTCTTACTGGAGTGGGGTTTCGCTCCGCAGCCGACTTGACTTCCACTTACCAATTGACAAAGGTATTGTGGTTTTTAAAGATAAAGGCCTATATCCACGAAAGAAAATATCAGTTGGATCAGGATCGATCATCGTTGATTGAAGCAGACAAAACTTATGGGGAGGCCTTCCAACTGATCGAGCACCTAAAAAAAGAGTTCCAACAACCCATATCAATCCAAAAACTGATTGAGGATACCTATGTCATTTTTGAAGGCGCCATGCGGGTCAAAAAGTTAATGGGCCCTGGAGATAACATCCCTAATGAACTATTTCAACTTTGTGAAAGGGCTAAGTCAAACTTACTCCGTTTGGCAATTTCGGATCAAGTTGCAAAAAAGGTGGCCGGTATTCCAGAAAAGGAGTTGGAAGAAGAAGCTGCTCTGAAGCGCTATTTAGCATATATAAGGAATACAATATGGACCCGGAATACAAGTGATAAGCAGATGGAGGAGTTTGAAAATGAATTATTTGAATTAGAGGAAAGGTACCGAAATTTTCTCGGAAGGCTGGAATCTACTTACCCGCTGTATTTTGACCTCAAATACAATGATGAAGTAGTCGATGCGAGCTTCATTCAGGATAGTATGTTATTACCGGATCAGGCACTGGTGTCTTATTTTCTGGGTGACAGCTCGATGTACATCTTTGCCGTCCGGCAAGATGATTTTATTGTTAAGACGATGCCAATTGACATACCGCTCGACACTTTAATTAAAGGTCTGAAACCAGATACTTCCTTCGAATACTGGCAAGCCAACTGGGAGTTTTACCAGAAGGTGTTCCTTCCCATTCGGGATTTTCTTCCACCAGACAAAATAAAAAAACTTATCATCGTGCCCGATGCAGCGTTGGCACTGCTTCCTTTTGAAGTATTATTGACTAAAGAACCAAGTAGAGATGCGTCCGACCACGCATTTCTTCTTGAAGACTACATCATCAGTTATGCCTATTCAGCGACGATGCTGAATGAAATGCAAAGTAAACAGCAAAAAGCAGAGAAGAAACTCCTGACAATTGCTCCCATATTTGACGAAGCGATGCAAGCAGTTGCTCCGAACTCAGGCCCCGGGTTGCATGGCATCCCGAAGAAATTCTTGAGGTTGATCAATGCCGAAGAAGAGGCAAAGAACATTTCGCAACTGGTTAGTGGATCATTACTGTTGGGAGCTGAAGCCACCAAGATGGCATTTATGCGGGAAGCTTCGAATTACAGTATGTTGCACTTATCTACCCATGGCCTGGCCAGCGCCGAAAACGGCATTAATCCAATGCTTCTATTTGTCGATTCAACTGGCCGCCCTGAACCGCTCTACGCCTGGGAATTATATAATCTTCAGCTTAGCGCTGATATGGTCGTGCTCAGTGCTTGTGAAACGGGTATTGGCGATTTACAGAGAGGGGAAGGTGTCATCAGTCTCGCCCGAGGTTTCGCCTATGCTGGAGCAAAAAGCATCGTCACTACCCTGTGGGAGGTTAACGCTCGGGACACCAGATTCATTATGGTGGACTTTTATAAATATCTCAATCTGGGGCACTCCAAAGATGAAGCTTTACAAAAAGCAAAATTGGACTATCTCAGGAGGGAGGGATCTGCAGTCTCGCCCGACAAATGGGCAGGGATCATCTCCATTGGTGATATGACCCCGCTGGAAGCAGCAACCGGTGGATGTTCGATGCTTCAACTCCTGGGAATCCTTCTTACATTTCTCTTGCTTTTGTTGTTTTTCTTGCGCTACCGGATTTTTTCTAAAAATCAAGATACTCCATAAGGGGGGGGACATATAATCAATACATTGCACTAAAAACCTTAGCAAATTTCTTCCCGAAAAAGTGATTTTCATAGAATTTTTTGTGAAAAGCGGTTACTCGATGGTCATCCATGACATAAACGGATAAAGACAAGCGAGTAAAAGACTTTCAACAAAATCAATCATATCATGAAATGCATCATCACTTTAGTTCTATTTATGGGGGGCACTTTATTTGCAACCAGCTTACAAGCACAATTTTGGAAAAAGGTCGAAAAGATTTTTTCGGACATCGATAAGGAAATTGGGAAACAGGAGCGACCCTCCCAAAGAAGAACCATTGTTCAGAAAAGCGTCACTTTCGAAGATTACAGTTTGGGGTTCCAAAGCGAATCACCCAATAATTTTCTAAGAGATATCAGTCTGCCATCCTTCCGGGAATTACCAAGAGTAGGAGAACAAGACAGAAGTGGACGTGATGCCGCAAGTTGGTCTAGACTTAGGCAAAGCATTAGCAAAAACCATCAGCAATTCAGGTATCTTTTGGCATTCAATTATTTAGAGGACATCTTGGTTCATTTGGACACCGTAGAGCTGATATCTTCCAGGACGCCTGGGGCCAGATCATTGCAAAGAGAAGCCCTGATAGCACAGGAACTCATCTTGCAGATGGCTATCCACTGCTGTGATTCCAAATCGGCTAAAAAGTACTTCTGCTCCCCTGGAGAAAATTGCCAAATAAGCCGAAAGCGATATTTAGGGTGGGGAGGTACTGCAGGATTAAAGAACGAATTTGACCGGACATTGAGTTACCAGGCCTTCATTAAAGATAATTATCAGGGCCTATTGCGGTGGTCACGTGAATTGGAAAATGAGGCGTATCTGGTAATGCCCAGTAAACTGGAAACCTATGATTTCCAGAAAGGAGCATTTCCAATTCACATTTCTCCGGGAAGGAGCCCCGAAAATGGAGGTTATTATCTTCCAAAAAATGACTTCGAAAAGCAGCTCATGGGAGAAATGGAAACCAGTGGTAGTTTTGCAACTCTGATCAAATATCTCCAGATGGATTTGGAAGAAGGAAAAGCACTAAGAGAAAGAGTCAACTTGTTGTATTTTGTTTATCGCATTAAATACTATGATGTCTTTAAAAAAGACAAATTAGTCAGAGGCGGCCACTCCCCCAAAAACTTTCTCCTTTCCTATTGCCTGGAAAGTCCAATCGTGGAGATATACGAGGACAACAGTTTAACCAAAAAATTAGCAGAATTTTCTATTGAATAACAAAGCACGATTTTCCATTTGTTTAATTTAATAATTTAAGAACAATGGTAAGAATTCTAATCGCCCTGAGCCTTCTAGTTCACCTATCTTTCGTTTCCTTCTCCCAAATTTCCAACAGAACGAATGTTTGGTACTTTGGATATTATGCGGGAATTGATTTTAACACGACGCCTCCAACTCCTCTACTCGATGGTCAATTAAATATTTGGGAAGGCTGTGCCACTTTATGCGACGAAAATGGAGATTTGCTAATTTATACAGATGGCCGATACATTTGGAATCGAAATCATGAGGTTATCCCCAATGCAAATTCTCTGGGAGGAGACAATTCATCTACTCAATCGGGTTTAATAGTACCACTTCCGGGATCCGATAACCTGATATATGTTTTTTCGGTTGCTGGCGGTCTTAGTGGAGTGCTTCAATATGCGATTGTCGACATGGATTTAAATGGTGGATTTGGCGGGATCGTGTCTAAAAATAACGCGATATTGGAACGATGCACGGAAAAAATCACTTCCATTTTGCATTGTAATAATAAAGATTATTGGATCATCGCACATGAAGATGGTAACAACAAGTTCAAGATTTGGAAATTAACAGACTCCGGCTTATCCATTGTTCCGATAACCATTGCAATCGGAACACCGCACCCGGCTACGTCCGGAGGAGTAATTGGTTATATGAAAGGATCGGTCCAGGGAACGAAACTGGGCCTGGGCGTCTACCACGGTAGTTTTTTTGAAGTTTTTGACTTTAACAATGAAACCGGGGAATTATCCAATCCAATTAAATTGACTCACCCCGATTTCTATAGATCTTATGGAATCGAATTTTCCCCAGACGGATCAAAGCTGTATTTAGCCGGAACTCAGGCACTGCCAAATTTGTATCAAGTCAACCTTAATCTGCCGACAGCTGCAGAGATACAAAATTCCATAGTGCTAATAGGAAGCATATCAGGTTCTTATTTCGGCTCCATACAAAATGCACCCGATGGTAAAATCTACATAGCGGGAAATCGTGATCGGTATCTATCTGTTATTCATAATCCAAATGAGTTGGGATCAGCGTGTAATTTTAAAGGCGCCGAATTCTACCTGGGAGGGAAAGATAGTGGAATTGGCCTGCCCAATCACATTCCAAGTTTCTTTGCCAATGAAGACAGCCTTGAACTCATTCAAATCAATCACCATTGCGAAGGAAAGGTAACCCTACAAGCGTCTTCAAACCTGGCAGAAGAAATTACTTATGAGTGGCTTCATGAAGGTAGCGTAATTCCCAATCAGTCAGCCGCTCAAATTCAAGTCAAATCTAGTGGCAAGTATGAGGTAAGAGTAACATCACCTGCAGATTGCGAACTAGGCCCCACTTTCCTATCCGAAACGATAGATATCGATCTCCCAACTTCATTGAGGTTGGAAAATATCGTTCTGGACCATGGGTCTTGCAACGAAAATAACGGATCTGTAACCCTAATGATTTCGGGAGGTATTTCGCCATTTCAATACTCGATTAACGGCGGAAATACATTTGGCAGCGATAACCTATTTTCGGATTTAGCTCCCGGAGTTTATGATATAGTAGTTAAAGATAATGCAGGCTGTACCACCCAACAATCTGTAGAATTGTTTCCGACAACCGAACCCCAAATAAGCGATCTGGATATTGTCAATTCTTCTTGTGGATTAAAAAACGGCGAATTCACTGTGTTATCTTCCCAGGGTACAGGATCAATCCGCTATTCAATTGACGGCCAGAATTATCAGATGGACAATTCGTTCACAAGTTTAAGCAGCGGAACATATACCGTCACAATCATTGACTCCCTGGGATGTACGGATGAAGCAACTTTGTTTATCGAACCAAGTGAGGCTCCTGGTATTGATTTAGTACAATCTAATCCAATTACCTGCCATCAGGGGCAAGGCGCCCTTGAAGTGACCGGAACGGGAGGTGCTCCGCCCTACCAGTTTTCCATAGAAGGTATGAGCTTTAAATCCAGCGGACATTTTTCGGACTTAAGCGTAGGTGAATACGAATTAGTTATTCGAGATAGCGGCGGCTGCACAAGTTCATCCTACTTCTCTGTAACGTCAGAAGCTCCTCCATCCATTACTGATATAGTGGTTTCGCACACTTCCTGCGGCGATGAGAATGGAGTCGTTTTGATCGAAGAGTTAGGGGGCTTTGGCGTTCGGTACACAATAGATGGTGTCAATTTTCAGGCATCAAATAGGTTTAAAAATTTAGCACCAGGTCTGTATACGGCCATAGCACAAGACTTGAATGGTTGTGAAGACAACGTGGATTTCGAAATCGAAAATAGTGATTTTCCAATCGAGCCTTCAGTAAGAACAACGCCAAACTCCTGTCAGAGCCCCAATGGCAGGATTACAATTGAGCCTGGAGAAGGGATGAGTCTTTTTGAGTCTGCCATGGATAGCATTAACTTTCAAAGAGAAAATACCTTTTCCAATTTACCCTCCGGAACTTATTCGCTATGGATCAAGGATGAAAATGATTGCATTATCCGGAGAGATATAGAAGTACCTGGTTTACCTCCCTTAGTCATTTTGGGCATAGAGCATATTCCGGCCGATTGCGCAAAAGACAATGGAAGCATATTCATAATACCAGAAAACGAAATCGGTCAAATAAACACTTCATTGAATGGCGGGAATTACGTACCGGAACTTTACTACGATCAGCTGGCCCATGGAACGCATCAGCTCAGCCTTACAGATGAATCTGGATGCACAATAGATACCGTCATCATAGTAAATGAGAATGAATGTCCGGTTTTTATTCCTGATGCCTTCAGCCCAAACGGCGACGGCAACAATGATTTTCTTATGATGGAAGGATTTGATCTGGCCTTCGAAAAAATAAAACTGACAATCTTTGACAGATGGGGAACAATTGTTTATTCCTTCCAATCAAATGCTGGTGGTGCCAATTTGCTGCTATGGGACGGAAGTAGCAACAATGGGAAAAAGTTAGGTCAAGGGGTTTATATATATTTGATTGAGTTGGAAAAGGACAAGAAGGAGATAATTAAGAAGGGAGATATTTTGCTAATTCGCTGATTATTCTTCTCTGTACCAATTGCCGTCTCACCTCATTACTCACCTTTGTATTAAACGTAGTGATTATTTTTACTTCGTCCGGTGTTTCCTTATTGCAACACCCGCAAGGCCACAACAATTTTACAATACACCGACGTCTCAAATAGAGGCCTCTTGTGATGATTTACACCAAGCTAGTACGAGGAGGGGCCCTACCAAGAAGTTTGTTCTTAGTTTCATGTATCTAATGGTGTTGAGCAACAAGGCATTGCGTTTGATAAGACCCGGTATGTATCTTCGTACGGCCTTGCAACTTTCCGGGCCGGGTTTCTATTTGGCCGGCAGCTCCCAATATCGGGTCAGGGCATCGGCGATCGCGGAGCGAGCTTCCTTGCCGTCAATAACTCCATTGTGGCGCCAGATGATCTCCCCGCCTGGTGCAACCAGCACGGTATGCGGGATCGGTCCGGGCCATTCGGGATCAAGCGCTTCCATAAGGCCGTCCTGATTGGAGCCGGTGTATAGGTAGTGATTGGTTTTGCGATTGTCTTTTTCAATTCGCTTCAACGCCCGGTTCGTTGGCCCCACCCCGTGTCGCTTTAAGAATGCCAGGGCTTTGGCTTCATCCTTAACCGCATCGAGACTGATCGTAATAAAATCAAAACCACGCATGTCGAATTGCCGGGAAATATCTGCCAGATCAGGAAATTCTTCTACGCAGGGTACACACCACGTAGCCCAGATATTGAACAGCCGGTAGTTATCGGTTTTATTAGCTTTGAGCGCCGCAATCCCGGTAGCATCAATTTGCTCAAGGGAAACGGGAAGTTCCGTCCACGACTTCATAATCGCAACATTATTTGCTCGTTTTTCTCTCCACTTGGTTGAGCAGCCATGCGGCCGGGTAAGGGGTACTGTGACTTCCCGACCGGCGAACATGTCTTCCAAAGCATTGCGGGCATCGGGTGAAGTCACGGTATGCTCCGGTTCGTATCGTGAATCATCAAAACGGCCGGCGTAGCGCAAACGACGTTTCTTGTCAAAAAGAAATACGTGCGGAGTGGCAAGACAACCATAGGCACGGGCAACCTCTTGTGTGTCACCATCATAGATATAGGGGAACTTCCAGCCATTCAACTCGGCATACGGTTTCATTTCCTCAAATGAGTCGTTGAATTCCCCAAAACCCAATTCGTCAACCCGGAGACCGTCCGGGTGGTTGGGATTAATAGCTACCAGGGCAAAACTGCGGTCGCTGTAATCGGCCACCAATTTTTGCAGTCGTTGCTCGATCGAGTGCGAAGTTGGACAATGATTCGACGTAAACAAGACCATCAGGACCTCCGCGTGGTCGAAATCCGCAAGGGTGTAATTTCGGCCGTCAATGCCCGGAAGATCAAAATCCGGTGCGGGATCACCAAGCTCAAGGGTCCGAAAACCTGCGGGGTTACCATTCTTATCCAACAACGGCACTTTCTGGTCCTGGGCCATAACCGGACTTACCAGTACAAAGACCAAAGCGGCAAAGAGCAACAGCAAAGTAATCAGGGATGTAGAAGTGCTTTTTTTCATATTAATTATTTCATATAATAAAATCGCATGATACTTCATACATTAACAATGTTCTCTCAATCTATACAAAATTATGATTTGGTGCTTACAAAAAGAACAATATAATTTTTGCTTTGTGCTATGCATCAAAGAATTCCTATCGAAAGCAACTTTTGTAAAGCCTTCTGAAATGAAGCATTAAAAGAACTTTCCGCGAATTCGCGACAATACACGACAGCAATCCGCAATGGTGCGGTTGACTTCAGTAAATAAAACCCCTATGAACCATCTCGGTTCATAGGGGCTTCAAGAGTAGGATTCACGATCCGTTTTATCTAAACAGTCCTGATCAATTAAAATTGATAGTTGGTCGTAAGGATAAAGTTTCGTGGTGCACCAGGACCCAGCCTGGATGGGTTAAGACCGCCTAACCAATAGGTTTCATCGGCTAGATTGTTGACTTTCAAAGTCAACTGCATTTTCGTATTGTTCGGCCTGTAATATATTGCAGCATCAAGTACTGTGTACGATGGCAGAAGTACTCTTGCCGTGCTATAGGTCGGGTTGTACCACGTATATCTCTCGTCTACATACTGAATACCAAAACCGATTCCGATTCCTCTCAAAGTCGTATTAGTGAAATCGTAACGCCCCCAGAAATTTGCATTATGCTGTGGCGCTCCCCCGATTCTTTCTCCCAGAAATTCCTCAATAGCATCTTCAACAATTTCTGCATTGTTAAAACCGTAGGAGGCCACAAGTTGAAAGTTAGGAGCCACATAACCAGAAATGTCCATTTCAAAACCCCTACTCCGCTGCTCACCACGAGTTGTTAAGTTATCCAAATCGTAGGTATCTCCCAGCAAAATGTTTTTCTGAATAATATCAAAAATGGCCAGGTTGGCGAATATCCTTCCATTCATAAATTCACCCTTGAACCCCACTTCTTTAAGGCTGCTTTCAAGAGGGTCAAATCGAGCTGGTGACGCTGCCCAGAAAAACCCTTCCGCAGTTGGGGACAATGATACGGTATTGGTATGTGGCTGGAAGCCCTCTAAGTAAGTGGCATAAGCACTAATGTTGTCAGTTACTTCATAGGTCAAACCTAATCTCGGTACAAATGCATTGGTCTTTAATTCGTCTTCTGATTTTTTATAATTAAAAATATCGGTAAACGATTCATATCTCAAGTTAACCAGGGCCGATAATTTACCAACTTTAAATTGATTCTGAAGATAGATACCACCCGACGTATTTAAATTCGCAGGAATAGATAGTTCAGCCAGATTGTAGGCATTTGTATTTCGTGCACCGTTAAAAGGATTTTCTAAATTGAAATGAGGAACCGCAGGGACGGGCATCGTTACTCCGTCAACAACCATCGTTTGGAAATTAGCGGCATTGGCTGGATTAAAGTTCGATTGACCTCCACTGAGGGTCAGATATCTTCTGGCACGAAGGAATCCCGAACCAATTTTTCTTTCCCAACGTGTAGCATCGTATCCCAGTAATATTCTATTGGTAATGTTGCCAACTTCAATATCGTAATTGAAATAGGCACTCAAATTATCAGTTTCCCAAAATTGCTGTCTTCTGTCATATCTTAATCTCGCAAGAGTAGGGATTACATTTCCGTCAATGTCAACTGCTGTACCATCAACTCTATGCTCCGCCAAATCTTCTTCCCAAGTTTGCTTCATGTACTGTGCATTGAAACCAAAGTTATCCGTGAACTTTTTGGAAAAGCTGGCCGTAAATAGGAGTTCATTATTTTTGTAATGATCGTTAGCCGCTCCTACATTCAGTGATATGGGCGTACTGTTAATGTCAAATTCGCCATTAATTGCACCAAAAATAGGCTGGCCCCTATCTAGGTTTCCAACGCTATTGTTGTAAATCATTTCAACATTTAATGCCGTCGATTCATTGGGCACATAGCTTAATGAAGGAGTAATTAAGAATGCATTATTATTAACCAGGTCTCTAAATGATTTAGCTTCTTGGTAAGCCGCATTGAGCCGATACAGCAAGGTTTTTTCTTCGTTTAAAGGTCCAGTAAAATCTACAGCGGCCCTTAATGTGGAGAAACTTCCGGCGGATAAGGAAACCTCTCCCCTTTTTTCCTGTAATGGTTTTTTCGTTACCATATTTACCGTACCTCCCGGATCTGCACTAGAGAACGTTACCGAAGAAGGGCCTTTTATCACTTCTACTCTTTCGAGGTGAGATGTAATCGGTTGGAGGAAGTAGTATTGACGCGTACGTAATCCATTTACCACCTGACCATCATCTGCCTGTGTAATACCTCTGATATTGTAGTGATTGTATATACCCGTGGCAGCCACATTACTTACTGTTTTGACGGCATCAACCAACTGAAACGCTTGTCGGTCGCTCAGCAATTCTTTGGTTACCGTAGAGATCGATTGAGGAAGCTCTTTGTTAAGTATCGCTACTTTAGAACCGGAAAATGAATAATCACTGTTGTAATCCTTTCTACGTCGGCCAACTACTTCTACCGACTGCAGTATTTGACTGGACTCGATCAGGATTATTGCTCCTAAGTCTGCATTCTTGCCGGAAACGATCTCTACATTTGTTGAATAGGCCGTATAACCGATATGACTGACATTTAAGTTGTAGCTTCCGGCATCCGCTAAGCCCAGAGAAAAGCGACCATCAGCATCACTCGTAGTACCTACCTCCGTACCGGCGGCATTGGTGGCTACAACCGTAGCACCGATAAGCGGTGTATTATCGGCTGCCTGAATACTTCCCGTTAATGTCTGTTGTGATATTGCTTGGAGTGTAAAGAGTAAGCAAAATATCAATGAATAAAGATTCTTAGTCATGTTTATTAATTATTGAATTGTTCCTAGATGTCGTTTTTGTAATTCTGGGGAGAAATCTGATCCCTAAGCAACTGTAACTTTAGGGTCTACGCCTGAGGTAGGTTCTGCACCTTTTGAGTAGGTTTTAAGTGGCAGTCCGATTGTCTTTCCTGGTAAGCTTACATTTATCAAATAATCCCGGAGTTGGGATCGTGCGTGTTTTTGTCCGGCAAGACCGTATATTTCTCCTTCCTTGACATTGAAGGTCAGAATGTCAAGCACTATAGTGCTTTCATAAGTCTTGCTTAGGATTTTAGCCCTTAGGTCTGTGTTTGGGTTGGACGTTACCATTTAATCTAGTGAGTTTGTAGTTATGCATTTATTTTGCAAAAATAACAACCAATCCGACAAATGCAACTCTGTTGCATTTGTATTCTTTGAGTTAATTTCCTATTTAAAAGCAGGTGGTCAAATTAACTTATACAATAAGGTCCTGAGAATCTAAAGTGAAATTGGTCTGAGTTAAAAGAGGCCAGCATACTTTTGACAGCTTTGGTGAAGGGTTTCCGAGACCGGGCAAACCGCATTTGCTTTTGGGGGTTTGGTTTTGCGTAGAAAATCCGGGAGTCAGTTGTTCGGCTGGTTATTGCCTTGATTTCAGACGGGTTGGAAATCGTTAGTATTGGCATCCAGTTTTTTTAGAAAACGACGTATGGTTACCTTACTGATTTCAAAATCCAGGCTGGACTCCAAATCTAGTTTAAGTTGATTCAAGTTGCGGTTCTCTCGTTTTAGGCTCCGTTGAACTGCTTTGACATGCTCTTCGTTTTCAATGTCTAGTTTACGTTTACGTCCTCGGCCAGAACGGACCTTGAGTCCTTCTATGCCTTCCAACTCCCAACGGTTAAACCAATTGTATACCGTCAGGTGGGAGATCTCAAAAAGAGCTTTCAGTTCCGGCACAGACTTGCCCTGAGCACTTAACAGAATGCAATGGCAGCGCAACCGGAAATCATGGCTACGGCCATTTTTATAACCTTCAAGCAGGTATTGCTTCTGTTCAGCTGTCAAATTTTCAATATATCGCTTTCTTCGGCTCATTTGCCGAAGTTACTAAACTTAAATCTTATCATCTAAACTATTTTGATCACCTGCTTCCGTACTTCGACGACAACTTTTGGAGAATATCTGTGGGGTGATTTTATTTTCTCCTTAAACTGAAGGAACCAAGCTCATAATCATTTTGATTCGTTTTTTTACATCTTTCCAGAAAGGCTTCGTAATCCTCATCAGCGTTTTCTTCCAAAAGAAATTCGAGATTTACACCACTTTCCAATTCCAGCTGAACAGTTAATTGTCCAATTTCATTCGTCCTTTTTTGAAAGTCAGTTCATTTATATAATCTGAAAAAATCAAAAACAGTTTGTCCTGATTAAAGTGTAGTTAGACATTACCGTTAGTACATGAATCGTACCCTGACTATTGGCGGCTATGATTTTAGGCAACTGGCATTATCTTACCTTAATACTTCCATTCGTCCTAATGTAGATGATGGTTTCGCTTTCAGCACTGTTTGAAATGGTATGAATTGCCTTTTCAGTCGAACCAAAGTAACTTCCCACATCTAATACCTTGGTCTCTTTATTCTTAGGTAATTGATAATTCAGCTCTCCTTTTATAACTACGGAATGTAATACAGTTCCATAAGTTTCAATTGCTCCAATATATCCTTTTGGGAGTTGGACGAAAAGGCTTTTCAAATCATCAATTTTACTTTTCAACAGAAAACTCATTTGTGCATCACTTTTTGCATCAATCCAATTGGTGCTTTCGTTGTCGAGCCAAACGACATTTGAAGCTTCTATGTTTACCGGTCGTTCTCCACTGTCAAAAGCCTCTGTTGTAGGTCTAACAAGATACGGGCCCTTATCTATTTCTACCAAAGCGATGATTTGTTCACCTTTTGCAGAAGTGATATGTGATTCTCCAAGAGGCTGCGTCCAAAACGAACCTGGTTCCATCCACATACTTTCAGCGTTGGGGTCATCATTATGCACCATTCCTTCAATTACAACAGCTCTATAAGTAACATTATGAATATGTGGCGGTGAGGAAAACCCGTCAACAAATTTCGCTAAGAAACCCGTCGCTGTGCTTCTCTCGTTTACTCCTTTCCTATCACCCCAAATTGTACCTGCCTGAGGACTTTGATCTCCTCTTGCCGGATTTAACTTTTCCCATACGATTTCAGAACTTAACAGGACCTCATTGGTTGGATTGTCAATTGCTATCGGGTTTTCTACCTCTTGCTGCTGACTTTCACAAGAGCTTAAGAATCCAATTAATAACAGCAGATGGGTCGTTTGTTTTATCATTCACTATAAAATTTATGGTCACAAAACTACGTATTGTTATCCTCTCGCTCTTCTTAAGTAGTTCACGAAAATGAACGATGCAATAAAATGCTAATCTTTTGTACTGACTCATCGTTATTCAAATCCCTGTCTGACGGCTGTCAAGCCAGGCAGGCTTACTTAGCAAAGGCTATGTGCGGTTTTCGCGCCTTGATTCAGTACAAAATCTTTACCATTCTATTGGTCGCCCAATTCCGTGAACTACTTACATCTCGATCTTTTCTGCAATTTCTACCGGAATTGCGTCTTTGTGCACAGTAACGGAAATGGTTCTTAGTCGGAAGTAATTTTCTGATAAATAATAAATTCCATCCATTCCTCGGTCTTTCCCCCACGTGTTTTTTAGCAGATAGTACTTTTCACCCGTGCGGTCATAGGTATATCCAACCAAATGCATATTGTGATCATCGCGTGTTGTTCCTCTTTCATAAGCACTTTGACGTTGTTTTTGAGATATGAGTTTTTCGTCCTCATATTCACCTTTAACCCTTACATTACCATTGTCCTTAAAACCTTCCTTAGCCCCGATATCACCATCCCATGCTAAAGTAAAACCATTATTTAAAGCGTTGTCTATCGTATTCATAAAACTTTCAATTGGTAGATTTAGGTATTTTTTAAACCGCCAATTTGCTGGGATTTCAAGCATTACTTTTTTGTGGAATGGATGATGAGTATAAGAGGTAAGTTCTACGTAGTTTTTAGGTTCTAAAGGCAAAAACTTCTTAGCGAAAGTAGCAGGAGTTTCTGTTTTTCCCCGAAAAGTGAAATTCTGCGGAATTTCACCAATGTATTCAATCAATATCTTTTCGATTATTGCTAAGGATTTGTCAATGCCTGTATTAGCCTTAATAAGCGAATCTAACTTTTGCTTTATCAAAGCATTCATTTCATCTTCTTCTTTCCATCGATTATTCATTTGTTTTTTGGATGTAAGATCACCTAGCTTTCCATCATATACTGATTCTGGAATGGCACCGTGTTTTTCGAAGACTTCCAGCACAGAGAATGTGAGATCGCCTCTGTTCAAGCGGGATGTACCCTTATTTTTTAAATAATCTTTCGCATTGTCCAAATAATTGAGGTGTACGAAAAAGAAAGATGATAATTCTGGAATATCATAACCTAACCGCATTGCTTCTGCTTCCAAGAGTGATGTTGATGCAAAGCTCCAACATTGTCCGGTATGCTTTTGATGCTTTAATTCAGTAGACTCAACCAGCGTCGTATTCGAAAACCTTTTACTACTAACACACCCTGATACCAATAGAGGAACTAGCGCAATCAATAAAGATGTTTTTCTCATAAAGGATCGATTTTTGAACAAATCTATTCAGCATCCTTAAGGAAAAATTGTAAAAACGGTATCACCTCAGTTTTTTTTTGTGCCTGTGGAAAAAAGGAGGCAGATCGGCAAAGAATATTTTTGGCGTAATACCACTTATTCTTTTAAAATCATAGTTGAAATGTGCTTGGTCAAAATAGCCAAATTCATGGGCAACTTCAGTTAGAGAATAATCAGGGTTATTTATTCTAAATTTTGCCAAACTTATTATCCTAACGATAATAATGAATTTTTTAAGGGTATAATTCACATGAGTTTTGAAGGTCTTATTGAGCAATTGTCGGTTGCACTCAAACTTATCCGACAGTTCATTGACAGTAACCACTCCCGACCGCTTGTAGATTTCTTCACAAACTTGCTTTATCAAGTCTACACTATCGTTATAATCGGGCTTGATTTTGCTTAAAAACACTTCTGCCATTTGAACCATATCCGGGAAAGATTCACTCTTAAGAATCGCCTGGATATCTGTCTTTTGATTCCTGTAAATGCTTGCAAGGTTAAGAATCCCCTTATCAAGATGACCGGGAAAGAAAAAGTTGTTTAACCAGGGCTGAGCCTTTACACCAAAGTAGGAGAGAGATTTTCCAAATTGGTACTTTAATGGTGGATTTAATTGATGAACCGTCAGAAAGTTGTTGTTAATTTTCACCGTATTGGTATGTTCAAACTCTAGCATTGCATGTCTTTCCTTGTAAAACATGAAATCATAGCACCCATCATCAATGGCCACCATCGTTTGCTCCTTATCACTATCAATCTGTAAATAGAAAAACTCCTTAACAAAGTAAGTTAACGCTTCGCTTGGAGCTGAGCTTTCAATTTTGATTTCACTTTTCAATTCTTTCCTTGTGATTCGGTACTTTAGAGCATGTCTAAAATTTGTTTTTGGAGATAAAAAGGATGCATTTTTTGACCTGCCGAAGGGAATTTTAGGCGGAATAGCCGTAGTTATTGCGACTAAA
>JANQRV010000551.1 GCA_028284395.1 Saprospiraceae bacterium
CTTAAACCAAAGCGGATCAGTACGCAGCGCGGAATTCTCAATTTCCGGATTGGCACTGGTCTCTTCATTCGGATAGAGATAACGTTGAGGAATTTCGCCGAACAGGGCTTGTTCCGGAGCACTTAATGCCGGGAAGCCAACCCTTCTCACTTGAGACCAAACCTCAGCTCCACGACACAATAGGGTAACGTAATGTTCTTCGTAGATCTTTGTCAGCGCTTCTGCTTCGCTCAAACTACTTAAGTCAAAAGCAGCTTGATTGAGGAAGGCATCCCGGGCATCTGCCGTGATGACCACTGTAGGATCAAATGGGATGTTTGCATTCCAGAAATCGAAGCTGGCATTGATGGCCTTCTTGAAGGCGGCTTCTGCCATTTCCAGGTTTACGCCTCCTACGTAGCCGCGCGCATAAGCTTCAGCAATAAACAATTGTGTTTCGGAGGCCGTAAGCATGCGGTCAGGAAAATCCGGACGCAAGATGTTCAAACTCAATTCAGATACTTCTTGGTCAAAAGCGACGGATGCACTGGTATTTGCCTTGATCTCATCCGTAGTAGCCGTACGACTTGGCTGGAAGTATACCCGGATACGAGGATCTTGATTGGCTTCCATAATGCTCAATAATTCCACATCGGCATACCAGGTGTCGGATTGTCTTTCACCGGTAGCACTGATCGTAACGGCAAATTTGAATAGGTTATTTTCATTGTTTGCTGCGTCGAAAAAAGGAGATTCGGCATTGTCAGAAGCTGCTTCCATCAGTGGAGCGCCACTGTTGATCAAACTGGCAACATCGGCTTGATACTTGGCGTCTTTACCCGCCAGGAACATCAATGTTTTCAATTTCAGTGAGTTACCAAATCTGATCCACTTTTCCATATCTCCGCCAAAAAGGTAATCCCCGTTCGTAATGGGCGGGGCGGGATCGTTGACATTAATTTGAGCAAGCGCATCGTCGATGATGCTGTTGATTCCGAGGAAAACTTCCTCCTGTGAATCCGGCGCCGGCGCCTGATTGTCAATACCGTTCAAGGCTTGCGACAATGGAATATCCCCAAAAAAGGAAGTCAGGTAAAAGTAAGTCCAGGCCGTAAATAATTTGGCCTGGGCAGCTGCATTAGGTCTCACTGGAGTTGCTCCTTCTGCACTGCGAATGGCAAATTCCAGGTTCTTGAGGCCATCTTCATAACCTACATTCCACAAGTTTTGAACAATGACCTGAAACTGGTTATAGTTTTCGATCAACCGAAAAAGACCACTGCTGCCATTCTGATTCATTTGCTGAGCCCAAAGGCCAACGAACCAACCTGCATCAGCCATCCGGTTGGCCGATACCTTGGCAATAGCAGGGGCAAACAACAAATCAGGGCTGGCCTGATCTGCGATCGCCGCATCCGGATCGGTATTGATATCTAAAAAGTCTTCGCAACTGCTCGTGCTGACCAAGAGCACCGCAATCGCGGCAACAGTTTTGGAAACTTTCTTGATGATATTAAAGAGATTCATAATTCTAAAAATTTTAAAATGGACGCTTGGATGTCCCAACGGACATCAACGTTGATTAAAATGTGAGATTGATATTAAAGCCCAAACTTCTGGTGGATGGGACGTTGTTCCATTCATAACCATCGAAGTTGTCTGCTGGTCCCGTGGTTTTAGTTTCGGGATCGATGTCCGGTACTTCTGAATAAAACAGGAACAGATCCCTGGCTTCCAAAGAAATGGAAGCGCGCTTGAAAGGAGAACCTTGGATCAAGCTTTGCGGCAATGAATATCCCAATCTGATCTCACGTAGTTTTACAAAACTGGCGTCAAAGGCAACTGCTTCTGCGTTCCGGCTGCTAAAGGTATTTTGCCACCATTCTTGCATGGAAGCCACCGGTACATCGTTGGGGCGGGTTGCGGTAATGTTTCCGTCGGCATCTCTCTCCGTAACAATGACTCCTTGATCGACGAAAGTACCTTCCCGGTTGATAACCGTTTCTGCTGCAAGACCGCTTCGGCGGAGAAGTCCCACCGTATTGGAGATGATCAGTCCTCCCTTCCGAATGTCAAGCAGGAAGCTTAGGTGAACGCCTTTATAAGAAAAGCTATTGGTAAGACCCAACATCCATTCCGGTGCAACCTGTCCTAGGTCAATGTTATTACTCTCTTGTCTAAGACCTGTATTGGGATCAATGATGACGTTGCCATCCGGGTCGCGATCGAAGCCATTACCGAAGAATTTAATGGTTTCATCTTTCCTTGCAATGAGAACACCGTCGTTGAAACCACTCTCCATCCGGATCTCATCAACACCTTCTGCCAACTCGGTCACGGTATTCACGTTTCTGGTGAAATTGGCCGATAATTGCCAGGAGAAATTCTTGCTCTTAAATGGAATACCGGACAATAAGATCTCTACCCCTTCATTGCGAATCGTTCCGGCATTGGTACGCAAGCGACGGAAGCCGGTAGAAGCCGGGATCAAAAGAGAAAGGATTTGGTCGCGGGTTTCCGCATTGTAATAGTTGAAATCCAGGGCTAGTCTACTGTTTAAAAACTGTAGTTCAGCACCAAACTCATAAGTCGCCTGTGTCTGTGGCATTAGAGACAGTGGAGGAATGGTAGCGGTTACTTCAAAACCAGATTGTCCTCCAAATGGGAACTGGTTGGAAGTACCGAGCTGCCCGAAGAATGTGGTTACCGGGAAAGCCCGGAAGTCCAATTGATAAGCTGCTTCATCACTACCCACTTCGGCATACGAAGCCCGGATTTTGGCATAATCTAAAAAGCTATTCTCCAAATTCAAGGCATCGGTCAATACAAAACTCAGATTTGCAGAAGGGTAGAAGAAGGAATTGTTATCCTTTGGTAGAGTAGAACTCCAGTCATTACGTGCGGTCAGGTTTAAGTATAACCAATCTTTGTAACCGAGGGTGATGTCTCCAAACGCACCGATCAAACGACGACGAATGAAACGACGTGTCAGTGAGTTGGCATTGGCATTACCGAAAGTAAAGACATTATCTACTTGTAAATCGGAAGCAAGGTTCCGCAAGCGCTCGGTGGTCAATTGGTTGAAGTTGTATCCTATAATACCGTTGAAGCTAAAGTTTCCTCCTAGATTAGGAGAAATATTCAGGAATGCATCGGTATTCAATTGTGTCTGTTGTCTGCGCTCTACCCGGATGGAGCCATTGGTGGTAATACCGATGGTACCGGGTGCATTGATACGCTCGAGGTCAAAAACGAGATAATCCAGTCCCTGACGTGCGGTGAAAGTCAGCCAATCGGCAAACTTGTAATCCAATTGTATATTTCCGAAAACCCGATCGGAAGATAAAGAGGTCAGGTTGCGATTGATGATCCAAAACGGGTTGTTGCTGTTTTCATTCAGTGGAACCTGAAAACCCGTTGCAGGATCTACAAACGTTTTGACATCTTCAATATTGGTCGTACGAGGCAAACCATTGATCAATGAAGACAATACGTTGACGTCGTTGCCACCCTGGACAGAAATTCCATCCGTTCTGTTGTTGATGTAGTTGGCGCTGATCCGAGTAGATAGCCGGTCATTGATTTTCCGGCCGGTATTGATGCCAACATTGTAACGCGTCAAACTACTTTCAGGAACGATGCCTTGTTGTCTTGTATTGGAAAGACTCAAACGGAAGTCACCCGTTTCATTGGCATCTTGAAAAGACAAGCTATTGATCAGCGTTAAGCCCGTTTCGTAAAAATCTTGAACGTTATCCGGATAGGCTTGTAGCGGTACCATTTCGCCTCTGAAATCCGGCGCCATCTGACCTTCGATTCTAGGCCCCCAACCATTCAAGTTTTGTGGACGACCGCGAGAATCCAAAAGGTATTTCCCGAAATCACCCTGGGCGTATTCGTTTTGGAAATCTGGTAGGACTAATGGACGATCAAAACGAACGGATGAGTTGACGGATACTTCAGCGCCCCGATATTTATTACCCTTCTTGGTGGTAATGATGATGACGCCATCCTTCGCTCTTTGTCCATAAAGCGCAGCAGCTGCCCCTCCCTTCAAAACACTGATTGATTCAATGTCATCCGGGTTGATGTCTCCCGCTGCATTACCGGTATTTACATTTCCCTGGATCCGACTGTCACCATCAGAACCGTTGCTACCGGCAGCGAAATTCGTGTTGAAAATAGGTACTCCATCGATCACAAAGAGCGGCTGATTGTTGACTGCTGAGCCACCTGCTCCCAGCGTTGCTTGCCCCCGAACCACAATCCGAGACCCTCCCCCAATCGAACCGGAGGTATTGGTGATTTGGACCCCCGCTACTTTTCCAGATAGAGAGTTAACAAGGTTTGGTGCCCGGGCCCTAGTGATATCGTCGCCATCTACGACACTTACCGCATAGCCGAGTGATTTGGATTCTCTTTCAATTCCAATTGCGGTGACCACAATTTCATCCAGAATAGCGGCATCTGCCTGCAACTGTACATCCAGAACATCGCTTACCCCGAGGGTCACCTCCTGAACGGCGAAACCGGTGTAAGAGAATATGAGAACATCAAATCCTTCTGGAACGGTAATGGTGTACTTTCCTTCGACGTCAGTTGCTGCGCCCGAAGTGCTACCCTGAACCAAAATGGTGGCTCCAATCAGCGGCTCTCCGGATTCATCAGATACCTGACCGGTGATTTGTCGGTCCTGAGCTGATGAGACGACATAGGACGTCATGGCCAGTAACATGACTAGCATGAGTTTTTTCATCTTTGAAAAAAATTTTAATTAAATAAATAACAGCCTATGATCTTGACATCAAGATCATTTAGTGAGCAAATAATCTGTTTCTTTAATGTAATTATGAAAAAAGGAAATGCAACCCATGGATCTGACGGGGCCCATTCGTTGGAAAGAACTTTCCAATGCGATGAGTAATTACCGAGAGTTTAATCAAATCTTTGAGAGTTTCTCCTTCTTCGTTACCTGATAGTTAATAAATGAGTGATGATAGCATACCACTACCATCTTTAGGAGAGCGCTTTTTCTAACTTTAAATCGAATAAGCAGTGCGATGTGCTGCCAAGAGATCGTATTTTTGAATCATACTCAGATTGTTAAATATACATTCACCTGATTATCGATCTATTAGGTTAGAGGTGTATTTTCCGCAAATGTAGTGAGGGAATTTGAGAAATGGTACAAAAATCGCAGTATTAACCTTTGGCAGACAATTGTTGCAGAATCTGGAAACGGAGATTGGATAAGTGGGGGGATACTATTAAGTTGCTGTGTTTGCTGTGAAAAAATTTAAATTAATTCACATGAATAGAATTACCGGATTGACATTGTCCCTGCTTCTTATACTCTGTTGCCAATCATTTGGTCAACTTCCCGAAAAGGCCGAAGACGTATCCCCATTGCTGACCGGCGAATACTTCCCCGACGTTGAGGTCACGAATCGGGAGGGTCAATCCATTTCGATCCTGGAAGTGATCAAAGAAGAGCCCTCCGTGATTCTGTTCTATCGAGGGGGATGGTGTCCTTATTGTAATCACCATTTGGCGGATATAGGTGAAATTGAAGAACAGATTATACAAGCGGGATTTCAAATTCTGGCCATCAGCCCCGATGGCTTAGAGCAACTGGCCAAAACCGGAAAGAAGAACCAGCTTAATTACCGGCTTTTGTCTGACGGTTCCGGAGCATTGGCGAAGGCGATTGGAATTGCTTTCAAGGCGCCGGATCGTTACCAAAACCGATTGATTGATTTTTCGGATGGTAAAAATGATGGCTATCTGCCGGTTCCAGCGGTTTTTGTGGTCGACAAATCGGGCGAAATCCTGTTTGAATACATCAATCCGAACTTCCGTCAACGTATGAGTGCCAAGTTATTGACTGCCGTATTAGGCGCTTTTGAGATTGAAAAATAACCTTCTATCCAAGTATCTGATTCAAAGCTTGCAACCTCCGCACTTCAGCCTTACTTTTGCAGCGTCCTAAACCCGATCAGTTTTGGTAAACAACTCGAACCAAATTGTTGTTTTAGGAACATAGAATAGATCTGAACTGATAAAATGTCAAAAAGAATTATTACGGAAGGTAAGTTATTGAAGTTGTTCGCAGAAGCTACTTTGCCCACTAAATGGGGTGTTTTTAACACCTTCGCATTCGCTGAACACGAATCCGATCAAATGCCTCACTTAGCACTGGTAAATAAGCAAATTGATAAGTCGAAACCGGTGCTAACCCGGATTCATTCGGAGTGCATCACCGGCGATCTTTTTGGCTCGAAACGTTGCGATTGCGGGGAGCAACTGCAGAAATCTTTAGAGCTCACTGCAAAGGAAGGAGGGGTGGTCATTTATTT
>JANQRV010000556.1 GCA_028284395.1 Saprospiraceae bacterium
CACGACTTCACCTGTATCGACGATCGACTTTTCTTTTCTAGTGTCAATAACTATCTATACCGGATTTCCGGCGACGATCCCGAAACAGTAGAAGTTATCGAAGACTATGCCAATGAAAATGCGGCCAATCTGAACCAGTTTTCCCCCCTTGATAATGGCGAATTCCTACTGGCTTTCGACGGCAATGATAATGGTCGTGAGTTGTGGATCAGTAATGGGGAACCGGGAGGGACCCGCTTACTCGCCGATATAAGCCCTGGCGAGGACGACTCGAACCCGAGTCATTTCTATAAAAAAGACAGCGTTTACTACTTCCTGGCTACGGGCCCGGAGAGATTCAGGGAACTCTGGCAAACGAATGGCACTCTTGCGGGCACCAGGAAAGTTAAGACATTGCAAGCCTTGCGCGGCAATCTATTCCTCTATGGCTTTGCAACCATGGCAGAGAAAATCTATTTCATGACGGGAAAAACGAATTCCCAAAACATTCAACTCTGGAGTAGTGACGGTACCGAAGCGGGAACCGATGTTTTCTTCACCGTATTTTTTAATCGCAGTACCTCCGTTGCCGAGAAGAGATTCGTCGTGCTGGGAGATCGGCTTTATTTTGTTGGTTATGATTTCGAGCACGGTTATGAACTCTGGGAAACGGACGGCACCGCCGAAAATACGAGATTGGCCTTGGACCTGTGTCCGGGAACTTGTGAAGGAAACCCCGCTTCGTACATTGTAGTCGACGACCAATTGTATTTTACCGGTTATACCATCGAACATGGGAGAGAACCCTGGAGGTTTAAACCGATCGTTTCCTCGATCAAAATCAACGATGTAAAAGCAGACCAGATCGATGATCTTTTTACAGTGTATCCAAGCCCACTTCTGGGTAATCAGCTAAACCTTAAATTCAAAAAACCACTGCGTGAAAAAGCATTTACACTTTTCATTAGGAATCTGCAGGGTCATGTTGTTTTTAGAAAGGAAATTACACCGCAAGGCAGTAATCTGGATGTGATGCTTGACCGTGGCCTGTTGCCGTCCGGATTGTATTTGGTCGAAATCCGGGGAAGCAGCTGGATGGCAACACAAAAACTGGTCAAAGTAAATTGATTGCTCCCCCTGGATTTTCACAACAAGATCCTGCAGTTTCACGACAATTAGCCGGTGGAGTTCAAAAATAAGAGGCTAATTGCCCTAAAAAAATTCAAATGATTATGAAAACAAATGTATGGATCTTTGTAGTTGTGTTTTGCTTAACACATACCTTGCAAATTGGTTACGCTGCCAATCCGATTGACAGTTTGACGAACGTCGCCGAACAATTCGTCAAGATCGTAGATGCGAATGATGCTGAGCAATTGAAACCCTTGCTCCACCCCGAAATGGTGCAATTCGTGCAGTTGGGGAGTCAACTGATTCCCTTCAAGACTGCAGATTTTATTCAGATGGTTGCCGACAAGAAGATTGGCGGAAAGCCGAGAGACGTTGAAGTGCTCTCCGCCAACATTCTCAGGGGACAAACCGCCGAAGTTAGGATTCGCGCTGTGAGCGATGAGTATGACTTCATGTACCAATTGGCAATGGCCAAAAATGGAAGTAAATGGATTATTACTGGTGTTTTAGCAGAAATCCGGAAAGTATGAAGCTTGTCTTGTTAATGTCACTTCTGGTATCCTATTCACTAGAACTGATGGCTCAAAAGGAAGTAATTGTTCAGGATATGAAGTTTTCTTACCGTCTACAGGATGGAGAAATAGAGATGGAATTGGAGGCACCTACTCGAGGTTGGGTAGGAGTGGGTTTCAACGACCAGAATAGCATCGTAAAGAGTGACCTGTTGCTTTTTCGCGTTGTGGGAAAGAGGGTAGAGGCTGTTGACATGTACGTCGTTGGGTTTGGAAATCCAAAGGAAGACACGACCCTGGGCGGAACGATGGATATTCGGGACCTGGAAGGAATAGAGGAGCAGGGGAGGACTAAAATCAGATTCAGACTGCCATTTCCCGCAACGGATCCCCATGACTTCGCCCATCAGCTGAACCGGCAATTTTGGTTGATTTTGGCCTATTCGACCCACGATGATTTTGATCATCATTCCAGCATGAGGAAACACCAATTGTTTGCATTTACCGACAAACCCTGAATCAGATGTTAGGACTTTCAAAAAGGAATTTCTTTTACAATTTCTTGATTTGGTCGATTGTTGCCGTTTTCACCGCCACTCAATTGTATTTGAGGATCCGGCTAGGAGAGGGAACGGCCAATTGGTGGGCCTTATTGAAAGTCCAACTCTGGGTTTGGTGGATCTGGGGGGTAATCACCCCCTTGGTCTTTTGGTTGGGCGATCGTTTCCGGGTAGACAAAACCAGCATCTGGAAAATGATTTTGATCCATCTGCCGATTGCCGTTGTCATTGTCTGCTTTTATCTAGCTGTTTATTCCGTGATTTGGAACCTGGAGAGCCAGGGAAACATCGCCTTGGCGGAATTCTGGAGCATATTCGCCACCTTGTTTACCAACCTATTTCATTGGCACTTCTTTATCTACATGGCCATCATCGGCATCGTACATGCCCGTTCCTATTATATGGAATCGAGAGACCGGGCCTTGAAAAGTGTCCAATTGGAAAAACAACTGTTGCAAAGCCAACTCAATTTCCTGAAAATGCAATTGCAACCCCATTTTCTTTTCAACACCCTGAATGGCATCGTCAGCTCGATTCACCAGGGTAAGACAACGGTTGCTGCCAATATGACAACGGAATTGAGTGAGCTGCTAAGAATTTCTCTGTCCGGAACGGATCGACAAATCATTACCCTAAAGGAAGAGTTGCGGCACGTCAAAACCTATCTGAACATCGAGAAATTTCGTTTCAAGGAACTGGTGGTCGATTATCAGATCCCGGATGAAATACTCGAAATTGAAGTACCTAATTTTTTCCTGCAACCCATTGTCGAAAACGCCATCAAACACGGTATTTCGCAAAAAGCTTCCGCTCAAAAAATTTCCCTGTCGGCAGCAATAAAGGCCCAATCCATCTGCTTTAAAGTAGACAATGAAGGACCTGAACTAAAGACGTCCCAAGACGGTATTGGTCTTTCTAACATCAAAAAACGATTGCACGTCCTATTCGGAGAGGAAGGAAGATTGAACATTCATTCCAATGAGAATGGGACAACGGTCGAAATTGAAATTCCAGTAGCATGAACTGTAAATTACTGATCGTCGATGACGAAGAAGACGCCCGCGAATTGATGAAGATTCATCTGAACCGGCATCCGACTTTGGTTCTGGTCGGAGAAGCGACCAACGGGGTCGAAGCCGTTCGGATGATTGAACTAGAAAAACCCGATATCGTGTTGTTAGACATTCAGATGCCCGAATTGAATGGTCTGGAAGTAGTGTCCAAGGTTGGGCATCATCCACTCTTCATTTTTATTACGGCCTACGACGAGTTCGCCATCAAAGCTTTCGAACTGAATGCAGTAGATTATCTGCTAAAACCTTTTTCCGCCCGGCGGTTTGATGACGCCATTCAGCGTGCCATCGAAAGAATTGCCAAGGGCAAAGTCGGTCAAGATCTCTATCGCCTGTTGCTCCAGGAAATTAAGGAGCAAGAAGCCAAAACCACAAAGTACGTCGAACGCATTGCCTACAAGGCCGGTCTGCAAACCCATTACATAGATACGGAGAACATCGTTGTGATCGAGGCTGCCGATCAATACGTCAATGTTTACACCCAACGGAAGAAATACCTTTTAAGGCAAAGCATGGACTACCTGGAGGAAATACTGGACCCAAATCTTTTCTTCCGGACGCACCGCTCCTATATTGTTAGACTAAAGGAAGTGGCTTCCATCGAACAATTCGGTCCGAGAAACACCTGGATCCATCTCAAGAACGGACAAAAGATTAAGCTGAGTCAAGTTCGGAAACAATTGTTTCGGACGAAGCTTAATCTGGGTTGATTTAATGGGAAAGCGGCACCGA
>JANQRV010000567.1 GCA_028284395.1 Saprospiraceae bacterium
TGGTGTGGATACCGGCCGGGTTGTGATCTACTTCAATGGGCAGGATGGCGGCAACGGCGGCGGTGACGGCGGAAATGGTGGCGGCGATGGCGGCAATGGGGGAGACAATGGCAATGGGGGTGGTGGTGGCAGCAACAACGGCGATGGTTTTGCCAATGGCCCGATTGGCTGGGCCAGTCTTAACGGTGGAACCTGGGGTGGCTTTGGGGGAGATACCGTGGTGGTAACCACTCGCCGGGATTTGAAAAAATACCTGATCGCTCCAGAGCCGTATGTCATAGTAGTGGAAGGAACCATAGAGCTCAAACTGTACGAACAATTGATCATTGGTTCTTTTAAAACATTAGTTGGTAAGGGGCCGGATGCGGCCATCCGTTTTGGCGGCTTTGCCGTGCGGGGCAATAATGTCATCATACAAAACCTTACCATCATGGATTCATACGACGGAGACTGGGAAGGAGAAACCGTAGGCACCGATGCCCTTACTATTTACGGGCAAAATGTCTGGGTAGACCACTGCTATCTGGCCGCCGCTGCCGATGGATTGATCGACATCACGGGAAATCCGGGCGAAAGTTCGGCCGATTATGTGACCGTTTCCTGGACCCGGTTTAGCAATCACAATAAGGTGATGCTCATTGGCAGTTGGGATGACAATACGACCGACCGCGGGCATTTAAAAACCACCATTCACAACTGTTGGTTTGATGGAAGAGTAGAACGAGGAGTGAACAACCAAATGCCAAGAGTGCGCTACGGTGATGTACACGTGCTGAACAATTACTACGAAAACGTTGGGGAGTATTGCGTAGCAGCTAGAATAGAAGGCGAAGTCATGGTTGAAAATTCCTACTTCCGGAATTGCAAAGATCCTCACGTCATTGGCGACATGGGAATGGGACAAGTAGATCCGGAGTTGGCGGTACGCGGTAACATCTACGAAGTATCGGATGATACTCGAACCATCAACGGCGATGCCTTCGAACCCAAGGATTTTTACTCCTACAACGAACTGGTGGCCAATCAAGTACCGGCAGTCGTCATGAACGGTGCAGGTCCGTTCAATAGCCCGGGCAACAAAGCTCCGGAGGCCGTAGACGATCTGGTAATCATTTATACCGAGGAAGGTCTGTCCGCCAAAATCAAAGCGGTAAAGAACGATAAGGACCGGGACGGCGGCAGCAAACGCATTGCCACCATTCTAAATCAGCCCAAAGGAACCGCTTTTGTCAAAAACAATAAGATTCACTACGATGCGCAGTTTCATCCGCTGCAACGGGATACCATCTACTATCAACTGGTGGACACCCAAGGCGGTGTCGATACGGGAATGGTATTGGTAGAATTTGCGCTTCCCGGTGAAAGACAACAATTCAACGATAAACTCTGGATTTACCCGAATCCGGCGACCAACCAGGCCTTTGTGGAATATCGGCCGATCACCAATGATCAGGATATTGAGGTACTCCTGTACGATGGTGCCGGCAAGCAATACAACAGCGAACTGGTCACCGAAAAAGGCTACGTAGGCGAAGGGTACATACAATTTGGAGTCGATACCGGTAGATTGATGTCGGGGGTATTTTTCATCGTCGTTAAAGAAGGAGAATACCGCAGGGTAGGCCAGCTTATTGTTGCTGGCAATGGTGGAGATTAGGGCGCTGTGGTGACTATGGATTCTATGGCTACTTTGGTTTCTGTTGCTGCTGTGGATTCTGTAGCTACTATGGTTTCTGTAGCTGCTGTGGATTCTGTAGCTACTATGGTTTCTGTTGCTGCTGTGGATTCTATAGCAACTACAGAAACCATAGTAGCCATAGTCACTATAGAAACAACAGCAGCCACAGCCACAACAGTAGCCATAGCCACAACAGCAGCCACAGCCACCACAACAATAATTTGGAAAGCCAGATAAATTGTCTTTTCTTTGGAGTCTCCCTTATAGCTCTAATCGTCATTCTGGCTACTGCATATTTTTATATTTCTCACTGGATCAGGCCTTAATCCTGTATACCCTTTCCTTCACAACCTCACTATGAAGTTGCTCAAAGTTTCCTTACTGGGCCACAAAATCGTCTTTTAAGCCATTTTGTGATAGCCTGTCTTCAGGATGCCGTAAAAAATTGACAGCCATTGGACTTTAAATTCGTGTTTTTCAAGCACCGTAAAACTTTAAACCAAGTTGATGCTATATGCTAATTCCGTGGTGTGTAGCAACATTTTATTAAATATTCCGTGAAAATCTTTAGCAATTAATCTTAGAAAATTGGAATGCGCAGTTATGAAGATCAAATTAGAAAACAGAACCCTAGATTGGAAAGTAGAAAAGATCGCCGTAATCGGCCCGGGAATTGTCGGTATGCCGATGGCAGCATTGTTGGCTCAGGCAAAAATCAAAATTGGAAGCGAGGACCCGGCAAAGGTGGTGGTAGTGCAGAGAAACTCCGTGAATTCCGGATGGAAAGTAGCGGCGATCAATGCCGGAAAATCTGTGATTGGAGGTATTGAGCCCGGATTGAACGCCGTTGTCGAAAAGGCGGTGGAGGAAGGCATCCTTTTTGCCAGTCACGACTACAGTCATTTATCGGATGCCGATGTGATTTTGGTGTGCGTACAAACCGACAAGAAGGAAGACAGCTTCGAACCTGACTATGGTCCGATGTTCGGGGCGCTGACTTCGTTGGCGGAAAGTTTACAAAACAAGCCCGCCCATAAGGTGCCCGTAGTTGTTTTTGAGTCGACCTTGGCCCCCTCGTCCATGGCGACCCTAATGAAGGATCACTTTGAAAAGTACGGACTTATTGAAGGAAGAGACATCTTACTTGGCAATAGCCCGAATCGGGTCATGCCCGGCCGCTTGGTGGAACGAGTAACGGAATCTGATAAGTTGGTGGCCGGCCTGCATCCGGAGACACCGCGGATGATTGAGGCGATCTACCGGCACATTGTCACGGAAGGCCAATTGCATAAGACCAATAGCATGACCGCTGAGGTTACTAAAACCCTGGAAAATGCCTATCGGGATGTTCGCATTGCTTATTCCGCTGAAATGGTACGCTTTTGCGATGAGTACGACATCAATTTTTACAGTGTTCGGGACCGAGTCAATACAAAATTGGCACAAGTAGACGATGCTACGACGGACCCAAATGCAGTGCCGAGTGGAGGCATCTTGATTCCGATGGTTGGGGTAGGAGGGCACTGTCTTCCCAAGGACGGCATCCTGCTCTGGTGGCGCCGCCTCGAAAGCGGTTTGGATGCTTCCAATAGTCTCATACTTCGTTCCCGTACCATTAACGATCGATCACCGGCAGAGACGATACGATTGGCAGAGCGTAAGTTTGGTGACCTGAGCGGCAAACGCATTGCGGTTTTGGGTACGGCTTACCGCTTCAATTCTGAAGATACCAGAAATTCACCTTCCATTGCACTGGCGCTCGCTCTTATGGAGAAAGGGTGCCAAGTCACATTGCAGGATCCCTACGTGAAGGCGGACGACCAAAATCTATTGAAATTCAAGGTAGATCAGCATTTTACCCGGGATTTGGATAAGGCGCTCGACAACGTCGATTTTGTCTTCTTTGGAACCGCACATAGAGAATACATGGATCATAAGGTGGAGATCCTTGGTAAGGCTCGAAATCTTACCGGAGTAGTAGACGCCTGCAATCTCTACGATCAAAAAGATATTGAAGATCTTGGTTATGCCTATACGGGCATTGGTCGGGGCAAAACCAAACCCACGGAAGAATTCATCGACTTCGTCTATCGGGGGTTCCGGGCCATGGAAAAAGGACTGGCCAATGAAGTCAATGCTCTGGTAGAGTACCTCAACGAACATTATGCGGATGGGACGTTCAACCAGGTCCAATTTTCGGAAGTCCAGCGACTGGCCGGTAGCTGCAATACCGGTTGTGAGATCGTCGACCATGGACCGGTAGAGGAAGTACCGGTTTATCAGGGATTTCATTCTCAATTGGTTGAATGCGCCAGGAATCAGCATGCATTCGCAGAATAATTTGCTATCTCGTACCAAACGTCAAATTTAAAATTTCAAATCACATCATTCCCAGCTGGCATCGCGGTTGTTCGATGACCGCTGTGCTATTGCCGGGAATAAGATATCGTACTATGGATAATAGGAAAAAGCACTGGGGAGTGATTGGTGGTGGCGTACTGGGTATGCAGGTTGCCAACGAATTAGTCAAAAAAGGACACAAGGTTACGCTCATGGAAGCAGGTGAACAACTGGGAGGTTTGACCAGTGTCTGGAAACTTGGGTCGGTGACTTGGGACAAATACTACCATGTCATATTGTTGAGCGATACGACCCTGCGAAACCTTCTGGCGGAATTGGGGTTGCAAGATGAGTTGACCTGGGTTGAGACCAAAACTGGTTTCTACACGGATCGCCGACTTTATTCGATGTCGAACTCCATCGAATTCCTGAAATTTCCACCGCTTTCGCTGTTGGATAAATTTAGATTGGGCTTTACCATCTTCTACGCATCCAAAGTGAAAAATTGGCGGAGATTAGAAGGCATTTTAGTAGGGGATTGGCTCCGGAAACTGTCGGGTAAGAATACTTTCGAAAAAATTTGGTTGCCACTCCTGCGTGCCAAATTAGGCGAGAACTATCAACATACTTCTGCAGCATTTATTTGGGCTACCATCCAACGGATGTATGCGGCGCGTAAGACCGGTTTAAAGAAAGAGATGTTTGGTTATGTTGACGGTGGGTATGCGAGGATTCTGAATCGGTTCACCGAACACTTGTTGGAAAAAGGGGTAGAAGTGAAAACAAATTATCGGGCGAAGCGGGTAGCGTCTATGGATTCCGGACAGGTAGTGGTTGAAAATCAATCGGAAGAAGCATCGGTTTTTGATGAAGTTATTTTGACGGTTCCGTCGGCGATTTCCTCAAGGATTTGTGAGGGTCTGAGCGAGGAGGAGCGATTGAAACAGCAAAATATTGAATATCTAGGTGTCATTTGTGCATCGGTCTTGTTGAAGAAGTCCATCTCTCCATTTTACGTGACCAACGTAACGGACCAAACCCCTTTTACGGGGATTATTGAAATGACCAATATGGTCGATCCGGCGCATTTTGGAGGCAATAGCCTGATTTATTTACCAAAATACCTCAAGAAAAGCGATCCGATCTATCAATTAAATGATGAGGAGATCAAGCAGATGTTTTGGCCTGCGCTGCACAACATGTACGACCATATTGACGAAGACGATTTGGTAGATTTTCAAGTGGCCAGAGCTCCTAACGTGTTCGCCTTATCGACCATTGATTATTCGCAGAAATTGCCGCCGGTAAGTACGTCGGCACCCGGGGTGCACGTGCTGAATTCAGCACATATTTCGAATGGGACGCTCAATGTGAACGAAACCCTCCAACTTGTCGAAAAGAAATTGCCGGCCGTTATGGCAAAGGCCAACAATCGTAAAATCTTAAACTTGACCCAATGAGTAAGCAATTAGCCAGTGTTTCCCTGGATTTGGATAATCAGTGGACTTACATGAAGATCCATGGAGATGCCGGGTGGGAAAGTTTCCCTTCCTATCTCGATGCTTTTGTTCCCCACGTTCTGAAGGCATTGGATGACCTCAACCTGAAGATCACCTTTTTTGTAGTCGGACAGGATGCCGCCATTGATCAAAATAAGGAATACCTTCAGGAGATCGTACGACGCGGCCATGAGATCGGCAACCATTCTTTCCAACACGAATCCTGGTTGCACACTTATTCACGTGCGGAAATCGTCGAGGAACTGGCAAAAACTGAAGCGTGTATCGAGGCGGTTACCGGGGTGAAGACCGACGGCTTTCGCGGTCCCGGCTTTAGTTGGAGCCCGACCTTGTTAGAGGTATTGAAGGAACGCGGTTATAAGTACGATGCGTCCACACTACCCACCTATTTGGGACCAATAGCTCGGATGTATTACTTTTGGACGGCCAATTTGTCCAAGGAAGAACGGGAAGAGCGCAAGGGTCTGTTCGGCTCTTTCAAAGACGGTCTGCGGCCGGTAAAACCGTATTTCTGGAAACTGGAGAACGAGCAGACGTTGATGGAAATACCGGTGACGACCATTCCTTTTATCAAGACGCCGTTTCACTTCAGCTACTTATTATTTTTAAGTGGCATTTCCCGACCTTTGATGCATTTATACCTGAACATTGCCATCCATGCCTGTAAAGCGACCGGTACCCAGCCGAGTTATTTGTTGCATCCACTGGATTTGATCGGTGGCGATCAGGTGCCCGAGTTAAAATTCTTCCCGGGGATGAACATCAGCAGCGCCAAAAAGATCGAAGTATTTACCGAGGTCATGAATAAGCTGGCCCGACACTTTACATTGGTCAATATGAGTGAACATGCCGCTCAAATTGCTCAATCTAACCGAAAAAATAAGTTTCGGGTACCTACGTTATCGCATCAGGTGTAATATAGATCAGGAAAAGGAATGTCCAGGAGAGAGGAGGAGAGGATTCAGGGGACTAGCTGATACCAGGTGCCGAAAGAACTCTTCCGAACCGGAACGAAGCCATTTCGAATATATTCAGAAAGGGCGGGATGCTTCGCGGCAATCAAATCCTGGTAACCCTGGTCAACGAAGAGGTAAACCGTTTTGGTCTCTTTTAGCTGCTGCAGGATTTGATCCCAGAGCGTCTGGGGGAAAAATTCCAATGACCAGCCCGTAATGGCAATGCTTTGAAGACGACCGGAGAGGTGATAGAATAATGGATTGCCACAAACATAAATGTCTCCGGAAAGTGTAGCCGCATCCGTTAAAAAACTAATCTCCTGTCTAGAAGCTTGGTAATTGGGTTCGTAATGATTTTGATAGGCGATTTGGTCTTGCGGAGTAGTAACAAAATTGTAGGTTGAGAAAATGTGGACTTTCTGATGAAACTGCAGAACAAAAGGCAGGTAAAGAAAGAGTGCTATGAGGATCGGACGAAATGGTGGATGAAGCGCTTTTTGAAGAATGAAATCAAGGCCCAGTAAATTTAGAAAACCAATCGGGAATAGCAGCAGTTGATAGTGATAGGACCAATAAGAAAATTTCTGTAGATAAATGGTGAAAAGCCCTGCTAAGATCCAAATAATCATACCGCCGATTAGGACGGGTTGTCTGTTCCGGTAGTGCCACAATCCAAGTAACGCAAATGGAAGGCAGGGAGCAATTAAAAGGACAAATTCCCAGGTGCCGCCGAGGAATGCCCTGAAACTCTTCGCTTCCACCTCAGCGATGATTTGGTTGGGGGTTACAAAGAAAGTCTCCACTACGAGAGGTAAGATCCCACGCTGCCAATAATAGAGGGCGCCGATACCCACAAGAAAGAAAAAGCCTGTGGCAATGGGTAAAAAAGTCTTTAGGAAAATTTGTCGAACGGACTCTTTTTTATGAGTGCCCAGAAAAAGGACATAGAAAATCGAATAAATTCCCAAGACCAACATCAGTACCAACTTGTAATAGAAAACGATGGCATATAACAAGCCCATCAAAAAGTGGATGACAATGGGGTTGTGGCCTTTGGAAAGATATAAAAGAGGTAGAGTGAAGGCAATAAAGAATGCAAAACTGACCAGGGCTTCAACCTGAGTCAGACCATCGGCTTCGCAGAGCAGATAATATAAAACCGTCGTAAATACGGGGAAAAGATAAGCCGTGGAAGCCCGGTCTGTGACCTTCAGCTTCGTCAACAAATAAATGCCGTAAATGCTGAACAACAACCAATGAATCCATTCAAAGAGGTGGACGCCCCATTCATTGAAGGAAAAAAGAAGACCACTCCAATATGAAAAAAGGAAAATACCCGGTTGTTTAAGGTCCCAGAAGTCACGGTAGAGCACATGGCCATCAGCCATACTTTTGGCGCCAACCATGAAAAGTGCCTGATCTCCACTGAAGGGAAAGAACAAATGAATGTAACCCATGATGAGGAGACTGACGAAGGAAAAGACCGCAAAAGTCAATGCCCAGGGATTGGACCGAAGTTGGGCAAATTTTGCCATTTAGGCGGATCTGAGCTTGATGAGAAAATACTTGACGACGTTTTTCGAACCTTGGACATACTTTTCTCGCATCCAAAGGTAATTGTTGTCGGTCCATCGCTGTGGATGAAAATTCATCATAACCTTTGGCGGGAACTTACCTCTCTTCAAGCATTCTATGATTTCCTGAGTGCTGTGAAATGATAGCCCAAAGTGATCCGCCACTTTATCCCTGACACTGACTTTGTGACCATCCCATCTTCGGCCGGTATCCGTGAGATAGAAGATCTCCTTGAAATTCAGGTCGAAATAGGGTTCGCCAATCAGGTGGTAGTCGCGGTAGTTGTATTTTTTCCAGACGTCCCGGTTGTCGTATTTCGATTTGGGGCTACCGTGCATGCAAATGGTATGTATCGGAACGATTTTTCTCAATTTTTCGAGATGACGTTCGAATAGGAGAATTGCTTTGTCCGGATTGCCCTTGGCAAAATCCATATCTTCATAGTGGTAGCCGACTTCGTGTCCGAGCTCGTAAATGGCCTTGATCACACCTTCGTCATAACTTTCTGGAACCATTCTGAAATAATAAGTACCTACCACTCCCTTCTGATGCTGGATCTTGGCAAATTCGAGGGAGTGGAGCTTCCGGTCGTCGACATCGTGTCGCAGCATCACCGTTTGCTCCAGGGGATTTTTTAGATATTGACTAAAGGTTTGAAAGTGGTATCCGGCGGTTTTTAGACTGTCTACCAGATCACTGTAGATTGAGTAAGTGAAATCACGCATATTGCTCAGGTTTCTACAAAAAAACTACCAAATCTGTTCGAGATCTTTTCCCACATAATGGTGGTCTCGCTGAATCCAATAGGAGGATCCGGTCTCTTTTTTCTTCAATTGCAAGTTATCTGAATTGAACAGTCGATAGATTGCAGCCACCGGAAAAAGAAAGACAAAAAAGATAAGAGACAGGAGGATTTTGGGAACGATCATCCCCAATACATCGGCGATCTTATACCAAATCCATGTCACCCAATTGGCAATCGGGTTGACGAAAAGGCCAATGATGCCCAAAGCAAATGCAATTTGTAAAAAAAGGGCATTGCCGTAGATAAACCACAACAGGATCATCCCGGTAGAGATTACCAGGCACGTTTCTAGATTCTTTTCTTTGTTCATAACAAAATTAATTAGCGTATCTTCTTTATTTGACTAAAGCACAACAGTGCCGACTAACATCGTCCGAAATCTTTCCTTTGCTGACAGAATTGAGCCTGCACCGTTTGTTCCAAGTTGGAGATTGCAAATTGGAGGGCAGCCGAGACTGAACCGGTAACCACCAACTTCGAACCCGGAGCAAACGAGTGCAGGTGTCGATGCATTTTACGAACTGTAAAGCATCAAGTACTATCGAAAATTTTTGCGTTAGCGTATCAAAACAATGTGTAAATAAATGGAGCTACTGCACTACTACCGCCGATTACGATCAGAATTCCCATTAATAACAATACGAGAATAATGGGCATCAGCCACCATTTTTTTCGTTCTTTCATGAAGAGCCAGAGGTCTTTTAAGAAGTCCATGTCTATAAAGTTTATTAGGTTTTTTTAGAATATTTTAATCCAGTTTAAACTCTTCTTGCCAGTTGTCCTTTTTATCCCACTCGGGTTGTTCTTTCTTATCAAAGATAAAATCCCCCATGATTAGATAGTCCATTTCGGTCCGCATGAAACATCGATAGGCATCATCTGGTGTACAGACGATCGGTTCTCCTCTTACATTGAAACTGGTATTGACAATAATACCGTGCCCGGTTTGCTGTTTGACACTGTTGATCAGTTTCCAATAACGTTCATTGGTCCCTTTACTGACCGTTTGGATTCTTGCAGAAAAATCGATGTGCGTAATGGAGGGCACATCTGACCTTTGGATGTAAAGGCGGTCCATCAAGGGCAATTCGTAATAGTTGTCGGGCAACTGCGCTTTGCGCTCGTCTTTGACATCGGCTACCAAAAGCATGTAGGGAGACTTTCCTTCAAGTGCGAAAAACTCGGCCATATCCTCTTCCATGATGGAAGGGGCAAAGGGCCGGAAACTTTCCCGGTATTTGATTTTCAAATTGAGCTTACGCTGCATTTCTTCATTCCTGGCATCACCAATGATACTGCGATTCCCAAGGGCTCGAGGGCCATACTCCATTCGGCCTTGAAACCAACCAATGGCGTTACCCTGAGAGATTAGATCTGCAACCTTCGTGGCCAAGGTATCAAAATCTTCGTAACGTTTCCATTTAGCCTTGTACTTCCGACCAGCCTTTTCGATCTCCAGGCTTGAAAACTCGGGGCCGAGGTAGGCCCCGCTCATATCGTCGTCTTTGTTGGGATTGACTTGTCGCTCCTGGCCAAAATACAAGTGATGAGCGGCCAAAGCTGCACCGAGGGCTCCTCCCGCATCTCCCGCTGCAGGCTGTATGAATACATTCTTAAAGATATTTTTCCGCACCAATTTTCCGTTGGCCACGCAATTGAGAGCAACTCCACCCGCCAGGCATAAATTTTCCGCGCCGGTTAGTCTCTTGGCCTCTTCTGCGATCTTGAAGACGATTTCTTCCGTTACTTTTTGGATAGCGAAGGCCAGATTACAGTGCTTCTGTTCCAATCTACTTTCCGATGCTCTTCTGGGAAAACCAAAGAGTTCTTCCCACTTGCTGTCTTTTACCATCCTTAGTCCCGTTGCATAGTTAAAGTAGGTTTGGTTCAACCAGGTGGAACCGTCTTCTTTAATATCAACCAGTTCTTTCTTGATTAGATCGACAAAGCGGGCCACTTCTTCGGAATGTGGATTGCCGTAAGGAGCCAGTCCCATCAGTTTGTATTCACCGGAATTGACCCTAAAACCAAGGAAATAGGTAAAGGCAGAATAGAGCAGTCCAATTGAATGTGGAAAACGAAGTTCTTTGATCACTTTTATGTCCTTGCCTTCTCCCATACAAATGGAAGTGGTTGCCCATTCACCAACGCCATCCAAGGTGACGACTGCAGCCTTTTCAAATCCAGAAGGATAAAAAGCGCTGGCGGCATGCGAGAGATGGTGTTCTGGAAACAGAAGCTTAACCTTTCGCTTGGTATAAGGACCGACTTTGGCTAATTCTTCGTGGATCAGTCGTTTTAAAAACATTTTTTCCTTCAGCCATACCGGAATAGCCATGATGAACGAACGCAAACCTTTGGGCGTAAAGGCGTAATAAGTCTCCAATAGACGTTCAAACTTCAATAATGGCTTGTCGTAGAAGACGATGGCATCTAATTCATCGATGGTAAAACCTGCGTAGTCCAGGCAATACTTCACAGCATTGGTTGGGAAAGCCGGATCGTGCTTCTTCCGGGTAAAGCGTTCTTCCTGTGCAGCAGAGAGTATTTTACCATTTTCGATCACTGCCGCTGCAGAATCGTGGTAAAAAGCTGAAATTCCAAGTATTCTCATAAAGTCTTGCTTGCTTTTTAGTTAATACGATAAAACACCCCTAAAGATCTTTTTCGGGATACCTTTCTTTAATGAAGTCATATAAATAGCGAGTTACGTTCACTTTTTCGCTCAGTAACTTCTTTTTCCTGGTTCTGAATTCCTGCCGGTCTTGGCTTAAGATCTCATCCACTTTGGCGAAGACCTTTCCGGATTCGCTGGTATTGAAGACCAAACCGTATTTCTCCTGGTCGAGACAATAACTGCGAGGGATGGTATTGATGTAAATGGTAGGGGTGCCGAGGACACCGGCTTCTGAAGCGATGGTGGCTCCTTCACTGACAACGATATCGGCGTAGTACAGAGCGTCGTGCAGTCTCTCCGGTGCAATTCTGATTTGATACGGCTTTAGCCGGGCCGGCAACTTTGCCTCCGAGGTGATGAAGACCTTCATCTTCTCCGAAAGTTTATCCACCAATTCTATCTTATCGGTATCGGATAGGCCCTTGTGTCCGATATCGTGTGTGGCGTTCCACGAAACGAAACGAATGATGGCGAATTGCTCGCCTCTCTCCAGACCCAACCAAGAATAAAGCTCGGGATCCGGCGTGAAGTAATCGGGATGGAGGTAGGCAATTTCGTGATATCCCTCGTAGCGAATTTGTTTTTTTCCCAATTCTTCCGGTAAAACCTGCGGGGTCAGGATGACATCCGTAAAGGGGCGGTAGAGGACAATCTGCTCCATATTTCCGGAATCTTCCAAAGCCATGTGTTTTCTACCGGTCAAAAAGGCGGCATGGGCCGCATAAATGGAACCGTGACTGATCAAGAGATCGGGTTTGAACTTGAGTACGGCCAGTACCATTTTGAGATCGAATTTGAACAGTCCCCAGATCTTTCCCAACTTCTTGTTATAGTGTTTGCCGAAACTTTGAAAATTGAATCCCTCGGCTTGTAAAAGCTCCAATTCAAATTCTTTATCACGGGCCGTGAAGAGCACTTCTGCGCCATCTTCTTTGAAGTGGTGAGCCAGATTTTTGAATAAATGGACATGACCGGGATGGCCAATATCAAATAATATTTTCATGAATTCTTGTTTTGGGAATATTTATTGTTCCTGATGTTTGATTTTGATACTCAATACATTGGTTAATGCATAACCAATGTAAAAGATGAAGAATGGTATGCTGGGATAAATGTACCTGATCTGTCCGTTGGCCAAGATGCTTCCACCTAAATAGATGAGTGTAAAAAGAATTAAAACCCATAGCTCACTGGGTACCTGCCGCCATACCCAGAGCATGGGAAACAGCAGCAGCGCGGACAAAACGATGATGAATTGATTGATGAGCACGTACTTCAAGCTCTTTAAACTTTCCCGCGTGTAGGAATTGGGGAAGTTGTAGAACATACGCGATGCACTTGCTATGGTATTCATCAGGTAATACTCTGGGTATTTACTGATGTATTCGTTGGCCCTGGCCTTAAATAATTTGTCTCTTTCGAGCGTAACTGTTGCAGAATCCTGGGAATGGTAGGGGAGGGTCTTGAAAAATGCAATGTGATTTTCCGACAGTTCATGCAGGTCAAAGATTCCCTGATTGGGAGTGCGATTGGGGTTCCAGACATTGCGATCTGCGAACCAGTTACCAAATTCGTTTTCGAATGGAGCTGCACGGTAATACAGTACGCTGCCACCTCCCGTGGCCCAGTACAAAGGTTCTCCCGTTAACTGGTAAGTATACCATAGGTAAGGTGCACAAACCATATAAGCTCCCAAACAGATGACCGCTACTTTTTGAAAAACAGATCGTTGGAAAACAAACCAGAAAATGGGGCTAAACACCAATAGTGCCAAAAAGACATATCCGAAAATCACTTTTGTCAGGGCTAACCAGCCGGCCGTGACGGCTGCAAAGAGGGTATCCCTGGACAGGGTCTTACCGGAAGCAATAGTCCTGCAAAAGAAGTGGGCAAACATGCAAACCAAAAATATGGCCATGGTGTCTGAGCATATTTCAATGAGAGCGTACAAGGTGAAGGGATAAAGCCCCAGTGCCAAGGCACAATAAGTGGCGTTTCGGGAAGACATATACCGGGCCATGGTCCGGTAAAAAAACCAAACCGCTCCCACCACGAATACCGAATTCAACAATTGCATGGCTAACAGCGATCCTCCGGCCAGTACAAATGGAATCAGAATGAGCGGAAAACCGGGGCCATCCAAAAACTCCGGATCGGCCGGATCGGCATAGGCGCCCTGCAGCAAGTTATTGGCATATCTCAGGTAACGAGGGCCATCATTGATCATGGCCTCGTCGTAATGCCACAAGGTATATCCTACATACAAAAGAAAAAGACCGAGGTACATCCATACGGGGCCGTGCTGACTCCTGCCGGTATGATGCCCGGCCGAGCTATTCTTTTCCATCGGCAAAAACGCTTTTATGATTGGAATGGACAGACTGTTTTTGTAACAAGATCCAAAAGAGATCCTCTGCCGGATAAGGGATGTTTAATTTTTCCGGGATCAAACGCAATAATGGGCGAATGACCTTGTCGACTGGTTTGTTTTCTATTTTGTAGGAGATCAAGGACTTGGCATGGGCACCGCTGATTTTTTTTGTTGGTCGGCCCCGGGCAATGACTTTCATCCCTAAGGCACCGCCGAAAAAGGCAATGGTTTTGGGAGAAAACCAATGTAAAACGCTGGGGGGACTGTATTCATGCCAGGCGCTCTTTAGGAATCGGGCGGTTCGACTGTCTTTGTTCCAGGTTTCTATCAACCAATATCCTCCCGGCTTCGTCAATGCCGCCACGCGCTCCAATCCTTTATTCAGATCGTAAAAGTGGGGGAGTACCTGGATCATTGAAACCAAGTCGAATTGCCGGTCGATTTCCAGGTCTTCAATGGTCCCGTGACGAACGTCGACGCCCACCTCGTTCGTTGCAAAAGCACTCATTCGGGCGTTGGGTTCGACGCCAATTCCTTGCCAGCCACATTGCGTAAATCCTTTCAAGATGAATCCAGCTGCTGCACCAATATCTAAGATGCTACCCGGCGGCATGTATTTCTGCAAAACCTTGCCGTAGTAGATTCCTCTTTTGGTAAGAAGGCTGGCGTCCCGTACATAGTCTGGATATCCCGCCTTTCCGCCAACGAAGTAATCATCGCCATAGACGGAATCAGCATGCTCTGCGTTGGTTTGAACATCCGCAAACTGATGAGAACATTTCGAACATTCGTAAATCCAATATCCTTCCGCCTTAAAGAGCTTTTTCTTTTGGGTCCCGGGCTGGCACTGGGAGCATCGAAACATTAGTCAATCGTTTTCCTGGTTACTTGGTAATAGGGTTCCTGGCGTCCTCTAACAAGGCGGTGTTGATGTGAAACAACTCATCGAAATAGCGTTTATTTTGCAGCGACAGAAAGCCGATACCCAGAAACTGAAGTGCGGCAATCAGTACCAAGCCTCCTACAATGAACGCATGCGGCCGTTCCCTAAATACCGTTGCAATGGCTTCGCTAAAGCGGGCGTCGAAGTTGGGATAATCCGCCGAAACTTCGGGAATCATGCCAAACGTACTGATGAGTATCCAACCCAATATGTAAAATGCTATGAGAAAGAGTATCATTCCGACACTCATAAAGAAGATGTAGGGCCGGAATATGAAGCCGGCCATTAAACCTTCCTGAATGCCACTTAAGATCCGGATACTGGAAGTCCGTAACCGACCCTCCTGTTTCTGGGCTGACCAGTCGAGGTGAGCGGGAATTTCTTCAATTCTGGCTCGAAGAATAAAACCCTTGTTCAATATCTCGGGATTGATGGAATAAGTAGAAGATTTAAGGTTCAGCTTCTGGAGAAAACTCTTTTTGTAAGCACGGACCATTCCCGTATAGGTATAGATATTCTTGGGGGCCATGAATTTCATGAGCCGATTTACGACTTTACTCAATACCAGTCTCATGGTGGGAACTGCGGTGCTCTTACCACCTTTCATATAGGGAGATGCAATGACGATGTCTGCTTCCGTCTCTCTTATTTTGCTTAGTAGTTGTTCGATGTGTTCCTCCGCATAACTCAGGTCGAGGTCCATGACTACTACGTAATCTCCATTGGCCGCCCGAAAGCCGGTTTGAAGGGCATTTCCGAGATTTTTATTGACCAAGTGATGTTCGACAATCACGTGGTCGTTCTTGGCGGCAAAGTTGTCGGCTAATTCTGCTGTACCATCTTTGCTGCCGTCATTTACGACGACGATTTCCCAGCGGTATTGTTTTTCCAATCCCTTCATGTAAGCACAAAGCCGGTCCAGATTCTTGGTGATGATTGCAGCTTCGTTGTAAGCGGGGGTAATGATGCTTACAAGTGGGCGTTTCTCTGGTGATTTCTTGCGGGGGCCTTCCATTTCCACATTATTGATGGGGCCCATCTCTATTTGTTCACTGGGATTGATCATGTTTTAAGGTTTATAGGTTAAACAGCCATTTGCACCGGCAAGGTTCAGCGAGTGTAGATCGGATGTAAAGTTTGGGCGATTACGGTAAAGGGCAAGATAGCACTCACAGCGACCACTCACGGGTGGCGGCTTTTCACTAGAAAGTTTTTTTGATCGAGTATGTAGCTAAGGCCAAATGGCCATACAAATTTAAGAAAAAGATGCGAATGCGCCCTGGTTTCAATTACCTTCCTATTGGTCGATAAACTGCTGAAACCACAATTCCAAACTCAAGGCTCCCCACAAGGCCCGCCCAAAAGCCCGTTCCGACTGGATGAGCTTTTCGAGATGATCCGTGTCAAAGATCCCTCTTTCGCGGCATTGTTTGGAAAGCAGTACGTCGCGTATAAATCCCGATGCTCCGTTTTTTGCCCAAATATGGAGCGGTACGGGGAATCCCATTTTATCTTTTCTTTCGAATATTTGTTTGGGAAGTATCGATTTGGTGGCCTTTTTGAGTACATATTTCATTTGACCTCCTTTAAACTTCATACTCACCGGCATGGAGCAGACCAGATCGACAATTCTCCGGTCGAGCAGCGGTACCCGGGATTCGATGGAAACGGCCATACTCACCCGGTCTTCTACCTGTAATAGTCCCGGTAGGCTACTCAACATATCGAAATGAGTCATTTTATTGAAATACGACAGGGTATCCGGATGATTGAAGGATTTTTGAAACCTTCCGAAAATGCCTTCCTTGCAGAATTGTTGCTGGAAGGCTGGCGTGAAGATGCTCAACGTACTTTCACTTCGATCAATGAGGTGGAAATACCGGCGATCCATTGGTTCGAACACCTCTTTTTTCCAGAAGTTTTTCATCATCGGGACGTATTGTTTCAAGTAGGAGAGATTGGGAATAATGGACTCCAATGAAACAATGTGTTCCCCTTCGTCATTGGTCTCGAAAATGGCTCCTTTCAAAACCTGCTCCAGGTAGGCGATTACGTAGCGGGTATATCCGCCGAATATCTCGTCGCCGCCCTGTCCGCCCAATACGACTTTTACATTTTCGGAGGCTAATTTAGAAACCATATACTGTGGGAATAAGCCTGGCCCGACCGCTGGCTCATCCATATGATAGATCAGCTTTGGCAACAGGTCGATGAACTGACGCTCATTCGGAAATACCTTATGCATCTCGGCCTTGCAAAAGTTGGCGACAATTTCTGCGTATTGGGATTCGTCGAATTGCCGGCCTTCTTCAAAGGCACCGGTGAATGTTTTTAGTTGATGCGGTAAATGCCGGGAAGCAATGACGGAAACAAGACTGGAATCCATGCCGCCACTTAAGTAAGTGCCCAGCGGTACGTCACTTCGCAATTGCATCTTGATGGTATCTTCCAACAATTCCTGCAATTGGTATACGAAGTACTCCATCGTATGATGGTGGTCGATCTTAAAGTTGGGTTCCCAGTATTTTTCAAATCTGGTTTGCTGCGAATCGAGGTCGATGACCATGTATTGACCGGGCAAGAGCTTTTTGATGTTTTGGAAAAGGGTCTGCTCTTGCAAGACGAATTGGAAAGTAATGTATTGATTGAGAGCGTCTTGATTGAGCTCGGCAACAATTTCCGGATCTTCCAGGATGGCTTTGATCTCCGATGCAAAAACGGTTTTTCGATCATCCTGATAAAAATACAGCGGCTTGATACCAAAGTGGTCTCGTGCAGCGATCAATTGTTTTTTTCGCTGGTCGTAAAGTAAAAACGCAAACATGCCGTTGAGCATGGAGATACCCGCTTCGCCGTAGGCTCGGTAAACCTTGAGAATGACTTCGGTATCTGAGCTGGTTTTGAAGGAGTGTCCTTTGGAGATTAGTTCCTCCCGAAGTTCAATGTAGTTGTAGATCTCTCCATTGAAGACAATCACATAATCGTCGTCGATCATCGGTTGATGGCCGGTTGCCAGGTCGATGATGGATAATCGTTTGTGGTAGAGTCCGATGGAGTTATCTAAAAACATCCCTTCATCATCCGGGCCCCGATGGTGAATCTTGTCGGCCATCTCTTTTAGTAATCGACCGTTCACCGGAGCTCCCGTTCTATCGTAAATGCCTACTATTCCACACATTTTTTGTTATTCTGGTCTTGTTTTTTTTAGATTCATTGTTGATTTTGAAGTTCTACTGTCTTTTTAGCAAACACTTTGCAGAACTTCAAAATTTTTAAGATTTAAGAGGGCGTTAAAGAATATAGTTGTACCTAGTTGATTTCCTCAGATTTTTCTATTCGATGGCATTTAGCCCCTTTTATTTGCTGGTAGCGATGATCGTTTTTCCGGCGTAGGTTTGCTGCTTTAATTCAACTTTGACATCGTATTCGATGGGAAGAATGACATCGACCTGACTACCAAAGCGGATCATTCCCAACCAATCTCCTTTTTGTACGCTGGTTCCTTGTTTGACGTACGAATCGATTCTCCGCACTAATCTGGAAGCGATCTGGACAATGCCAATCTTGAGCTTGTCATTTTCCATTACATAGGTGTTTCTTTCATTTTCTGACAGGGCACTGGCATCCTTCAACGAAAGAAACTTACCATTAAAATGCTGGTTGAGAATGACTTTTCCATTAATGGGCGCACAGTTTTTGTGAACATCGAAAGGCGTCATGTTGATGCCGATGAGCCAGCAGGGCTTGTCCAGTAAATCCGTTTTTGTCAGTTCTTCCAGTCTTGAATATCGATTGCCTTTGATAGAAATCGGAACCTCTCCGGCTTCTACTTTCGTGATGTAGATGACATTGCCATCAGCGGGCGAAACGATTTCGCCTTCTTTTGCGGTAATCTTGCGCTTTGGTGTCCGCCAAAAGCGGATCATGGTTAGCGCAAAAGCCACTCCTACTGCCAGACCGGGATTCAATACATATGCCACCCATTGCCAGGCCTCCGGCAAGATCATGGCCAAACCGTAAGATAAAAGAAATGCTATGACAATGACTGCAATATTGTCCATATAAAGGAACTTGAGACTAATGCGTGTCTTCTTGTGCAAGTACAGGTAGAGCAGCGTGCTTACAATGATCGTTTCAACGAGCAGTAATTCCAGCATTGGATTAATTTTTAGTTTCGTTTTAACAATAAATAAGGTGACATAATGATATACATGATCGCTGGCAATGGGTCGCGAAGACTCCAAACTGCCGATTCTTTTCGCATTCGTAGGGTTTTGAGGTATTCACCAATGGATAAACGCCCTTTTTTGATTTCTCCCCATGCCACATAGGTATCGGTCAGTCGTTCGATCCATCCGACGGCATCCTGTTCGTTGATCTTTTGCGGCATCGGATTGCCTTCGATGTAGCGAACCATCATCTCGAATAGGGGAATATCCAGAATGTTCATGATCGAATGCCATTTCCAGCTTCTTGGGTTGATCTCCAAGAGTCTGAACTCGCCGGAAGATTCATCGTACATGAACTCGACCTCAGACATACCAAAGTAGTCGATGGTCTTCAAAAATTTAATGGCCAATTCTTGGATTTGCGGATTAATGACGGTGCGGGCGAAACAGGTAGAAATGCCAAAATCCATGGGTTTTTGACGAATCCGGTTGGCGATAAAACCGCCGTACACTTCTCCATCTGCAAAAAAGGAGCCAAAAGAGTAAAGTGTTTTGGCACCACCGGATAGGAATTGTTGCAAAATGACTTCTTCCGGGGCGATTATTTTGACAATTTGACGGTAATTTTCCTGTAGGGCCTCCTCGTCTTCACAAAAGTATACCTTTTTGCCGGTGGCGTGAAAAAACCGGTACATTACCGCGGGTTTCAAAATGACGGGATAATTCAGTTTCGGTCCCAGCTTTTCGATGTCTTCCATCGAGTCCGGAAAATGGGTTTCCGGAATTGGAATGCCATTTTGTTGCGCTGCTTTGTAGGTATCTCTCTTATTGAAGCAGAGTTGGACGACATCCGGACGAGGAATGCTCATGTAATAACGTTGCTCGAGTGCCTGGAAATGGTCTGCCATAAACCCGATCAGATCATCATTTGTTGCCACCAAAAGGGTATCCTTCGGCCCGTTCCGATCCAAGAGTATTTGAAGAAGGTGTTCCTTGTTTTCAAATAAATGGAAGGCCTTACAAGCTCGGGAGAACCGGGCAACCGAAGCTCCGTAACCGTTATAAATGGTTACCCGAAGACCGATGGAATGGGCCATTCTGGCCAATCCCAAGGCTTGAATATGATTGCCGAGGATGAATACCTCTTTGATTTTTTTCAAAATGTTGGATTTTTGAACTAAAGTTTGATTATTTCTTACGAATGAAGCCCCAAAGACCGGAAACGCGAACCGCAAACTCATCCATGTTGGTCGTGTCATTGGTGCTGACCCGCTTTATTCTGAAAGGGTCTGAATAGACATCGTTAAATCCGTGTTTGGTGGTAAGGGTGCAGCGATAGCCTCCATTCTTGGCGATGGCAATGTCCCGGTCAGAATGGTCGCCATTCGGAAACGCCAGGGAGTGAATGGAGAGGCCATATTCTGATTCCAGTTTTTCTTTTGCTCGGATGATTTCAAATTCTGCGGTTACATCCTCACACTGAGGTAGGCAAGGGTGAAACATGGTATGTGCCTGAAAATCGACATACGGTTTCATTTCGAAAATTTGGGATTTGGATAAGGCTTGCGGATTTGGATATTCTTTTTCGGGGCGATACCCCGTCTCCTCAAGCAATTTTAAACGGGACTTGTTGGATTTTAGTTTCAGTTCATCCGTTGAATACTTCGGATGTTGCTTCGTGAACCAGTAGTGGCGGTTGGTATTGACGATACCAGCACACAGGAAGATCGTGATCGGGATTTGCAAATCCTTTAAAACCGGAAGAAAACCGTAATTGCCGACATGTCCGTCGTCAAAGGTGATGACGAGTGCTTTGGATGGTAGTTTCTGCGGACTTTTGGACTGGCACGCTTCGACATACACTTGCAATGGTATGATGTTGTAGTGCCTTTTGAGGTAGTTGAAATTTTCTACCGCTACGGACTTCTCGATGTCGTGAAACATCAGAACGGTCACTTTCTTTCGTTGCAAAAATTCTCTGAAGAAAAGAGTTAGGCCGCTATAGCGCAGGAACTTAAAAAGTAGCGTTTTCAAGTTGGATGGTGTTTACTGGATTCCGTTTAGTTCAGGCCGGAAAGGTAATCGGACCTGTATTCCGATAATGTTTTTCCGACAAATCCATTGTCGGCGATGTGTTTGAACAATGTGTCCATATCCCGATATAGGTTTTCAATACTTTCCTTGGTTTTGAAAGTCGGGCTACCACCGGGCATGAACTCGGAAGAATGAAGCATAAATTCAATATATGGAAAACTCTTAACCACTGCCTGATCAACCAGCTGGAGCATCGCTCCGAGATTCAAAATATCGGGGCGGAGCCAAGTGACGGGCTGGCCGAAGATTTTGCGGAAAACCCGACCTGCAAAAGAAGTATGGATCGGTTGATATTGCTTGTAAACGACCTCGTTGTAGTTGCGAATAATGGTCATTGGCAATTCCAGCATTTCCGAATGGCCGGGGCGCGAGATATCGTCGAGGTCGACAAAGTATGGAGTGCGGGGGAAGTACCGGTAATCAGCACCTCCGTTGCCGGAAGAAAGTCCTTTTTCGTGACTCCAGTTGACGTATGGCGTAACGGAACAATCGACCCGATAGCCGTGTTCAAGCAACAACCGCATCACCCTTCCGGAGATGGTCCACTTCCCCGCGCGGAAGGAAATAGGGGCGATCCCGAAATTTTCGCGTAGTAAATTTGTAAGGAATTCAATCTTTTGATCCAACAAATCATCCGGGATTTCGGTCATATAAGAATGATCTCCTCCATTGCTGCCATACCTGGCATCAATGGGGGGAGAGTCCCAGGAATGAAGGTGACCGCCAATTTCGGCAGTTTGTTTCTCCAAATAGGATCTTCCAATTTCCTGGAAAAAAGGATCGCTGGCCATTTCATAATTGGTCAGATAAGTAGGTTTGAATCCGTACTTTTCGCAGAGTTCCTGGAACCGAGGAATATAGCGTGCATTTTCGGTCGTCACCTCCTTAGGGTTAGACCACAAGTTATCTCCCTCGGTATCAATGGTAATCAAAAATGGTTTTGACATTAACCTTTGTTTAGAATTCGCTTTGCCAGGTATAAGGGAAAGGGAGTATAAGTATATTCTTCTACCAACTCTCCTTTGAAGGAATCTTTGAATTTATTGATGCTCTGCATGTCGGGATCCCTGCTCTCCAGGGCGTAACCACCGAAATCGTATTTCTCGTAACCCAGGTTTTTAAAATGAACCATGGATTGGTAGTGGAGAAATCGATTAAGCCGGCCCAAGAGTGCACGCTCCTTTTTATCTTCTATGTCGACCGTTTTAGACGCTGAGGTGTTTAAG
>JANQRV010000021.1 GCA_028284395.1 Saprospiraceae bacterium
TATAGAGGATCCGGTTCCGCAAATTAGCCTCCTGTTCAATCCTCAAATCTTTCTGTGCCAATTGAGCAATTCTTTCTTCATTAAGGTATTTCGCTTCAATCTCATTGATACTAGCAGTAAAAATTCGGGCCTTCAAAGTATCCATACATTCATAAGCCTTTTTGTAAAAAAAGAAAGCATCTTCTATCTCGCCCATTCCTTCATGGGCCTCTGACAACTTCATGTAAGCTTCTGCCAAATCATTCAGTTCATCACGGTCTTTGTCATACAGATCAATAGCGATTTCAGCGTAGTATTTAGCCGAGTCGAAGCGGGATAGGAGATTGTTCACAAAAGCTAAGTTTACTGCAGGTCGAATGATCTCACTTTCTCGCCCTATCTCGACAGCAGCTAAATAACTTTTCTTTAAGAAGCCTAGAATCTCTGGACCAGGAATGCTATCAAACTCCACCAAAGACGCCAAATTATTGTAGATCATCGGAAGCTCTTCCTTTACATCTGCATATAAGGCAAGATCCAATGCAGCATGCAGGTAAAACCGTACAGAATCTGTATTAATGCTGTCATAACTGCAAGAAATACCATTGAGGCCAATAACCATATTAGTTGTATCTCTTAGATCTGAATAAATACTGTAAGATTGGAGTTGGTAATGTTTGCTTTTTTGGTATTGGCCCTGTCGGAAAAAAACATTCCCAAGTGCACGATAAATTCTCGCCTTGATGGCTGGATATTGTCCATCCGGACAATGGTCCAGACCAATATAGCAATACTTGATCATCTCCTCGAATCTCCCCTTATTTTCCAACGCCATTGCTACATCAATGGCAGATTCTGCAATCTTGTCCGGCAAATGCTTGTTGGCGATTTCGAATGATTGCTGCGCATAATTCAGTAAGGAATCCCAACCTTGCTTGCGATCTATAGCAATTAAGTCCTTTAGCGAATGCCAGACCTCCGACGGAGTACTTCGTTCGTCTTCAATGATTGTCTGTAAGCTATCTCGTGTGGACGTACTTTGCCCCCAAACATAGAATGGGATCTGCAAAATAAGAAATGCGGCCAGGAATTGATTGGTTAACTTGTGTTTCATAGCTCCTACCAGATAAATGATCACCAATGCTTACCGACCTACATTGACAAAGTTGCTCCAATCTGCAACAAAACAAAAGAAAACCATACTAAGACACCTGTCTTACGACATAATCACAAAGTCATGCAACATAAACTAAATCCCTGATAATAGGTATTTTAAATAGCTACATTCTTTTAAACTTTTGCGACATCATCAAAAGCAGAGCATTCCCGAACCAACTAACTTTGACTCATCAACTCATGTAAAAATTCATTAACCAAAGTAAACAATTGAAGTCATGAAGCCATTCACGGTACATTTTCATTTCGGTCATGCAATCAGCAAATAGTAGACTATGTACGGACGGTAAAGACACTTAAGTAATACCTAAAAGATAAATCAACAACTACCATTCCTCAATATTAAACAACAACAATATGAAAATCAAATTATTAGGTCTAATTCTAATCGCCTGCTCCATCTTCAGTTGTAAAAAAGACCAGGAAGTCACCATACTGGAAGTCAAGGAATTGCGATTTTGTTCGACGGTTGCCTCGGACAATTTGTGTTCTGGCAATACTTCGGTTTTTACGGAAGGAATCAGCGAAATATTTGCATCAGTCAAAGTATCCAGCACTCCTGGCAAACAGGTAACCTTTGATTGGTATTATGAGGGACAATATCTCGGCGGAGAGACGGTACAGACTATTAAAGTAGGCAGTGAAACAGAGTTTTGGGCAAATGCTTTTATCAATTCTAACTCCGGTCCATTGCCAGCAGGTATCTATGAGGTTGATGCAGCATTGGAAGGCGGAAATTCTTTAACCAGGAGCTTCGAGATTCGATAGTTGAGTTAAACGTCTAGAGTTAAGGGTTAATCCTTAGCTCTAAACGTTTAACCCCGCCTAGGAACTCTCAACAACACCATTGACAAAGTACATACCAATCCTTCCTTTATTCTTGACTTCAATCTCGCCCCGACTGGTACAGTCGAAATTCTCTTTGATGTGCTGATAAGTAGCTTCCGAGATATTGACTCTTCCTTTTTCGCCATGGCTCTCCATTCTACTGGCGGTATTGACGGTATCCCCCCAGATATCGTATGCAAACTTCTTCTTTCCAACAACACCGGCAATGACCTGTCCGGTATGTATCCCCACTCTCATATCCCAATACGGCATTTCCCTCTCTGACATTAGTCGTTTTCTCTTTCTCAGAAATGCCATCATCTCCAGCCCTGCAGCCACGGTATCACGTGGATTTGTTCCATTGGGTTGAGGGATCCCACCCGCACACATATATCCATCTCCAATCGTCTTAATTTTTTCAAGACCAAAGTGTTCGATAATTTCATCAAAAGCCCGAAAACATATATTCAGCTCATCCACCAATTCTTGTGGAGACATCTTTTCGCTGATGCTGGTAAAACCCGAGAAATCAGTAAAAAGAACGGTCACTAAATCGTAGTTCTTTGGAGTTGCTACACCTTGTGCCGTCAATTCGGCAGCTGTCTCCCGCGGTAGAATATTTAAGAGCAATGCCTCTGCCTCATCCCGACTCTTTTCAATTTCCTCTTTTTGCTGTTCGATTTCCTGGTTTTTTGCACCCAGCGCCCGATTGGTCCTCCGTGAATAAATAAGTCCACGCAGAATCAAGGCTAAAATCACAAGAAAGGCAATAAAGATGGCAATGAGGTACTGACGGTTTCTTGCCACCCGCTGCAATTCTAAATCTTGATTTTTGAGTGTAAGGTCTCGGATTTCTCCTTCTCTTTCCAATGTCTTGATCTGTTGATCTTTCGTGATCGCTTCTAATTGTTGCTTCTCTAATAGAAGTGCCTTCCGAGAGCTGTCCTGCTCTAAGCGGGAAATTTCTTCCTCTTTAAACCGGGCTGAAAGGGCTTGCCGTGCTAAAAGAAGTGCCTGATTGGCACGGTCGCGCTCCAGTTGGATAATCTCCTTATCTTTTTCCTGAGCAAGAATTCTCTGTTGGGCTTGTTCGTTTTCAAGTCGCTGCCTTTCCAATTCGATTTTCTGGAGATCCTGGTCTTTTTGTAATTGTTCAATCAACAGATCCTTCACCTCTTTACTGACCAAATCCAATCGGTATTCTTTTTCTGTCCTCTCCAAAGAGGCTCGCTGTTGCACCAATTGCCGGCGACGGAGCCTTTCTTCCAACAACAAAGAATCGCGTAAGACGAGGTGTTTTTGCAAGAATTCGAGTGCAGTTTCATAATTGAACAAGGCTTCGTGAATTTCCCCCGCTGTGGCATAGGCATCAACCAACACTGCAGGCCGATAGGGATTCGAAGCCTCTGCAATTGCCAACTCATTGTAAGCTAATGCATTATAATGATCTCGGGCATTTAGAAAAATGGAAGCAATTACATTTTGTACCCGCGCGGCTTCTTCCGTATCGCTTCTATTGGAGTAGAACACATAGGCCCTCTGCAAATAATCGATGGCATTTTTTTGGTTGCCTTGATTATGATGAGCAACACCGAGATTGTTGTATAAGGTCCCCAGTTTCTCATCTTCGACGTCCAATAATTTTAATGTTCGATCAAAATACTCGATCGACTTCTCATTATCACCTAGATTAAAATAGTTGTATCCAATATTGTTGGTAATTACGGGTAACAAATCGGTGCGAAAACCATCTTTAATCAGGGATTCAATGGCGAGATTGTGTTTTAACGCAGTAGCATAGTCTTGTTTGCGGTTGGCCGCCATCACCAGTCTTCGACGGGTGTAGACCTCTTCAGGTTTCTGATTTCTTTCCCGATGGTATTTCAACAATCGATTGAAGAATATTGCAGCACTGTCAGGTTGGTTTATTTCCAGGTAACAATCTCCTAAATGTCGTTCCAATACACCTGTTTCATCTACACTATCCAACGTCAAATTTAGTTCATTGGCCAGCTTATAGTAGTTCAAAGCAACTGAATAAATCTCCTCCTTTTGATAGAATTGCCCTAAACGAAAGTACAAATCAGCAAGCATCGGCTGATTACCTCTCTTCTTCAGTAATTGCTCAGCTTCCAGGGCATTTCGAATTGCTTCCGTTAAATTTGCATCCTTAACTTCAACTTCAAATAGCAATAGTAATGCACTCCAAACACCTTTGTCGTATTCAGCGACCCGCGCAAAAGACAGAGCCTTGCGTATCTCTACCCTTTTAGCGTCAAGTGATTCGATCGAAATCGATCGATCCAGGATAGCCTCAATGTAGTTGCTGTCCACCAATTTGCTCATGTCATCCTGACCATTCCCCGTGAGGAGGCAGAAGAAAATGAACAATAAAATGAAGAATAAAACTCTCTGCATCAAAAAACACTTGGAGCATCTTTAAAATGCTAATGCTTGAGGATCAGTCATGCAATTTTAAACCTGCTCTTAATTCAAAAAGTAATTGATCCCAAATCTAAAATGTCTTAATTGTTGGGGGTTGTAAGCTAAGTCATCTAAAAAACCCGTGGCACTGATGCCACCATATTGTTGGTCAAAGGCATTAAAAATCTGAGCAGAAATCTGAAAATTTGGATGAATTTTCCAGCTTCCATAGAAATCTAAGATACTAAATCCCTCAATGGCAAACTGTTCGAGTGCATTCGGGTCCACGTCTTCATTAAAGGCAATTCGGCGAATCCAACTGGAACTACCGGTGTAACGAAGCCCTAAATGAATCCCCTCCCAGGGTTCGATAAAAAGATGGAGATGCCCCAACCATTCCGGCTGCATCCTCACCGCATCTAGTTTAGCACTTTCAAATGGCAAGGCTTCATTTCCAGTCGAATAGGTCAGGTCGGCCTCAAGTCCCAAATGAATGGAGGGAACAACATCTTTCCATTTCAGTTGAGCCTGTGCTCCATAGAGCAAGACATTCGAATTTTCATCATTAAAATAACCAATCGTCACCTCATTATCTACCATTCTTACCTCAAAATCCCCAGTAAAGTTGTAGGAGATAAAATTGGCGGTTTTCGTTTGGAAAATGCTAGCGTCAATGCGAATTTTTTCATTCATGTCCCATCTCATCCCCATTTCATAAGTTTTGGTTATTTCGGCATCCAGCAACTGTCCGCCAGTATCAATCCGATCCAGGAACCGGCTTCCGCCCGTGAAGGTGTAAGTATTCGCATTATAAAAAGGTGTAGGCGTTCTGAAAGCACGTCCAAAAGAAGCCCGAACCCGAAAATCATCCCGGATTTTGTACATCGCCGCTAGTCTCGGGCTAAAGGCTGAACCATCGAACAATTCATCCCGGTCCCAGCGAACACCTCCTATTAAATTGAAGCGACTGACCGTTAAGTAGAGTTGAGCAAAGGCGCCAAAGTTATTGTATTCGAGCGTATTAGCTTCAAATGGGGTACCACTTTCCGTATCATTGCTTCCGTAAGAAATACGTCGACGAAATGGTATATTCAAAAAATTAATGATGGGGAAATTTTGCGAAAAGCGGTAATTCACTCCCCCTACCACTTCCAGGAAAGGAAACGGAAAATAATTGATTAACTGCTCGATGTAATAATCATTCGACTCGGCATAACTAAACCGTGACCCGGTCAACAACCGATCGATCACTTGATCCCGAAACATTGCTTGTTGATCTACATCTGTTGCTACCGAAATGACCGTATCTAAAATAGTCGCAATCGTCGGCTTGACGTAGGTGTACGAAGATTGGTTATCCATTTTATAACCCAGGTAGGTCAGATTTGTGGTCAATCCAAATCGCTGAAAGTCTTTGGTGTAACTCAAGGTATATCTCGAAATATTCTCTCCAATAAAATTAAGTGGATTTGCCGATGAAACTGCGGCAGGGTTAAGACCGGTGGCGCTGGGGTCTCTGCGGTACATTCGGTGATAGGAAAAACGAAAGCCGCGAAACCTTAGATCTACACCTAACATCCTGCTGAGATGCGGATAGTCTCCAATGACGGGAATACCAGGTTGATCCGGTCTTTCCCGATAATTAGGGCTGGTCAGGTATTTCTGAGAACCACCAAAATAGTTGTCCGGATCATATAAATTTTCAACATCATAAACTACCCTCCGGTGATCAGCCTGGGTACTATTCCCATACACATTAAATTTCAATACGTTTTTATTCCTTCCCAATTTTCCACCCACCATGAGATTAAGGCCATTAAAATTATCGGGTCCTAACATCAGATCTGCATTTACAAAAAGAGGGCGTTCACTATCTTTGGTAATGATATTGATAACCCCAGCCGACGCATCTGCTCCATAGGTTGCTGCTCCCGTGCCATAAATGATTTCAATCCGCTCTGCCTGCCGGATGGGTAATTGGGCTCCAATGGGCATACCACTAACGACCGTAGGTTTTACCGGAAGATCATTGACCAGAATTTTCGTATAGGCATTTCCCAGAAGACCTCTCATCAAAAACGTTTCTCCCTCCAAAGCCGACCCGGGCTGAGAGACTTTAATGCCCGGTAAATACTTTAGAACGTCTACCAGAGTGTTATACCCGTTTCGTAGAATCTCTTCTTTACCGATTACATGAATACTAAAGGGCAAATCCTTCACGCTTTTTAAAGAGCGGCTCGCCGAAATAATGCGGTAGGTGGTCAGTATTTGGTCATAATTGATATCACTGGTTTCCAAACGATCCATGGGTAGTAAGGAATCAACCTGACAAAAAGCAGAAGACATCCAACTAGCCCCCAAGAACATAAAAAAGAAAATCATGACTCTTTTAAACATCATACCGGTTGTATTAAAAAAGTATTGGGGCCTCCAAAAATATAAGCATTGCAACAGCCAGGATGTACTCGTTTGTGTTCGTTTCGCCGCTATTTTCGTTTTGCTGTCCTGGCACTAAAATTGAATACGGGGATATCGACCGCTATAAAAACCCCTAGGCGAAAATTTGGATTTTTTCTGGTGTCAAGGTTACCGGCCGCATCTTTGGTTACACCACGTAAAAATGGGCCAAACTGCCCGCCTATTCCCATCGACACCGGGCTATTTTGGAAACCTCTGACATAGTAGAAGCCCGGCGCAAAAATGTTCTCTAATTTCACTTTTGGCAAGGCCTCCGTCGTTTCATCACCAAATCGAAAAGCAGCCAATGCTCCAATGTCAATGACCGTTAAAAACCAACTGTCGCTGCTGGCCTCCAATCTACCTTTTTTTCCATTGCTGATTGTGACCCCTAATGGGGCACTTATTCCAAAAGCACCATTTAGGCGATAAGCATCAAAGCTACCATTGTCACTTGTACCACTAATCCACTCCCCTGCACCGAACAACCCGATGTACGCATTTAGATCGATACTTTTCCAGGTAGTCCTCTTGATACGCGCACTTCCAACCGGTAATGCAATGGCTTCAATGGCAACCTCTACCTCTGCTGTATTCTGTGCTTTTACCACGCCGGCCATAAAACTGCCATAGCGAATCAGATCTGCAAATAATTCCCGCTGAGTCTCCCCCACTACATTGAGGGTATCCAAAAGGGTGACAATGTCAACAATCACAGAATGATAATTTCCCATATTGGCGTCCAGAAACAGATCACTTGAAAGTTCACTTACCGCCAACAATTTACTGATCGCAGCGGTCGCAACGGAGTCTAAATCAATTCCAATGGAAGCCACTACGTCTTTACTTGTAGCAAAATCAAGGGTTGAGAAAAGGCTCGTAAAGAACAAGTTGTAATCCTCAAATTCTAAATCGTCCAGATCTTTCTCCTCTAAGTTATTGAGAATTTGCTCTAACGTTCCAATCCGGTCCATGAGGCCTTTTACATATGGTTTGTAGACTAAGAAGTCAGTGGCATTCGCACGCAATTTTTCCAAAAGAAAAGTCCAATCGCGATCGGCCTGCAAATTTAACGATTGGTACATCAGTCCCAAGAAGATGGCAAAGGTCTGGTCTTTACGAAAAAGTTGCAACATTTCAAGCCTTGACACCCAATAGTCGTCAAAAGAATTGGAGCGAAGTGCCTGAGAGAAGGCATTCAAGGCTTGGAATGCCTTCGGTAATTCTGGATGAATCTTCGACAGATCAGCCTCGGCAGCCAGATTTTGAAACAATTCTCCCGGATGGGTCCGATTAACAACGGAAGTCACCAGCAATAGTGCCGATTCGAACAACTGCCTCTGTCCCAAATCATTGAAGACCTCCGGATGGTTTTCAATAATCTCCGGTAAACGTCCGTAGATGGATTTGAAGTCATCGTCTATTGCAACTCGTAAAGACTCAATAAATGCTGCATAGTTGATAAAGTCAAAATCTTTGGCGATTAGAAATGTTTTAGGAAACAAATCGCGGACATCCTCGAACTCTTCTTTGAGTATAAAGGTGCGAAATTCCTCCATGAAGGTGATTGACATTTCTTGTCTCAATCTTTTCACTAAAAAATCGGCTAATCCAAACGCAAAACCAGTGACATCAACCCCTCCGACATTCCCCAGAATTCTATTTGGATCAATCGTAGTCAAGTTCTCGCGGTTAAGGATCAGATCCTCTGGTGCTCTCTTAAGCTGGATCGGAGTTTCGCCGCCGGCGCTGATAAATGGATTATCTTCGAATGCTTCTTCAATAAATTCAAAGGAAGGAATCCCTTCACTCGTATATCTTGCCAATATTAAAGTGGCCTCTAGACTTTCTTCGATGGTATTGCCGGATTGCAGCAATTCGCTGAGTTGAATGGCATCGTAGTAAATCTGTTGCGCTTGTGTGGTATTAGTTAGAAATAGGGTCAACAAAGGAAGAAGCGACGTCTTCATCTGTTTGAGTAAATAGAGGTTCATGTGAAGTTTTTGTTAAATTTAAGCTTGAAATTACGATGAACAATCAGAATGTTCTCCTTTCGATGTAAAAAATTCATTGATATGTTTTATAGCCTACCTATTTGCTGTCGTGGTCTTAAAATTCGCCAGGCTTCTTTTACCATTCTATTTTTTGGAGCATTGCTACTTTCATATGGATTTACCTATTCAAAAATAAAAGCACAACCGGCATCAAAATGGAGAACCCTTGTCCTGACCGATATTGAAAACGAACCCGACGATGCCCAGTCATTGGTCAGATTTCTGACCTATGCCAATCAGTGGGATATTGAAGGCATCATTGCCACCACTTCCTATTGGAAAAAGACTAGTATTGCAGATTGGCGGATCCATGAAATTCTTGCCGCCTACCAAAAAGTTCATGGCAATCTCTCCCGACATGAAGAAGGATACCCTTCCTTCGAGGCGTTAACTGAACGAGTAAAAAAGGGTTCACCAGTCTATGGTATGGATGGCGTTGGGCCAGGCAAAGATTCAGAAGGTTCAGACTGGATTATCGAAATACTGGAAAAACCAGATGATCGACCTCTTTACATTCAAGTATGGGGGGG
>JANQRV010000592.1 GCA_028284395.1 Saprospiraceae bacterium
CTTCAGTCATGTAGCGCGGCTATAATCCTTCAGTGCGGCATTGGCCAGCAAAAAAATGACCTCAGATCATCTTTACAACTATTTTTGATCACTTACTTGACAATTGAGGTATCTTTTCGTAAAACCTTCTCCATTTTTCTCGGCTGCAACTTTCATTTTCATGGATCTTAATTGGCACAAACGTTTTTTGGGTAAAGAACGCAGGACAAGGCATTTCAATATGAAGTTGATTTGAAGAAGTAAACCAGCATTAATACTGGGATACCAGGGCCACCTAAAAAACACACAAAATTTCTTATATATAAAAACTATTTTTTATATTTAAAGAAAGCTCAATCCCAGTATGAAAATTAAAGTCGCCCTATTTAGCCTAATTTTTATTATTACAACTTTTGATTCCTTCGCTCAGACAATCATATCGGGCAAAGATATTTCGGGGATATGGACCAATTCTAACGGTCCGTACATCATCCAGGGGTCTTCCGAGGTTGGCCGGGATAAAACCCTGGTTATTCAGCCGGGAGTCGAAGTAAGATTTGAAACCGATGCTTCACTAAGAATCGGCGTTGACGCAACCATTATTGCGGAAGGCACTGCAGAAGAGCCGATCCGGTTTACCTCGGCCAACGAAAACCCGGAAGCCGGTGATTGGCGCAACATCCTTAACTGGAGCACAGAAGATCGCTGTTCATTTAAATTCTGTATTGTCGAGTACAGTTCGAACGGTATCGTTGTCCAAGCAGTAGGGTCCGGGTGTAACAGCCGGACGAATTCGACATCCATCGAAAGCTGTACTTTTACGCACAACGAGAATGCTGCGATAACGGTTGTTGCATCCGGCAGCTCGTCGGGATGTACTTTTCCCTCCAGGGGTTTTGCCAATCCAACGATCCACGGCAATACCATCCATGATAATCCCGGCAGCGGTATTCTGGTGGAATCGAACAGTGGATTTCTATCGAGGGGAATTGCGGCTCCGCTGCTTTCCAAAAATATCTTGTATGGCAATGGCGGCGATGCCATCAGATTCAAGGGAGTAGCATGGGCGGTGGCCCAAGTTCTTAATAACACGATCGTCGGTAATGAGGGAAGCGGTCTATCATTCGAAAACCCAATGGATTCGAACTTCCTGATCGTCAACAATATAATATCTGAGAATACACTGGGCATCTTTTCCCTGACCGACAGCATGCCCTCCATCCTTCACAATAATGTATGGCAAAACGCCATCGACTATCAAAGCATCGAAGCACCTGAAACAGACCTCTCTCTGGACCCCCAATTTCGCGACGCACCGATCAACGACTATCGCTTGAATTGCCTGAGCCCCTGTATTGATGCGGGGCATCCGACTCAAGAAAGAGATCCCGACGGGAGCATCGCCGATCTGGGAGCACTTCCCTTTGACCAGACCTATCTCATCAGTTTTTCGGTAGATTCATCGGAAGTTCTCCCCGGCACTGTGGTCAACTTTTCTGCAGATATACAAGCCGGAGACTACCAGGTGACAAATTGGTTATGGGATTTTGGCGATGGCAATACACAAGATTCACCCGATGCCAATCATGAATACGAAAAGAAGGGGAAATACAATGTTTCCCTGACGGTCGGTGACAGCAGTTGCAACTTCACGAGAACAGAGACGAGACCGGAACTCGTAAAAGTCCTAAACTCCGCTCCGGAAGTTCTCATTCCACCGAGCAATATCTTTCTGGATGAAGATCAAGTCGACTCTACACTCGCTGTTACTGGCATCTTTTCCGATCCGGATGCAGATGAACTCACCATTTCCGTCGAACGATCCGACAATATCAATGCTGCGTTGGACAACGAAACTATTTTGATTTCACCTGCAGAAGATTGGTTTGGAATGGAGGAAATCAGGATAACGGCAACGGATACGGAGGGAGCATCCGTTGCTGTAGCAGTTGAAGTGACGGTCAACCCCATTAATGACGGACCTCAACTCAATGCCCGATCACCCCTTGATTCGACCCTGGCCATCGTAAGGGACAGCACCGTCAGCTTCACCATTGAAGTTGTCGACATTGACAGTGAACCGACTTTGTCATGGTTTGTAGACGATGAACAGCAAATAGATAGTCTTTCTTCTTTCAGCTTCCAGTTTTTGGAATTAGGCGAATTTGTGGTGAAATCGATCGTGGCAGATGGTGAATTCAGCATCGAGACATTGTGGTCGGTCACCGTAACTGAGTCTCCGTCCACTTCAGCTTCGCAATTCGGCAATCTTGATTACAAATTAACGGTTGGCCCCAACCCATTCCTTGACCAGACGACAATCGACCTGAAATGGAACAGCAATACGCCATTCTCACTTCACGTCACCGATGTAAATGGTAAATTGATTAGGACTTTGAAAAACCACTCGCAATACGTTGGCAGGTACCTGACCACCTGGGACCGGATTGACCAACAAGGTGGAATTGTACCGGCAGGTATGTATTTTCTGGTAATCCATACAGAAAGGGGTATGATGGCCAAAAAGATGGTGGTTAATGGCAAAAACTAATACCGATTTGAACTAATGAGTGTGTATTTCAAGATAGCTTATTTTGTTGCTCATCCCCGCCTGAATGACATGTCGGGCAGGAAGGCAAAAAACGTAGGTATAGCTGGGCTACAGCGAGGCTTTTTAACGCCGAGGAGCAGCAGAAGAAACAGCTTGGAATACGTAATCATTAGTTCAAAATGGTATAAGTTCTGTCCGTTTGCCGGTTCTGTATACTTCCGCTTTGTTGAGCCACTCCCTTCTACCTTCACCGCTGAGTCGGCCGACGTATTCTATCTGGTGGTTATAGGGAAGTTCCAGCAGTGCCGCCATCACCTGCCACTCGTGCTCCGGCGCTCCATTGCTGGCAATAATCAGCTTGAAATCTGACGCCATCCGGAACTTGGAGTACTGCCAGGCCAGTACCATCTCTAAGATATTGTCGAGGGAGCCATTGGGCTCTTCATAAAAGACATACCGATTTCTTTTGTACCTGAGAGAGGGTGAGTTTCCTTGCCTCTTTTTTGTAAGGAAGCCGGTTTCTAACAGGTTCATCCATGCGAATCCGCGGCGATGGAGTTCAGCCCCCCAAAACTCAGGACTGCCCGATTTGCTACCCGTCATAAAAAGCACATAGTCCCGGGATAACTGACGGCTCAGTATCATCTCTATCAGATCCTTCTTTTGTCGCGACGGGAGATGGACCAGCGTTGCCGATTCCGACTCCCAGGACATTTTTTGACCACTGTACCAAATCTCAGTTTCACAGGCATAACCCTTAAAATAGTTTGCAAAATCAAGAATGGAAGACCAGACACTGAAGTCACGCCCTTCGATCTCATCGAATAGGTAAATTATTTTCATGTTCAAAACGGTATTCTTGGAAGCCAATCCAAAAAGGCTCCATCATTAATCAATAACAAGACGTAGGATCTGAGATAGTGACCGGGTATTCAAGATACTTCATTTGTTAATGAAGAATCCCTTGTAAATAGCGGAGAAGCATACTTTTAGTAGCTTCTAATTTAAAATGATTAATAAAGTGAGGTGAGTATAGTTAAGACGACATAAAGATAGCAAAAAAGTCATAGCCCTGCAAATTGATATTAGCCCAAAAAAGTTAAGGCATCGCAGCTGAACGGCTCGATGCCTTAAACCAAAATCATATTCACTAAATTAAACAAAACGCACGCAAATGGCCTCTGGCCAGGAAATGTAAAACGCGGCCATCGTTCACCTCCGCAGATATCAATGGCCGCAAAACACAAATAAATTATTCATAGTGGCCACCAGGGATTTAACCCCGTTCGATGCCAGGTAAATCATTCTACTGGTTTTGAATCTGTTGCATTTGTAAATGCTATGCAATCAGTGGAGGGTAGACGAATGTGGATGTAAAAAGTGGAATTTTGGGAAGCGGAGATACTAAAGTGTAATATTAAGAATTTTCTTAAAGTAAATCAAGAGGTTTCGACTAACGCAGCAATATTTCTACCTGTTCTCCTGTGCCGGTATTCAACAACCACCTACTTCTTTAGAAGCTTGTCTTTTGTCAAATATTTTAAGACGCTCTCTTTTAGATTCCTCCCAATAGGGATTTTGTGTTCTCCAATCAGTATTTGATTGCCGATGATGGCTTCAACCAAGGGTACGGAAATAACATAGGATTTATGAACTTGTAGGAATGTCTTCTCCGGTAGAATTTCAAATATCCTTTTTAGAGGAACAAGCGTAAGATAGGATTTTTTGTGGGTGTGAATGCGGATGTAGTTCTGCATGGACTCGATAAAAAGAATATCGTTCAAATAAATCTTAATCAATTGTTTATCTGCTTTCACGAAGATAAATTCTTCCTCCTCTTCTTTATTGACTTCGGATTTAGGTGGTAGTGAATTTTTCGAGATGATCCGATGGGCCTTATTCGCAGCCTGCAAAAAACGTTCGAAGGAAATTGGCTTGATCAAATAATCGATTACGTCAAATTCAAAGCTTTCGATGGCATATTCTGAATAGGCAGTTGTGAAAATGACTTTTGGCGTCTGTTTGAGGGCTTTCAAAAAATCGATCCCGGTCAACATGGGCATTTCTATGTCTAGAAAAATCAGGTCGACATCCCCATTGGTTAAAGCAGTGTTGGCTTCCATGGCATTTTTACAGATGCTGTGGAGTCTTAGAATTTCAATTTCCTTAATGTATTTTTCAAGTCCTTTTCTCGCCAGGGCTTCATCATCGACTACAATACAGTTGATCTTCATTTCAAATCTATTTTTAAATCCACGAAAAAGCAGCCGGCGTTTTCCTGAATGGACAATTGGTGGCTATTGGGATAAAGAAGATTGAGTCTTCTTTTTACATTTTCCAGTCCAATACCGCTCGACCGGTTTATACTTTTGCTTTGGGCCATTGAATCGACCGAATTTTTCACCAGAAGACGAATGATGTTATCTTGAGTGCTGATGCTCGCTGCTAAGATGTTTCTCTCTCTTTCTGAATAAAGGCTCAAGTACTTGAATGCATTTTCCAGAAACGGAGAAAACAAAAGCGGAGCGATCTTCGAATTGGCACTGTCACCAAGATTATTCAACTCCGGCATATCGATGGCAACCATGGCATCTTCTCCTTTCCGGATCGACTCTATTTCCAAGTAGTTTGCAACATATTGCAATTCTTTTGTCAATGGGATGTAGTCTTCTTTGCACTCGTACAACTGATAGCGAAGCAATTCGGAAAAGCGCACTAAAACTCTTTGCGCTTTTTGAACATCTTCTTCCATTAGGTGGTAGATACTATTGATTCCGTTGAACAAAAAGTGGGGGTTAATTTGTGCTTTTAAGAAATCGAGTTCGGCGGTGAGTCGGTCTTGAATGAGCTGTTGTTTTTGCCTTTCATTTTTCATCCAGTCCTTTGGCAACCGGTACAGGAAGGCTGCAGCCCAAAACGTGATGTTGATGATCAAATCCATCGCACCAAACATCATAATAAGCTCAAGAGTGCCAGACCAGCGCCTGGACGGGGGCAAGGCGTTCAAGGAGTCTTTAAGGAATGTTTGGATTATGTACAGGACATCAAATGTCAATTCCACTCCGGTCAAGCCCAGGAGGAATAATATGGACCATTTCGAATACTTCTTCAGATGTCGATTCAGCAGGTATTTCGGAATCAACCAGTAAGCGTTGGAATAAAAGAGGATGGCATTTACCAACATGCCGAAGACGAGTGGCGTCAGCAGGGTATTATTTTGCCTGGACATTGGCCCCCATGTTAAGTCCAGAAATTCAGAATTGAGTACGACGGTGATCGCTATCCAGAAAAATAGGTGCAGTATACGGTTCATCAGCATGCATTTTCGACCTGGAGTACCAAAGTATAAGATACAGCTTAACATTGGAATGACATTTGTCGCCTTTGCGCCTTTACCAGACGGATTTCTTTTGATGACTTACTTATTATCCGGGAAATTAAGCATTAAGCTATGCGCGCTCTCCAATAGTTGATGTTTCGCAACTTTTTGATGACCAAGTGCAGTTTTTTATGCTTTCTGCATTTCATCATTTCGAAGGTGTTATTCATCAAACATAATTGCCGCCCCCTCCTCCTGCCTACATCTTTGCGCTGTCGTAGTAACGGAAACGGACCATTTAAATCACTCAATTATGAAGCATACGCTCTTCTTTAGGACATTGGTAACCGGCATTCTAATGACAGCACCGGCTTGCATGAGCCTAAAGAACATCCAGCAAACCCGAATTGAAGGCAGATTAGTAGAATATGCGACTGCGGGGGAAGGCCGCCCGACAATCGTTCTGGAAACCGGAATGGGGCCGGATATGGGAACGTGGACTCTCCTTTTTGATTCACTTTCCAGTCTGTCTACTGTCTATGCGTACAATCGTCCTGGTTATGGCAATAGCAATCTTCGTAACCCGCCTCATAGTGTACGGGAAGTTGCAGAACAATTGCATTCCAATTTAAAAGCCATTGATCTACAGCCACCGTATGTACTGGTCGGCCATTCGGTAGGCGGACTTTACGTCAACATGTTTGCGAGACGATATCCTGGCGAAGTTGCCGGTGTGGTTTTTTTGGACTCCTCACATCCAGACCAGTTCGAATACTTTCGGCAATACAAACCCTTGCTGTACAACATTCTCATGACTTCGACAACCAAGGGAAACAGGAAATACGAGGAAGCGATTGTAAAAAACACGCAGGCTGACTTTTCTAATCCTCCTCCCTTTCCCGACGTACCCATTGCCGTGCTGACCGCGGGGAAAAAGTCTTCTCCTTTAGAGGGTGAGGAAATGAGAAATCAATGGTTGGAATTTCAAAATGACTTATCAGCTTTGTCTCAAAACTCTAAACACATTATTGTCGAAAACAGCGGACACTACATCCATAAAGACCGACCGGATGTGGTGTTAAATGAGATCGCCCGAATCATTGAATCTTCAAGTAGAAACCAGTAACACTTCAAATTCACAATTATGAAAGAATTGATCTTTTTTGCAGTCACCATATTGTTGACAGTTTCAGCTTGCAACAATAATGACGAACCTCCCATCCCCCGTTCAGATACGTTTGCGGAGGCCGTTGCCCGTATTTTCCAACCTATGGTTGACGACCAAACAACCGTCGGAGTAGCCGTTGGCGTGATGAGACCCGGTGGAGAAAAAGAGGCCTATTTCTTTGGCGAAAAAGTAAAAGGGGCAGGAAACAGGCCGGACGCCAATACCTTGTTCGAAATCGGTTCCATTACCAAAACGATGACGGCCACAGTTTTAGCAGATATGGTTGTGAAAGGCGAGATCGGTCTTGACGATGCGGTGGCAGATTATTTGCCGGAGATTACAAATTTCCCAAACTATGATGGTGAAGAGATCTCCTTTAAGCACTTGGCTAATCATACTTCATCTTTACCTCGTCTGCCCGACAATCTCCTAAATGAAAATTTTGATGAAAACCAGCCGTATCTGAATTACACCAAAGAATTGATGTTTGAATTTCTCGACGGTTATACCCTACCACGTCCGATCGGAAGTCAGGAGGAATATTCCAATCTTGCCACCGGCTTGCTTGGCTTTACCGTGGCAAAGATCAAAGGAGAGTCGTTGGATCGACTGTTTCAGCGCATCGTATTCGATCCAGGAAAAATGACGAATGCCTGCTCCATCATTCCCCCCAATTATGAAAACATAGCCCAACCCTACGACGAAAACCGTGATCCGGTCCAAATTTGGAATATGTCAGAGGCCACCCTGGGAGCTGGTGGAGTGAAAGCTACCATGAATGATATGTTTGGTTTTTTGGAAGCAAATCTGGGGCGCGGAAATTCTGATTTGAGGGACGCCCTGGCACTGTCTCATCAAACTACTCAAACCCTGAATGAGCCGTTTACCGTTGGCCTTGCCTGGAACAACATTTACAAAGCAGAGGATCACACTACGCTTACATGGCATAATGGTGGGACGGCGGGTACGGTATCCGTCATTGGTTTCGTGAGGGAATTGGATATGGGTTTCGTACTAATGTTCAATACTGAAATTGTTGATCGTACAGGAGAAGATCTAATTGAATTAATGAAAGGGATCGAGTTGATTGAATTAATGAAGGAATATTAATTAACGCGTGGGTTTGAAACAGTTCTTGTTTCAAACCCCGCTTTTCTTCTGATGGTTCTACTGAGGCTTAGCAAGCTTAAAAAACTCCAAATAACTGGGTGGGTTTTCCACCGTCCCCCTTTCGGATACCAGCTTAATGGTAATGTTCCGGAGTTTTGCTTTATAAGAAAAGTCATCCAAAATCTCAATGATATCATTGTCCAGATATCGTGTTTTTCTCACATCGAGTTCGAGGAAAGAATTCTCGGGCAGTTGGTCGAGTTCCTTCAAAATCGCCCCTTTGTTGAAAAAGGTAACTTCTTCGGCCAGGGTCATTTTTATCTTTCCGTCATCCACGTCTTCTCCTTCGATGTGCAGAAAATGAGAATTCTGGTAGCTCTTGATGAGGACAACGACAATTCCGACCACTAATCCAAGCGCAAGACCCACCAACAGATCGGTAAAGATAATACCGACGACCGTCACGATAAAGGGCAAAAACTGTTTCCAGCCCAATTCATACATCGTTTTAAACAGGGCGGGTTTTGCCAATTTATACCCCACCATGAATAAGATGGCCGCTAATACAGAAAGCGGGATCATGTTTAACAATCGCGGAATTAGAATGACCGATATCAGCAATAATATACCGTGGATGATGGCGGACATTTTTGTTTTTGCGCCGGATTGGATGTTTGCGGAACTGCGCACGATTACTTGCGTAATGGGTAGACCTCCGATGAGCCCCGAAAGTATGTTTCCGGTTCCCTGCGCAAGCAGTTCCCGGTTGGTTGGCGTCACCCTTTTGTCGGGATCCAGTTTATCCGTTGCCTCTACGCAAAGGAGCGTTTCCAGACTGGCCACCAGGGCAATGGTAAAAGCTACGACCCAGACCTCGGGATTGCCAATGACGGCAAAATTGGGGAAACTGAACTGGGCAAAAAATGATGCTGAATCCTCCGGAATGGGAACATTTACCAGTTGTTCCTGAGCTATTCCAAGGGTTTTGCTACCCCGGGTAAGTGCATAAAAAACGATCCCTACCACGACTGCCACCAGTGGCCCTTGGACCAACTGGAAAAACTTGCCCCTCTTCGACAATACATTATTCCAAAGGATCAAGATGCCCAACCCAATAAGAGCGATGATTGTCGGGCCAGGACTAATGAAATTGAGGGTATTCAGGATTTCAGAAAAGGTATTTTCTCCGTCAACTTGAAAAAATGCAAAGTCTCCTTCGGGATCGGCGTCATAGCCAAAAAAGTGCGGAATTTGTTTGAGGATGATAATGATTCCAATCCCGGTCAACATCCCCTTGATAACGGAAGAAGGAAAATAGTATCCGATGATGCCCGCTCTGAGCACACCAAACAACACCTGAATCACACCACCCAGAACAACAGCTACCAGAAAATTTTGGTACCCCCCTAAGGTGCCGATGGCGGCCAATACAATCGCGGCCAATCCAGCTGCAGGCCCGCTCACCCCAATCTCCGATCCACTAATGGCACCGACTACGATACCACCCACAATACCGGCAATGAGGCCGGCAAACAAAGGGGCTCCACTAGCCAGGGCAATACCCAAACACAGAGGAATAGCTACAAAAAATACCACGATACTGGCGGGGATGTCATTTTTTAGGGTGCTGAACATTCCACGTGTCCCTGCTTGACTCATTTTTTTTCAGTTTAAGTAGTTTTTCAAATAGAATTTACATCCCTTTAGCGACCGTAAAGGGTTGCCAATTGGAAAATCCGATCAATCAACTTGGATAGGTAAAACCGGAAAATTTTGACAAATGTACAATCGATGCTAAACTATATTAGCAAAACTATTACGAGCAAAATACAAACTTTATCCTGGGAAACCCTTACTATCTCCTATTATTTTAAGGAAATGCCCAAAAATATTTGCTACATCCCATCATTTCAGGTCCCATTCTTCTCCCTTTTTGAGCAAGACGATTCGACAAATTTTAGCCCTGGAAGCGTTTCTCAAAAATTCGTTCCAGCACCTCCGTTTGCAGCACCCTGACGCGGAGATTGTATACCGGGCGCAGCAGGATCGGCAGTAGATTGTTGGAAATGGCTCCCAGCGCGTATTTGAAGCCTAAGCACCAGTTTTGCTGAAGGATCAGGAGCGCAATATATTGAAGATAAAGGTTGCATCTGTAAGAAGCTATTTAAAACGGTAGAATAGTTTCAGTAGAGATCAGGCACCTCTATGGTGGTTCGTAATCACGGAAGTACGGAACAAACTTCTTAACATTCTTAGCGGCAGGAAAGGAGTATGAGAATGGCAAATGTGTGTGGATTCTTCAGAAAAATAATTTAGAATATATCTATTAGGTATATATCTATCAGATATGTACATTTGTAGTAAATAATTGATCGATGAGTCGAAAAAGTAAGACGCGTTATTCCATACTTGCTATGCTTAGTCTCAAGCCAATGTCGGGTTATGATATGAAGCAATTCACGAAAGAGGTGATGTCTAATTTCTGGAGTGAGAGTTATGGCCAGATATATACCAATCTTAAAATGCTTGTTGAAGAGGGCTTGGTCACCGCAACGGAAGTAGCAGAAGGTAAAAAGCCTTATAAGACAATCTATGAGCTTACCGGTCGGGGCAGTCAGGTACTTGGAGAATGGTTATGCGAGCCCGTTTCAACGCAAGTTCCCAGAGACGAGCTTTCGTTAAAGCTGTTTGTAGGTCCTTTAATCCCGTTAGAGGTATCCCTGCAACACATTCTTACTCATAGAGAGCAGCATGAAAAACAATTGGCCGAGTTACGGAAGGCCATCGCCAGGATGGAGAAAGAGGTTCCGGATGCAGCACCCCATAAAGCCTACTGGCTCTCGGGGAGCAGGATGGGTATTTTGGTCCGGGAAGCCAAGTTAAAATGGTGTGACGAAATGGAATCCTTGATAAGAGGAAAAATAAATCAAAGCAAAAAGTAAAATATGAGTACAGAAAAATCGGTGCATAAAAGAACCTGGACAATGTTAATTGTGCCCCCTTTCCTGTTGTTGTTAGTAAGTATCCTCTTTGGGGTGGTTTTCTTCATTGATGCATCCGGAGATGGCTCCGCAATTCCCAACTATTTTCAATCCTATATGCCGTTGATATTGACGGTCAACCATCTGACCCTATTTTTTATGCTTCGGTCTTTTTTAAGAAAAGACAATCTGACGCTAAAAAGTATCGGATGGTTTGTCGACCATAAGAAGTGGCATATAGAAGTGCTTGTTGGACTTGCTTTGGCTTTAGTCCTTTACCTCTATAATGAGCTTGTCATCGAACCAATCCAGGCGATGTACCAGGGGAATCCCTCTGACTTCAGCATCGGATTTTCAATAAGGGACCGGATTAACTGGCCATTTTTGGCTAGTGCGGCCACGCTGCCAATCATTGAAGAATTGATTTACCGAGGATATGCCTGTGAAGGATTCAAAGACAAGTATAGAGTTGGGTTTACCATTATTGTCTCCAGCGTTTTATTCGGTGCCCTCCACTGGGGAATGGGACTTCTGACGGCAGCATTGATCATACCCTTTGGCATCCTTTTTTTCGTGGTTTTCCTTGCGAGGAAAAGAAACTTAATTGCCGTTACAGTCGGTCATTGCCTTTATAACTCAATGGTCTTGATACTCATTTAAATCTCGGTATCGATTTGATTCAACCATCTTATTATGAAAGCCTCTTTGAGTTTAATCTAGGGAAAACCGGGTAGTGCCATTTGATGTCCAAAGCGGCTCACAATGGCAAATTATCACTAATTCAAAATAATCAACAGACAATGTTTCACCGTATCTATTGATTATGAAGTTGTCTAAAGTTTCCTTGCTGGGCTCCAAAACCGTCTTTCAAGCCCACTTTTCGCCAATTTTTAACAGCGTAGCACTGCTATGCAGTGAAAAATTGACTGCAATTGGACTTAAAATTCGTGTTTTTCACCAGCAGCAGAAGACTTTAGACAACTTCTATTAGTAATTTTTCGCAGCAAAATGTTTCGGTATTTTACAGATGTATGGTCTCCCTGCAAAAATATGGGTCCAGGCTTAGTATCGTCTGCATTTATTCCTCCGCCGGTACAACCTTCAAGAGGCTGATTATCAATCACTGTTTCTCCGTTTAACTCGACTGTAATATGCCTGTTCACCAAAACTAAACGATAACTATTCCATTCTCCCCCGGGGTTTGCATTATTGAATTGCGGTGTTATTCTACCGAAAACTGCCGCAGGGCCCTGGATTCCTTGCATTGGGCTATCCCTGTCAACCACCTGTACTTCGTAAGCACCTCTTAAATAGATGCCACTATTACCTCCTTCTGGTACGTTATAGTCAATTCTCAACTCAAAATCTTCAAAATCTTCGATCGTCCTTAGGTTGCCATAATTGCCATAGGCCCCAAAATCAGTTTTAGGTGTTTCATTAACCAATATCTTATCTTCCATGCTCCATCCGTTGATTTTGTCAGGATTGGTTAGTTTCCATCCTTGAAGTCCCTTGGCTAGTAAATCAATGGTTTCTCCGTAGTTCAGATCTGACATAACCGGTTTCGGCGGCATCGGCGGCATTTTTCTTCCTTTAATTTGAAAGGTTTCCAATTTACCTTCATATCCATGAGTGACCGTCAAGACTACGTTTCCTTCATTATCCAGCGTGCCAAAAACAGGATCAGTTACCCTAAACCAATTTGGTGCGCCGTAGGGGCGCCAACCTAACTTTCCCGACAACTCAAATTTGTTTTTTTCGGGAAATCTTATTGCAATTGGTTTCGCACTACCCACACTCCAAAGCATCCTTGCTGTTGAATCCTCTTTTATACTCAGCCAGGCCGGATTACCATCAGGAAGGCTAAATGCCCAGTTGTTGAAAAAATTGCTTTCTGATTCAGTGGGATTGCAATGATTCAAAATTGCCATAAGCATCAGCAATAGAAATATTAACCGGTAGTTCATCTTTTAATTATTCTCTTCTCGTAAGTGCTTGGACAAAACTATGTTGAAGTAGTGTCCAATGGTTTGGATAAATGGAGTAGCCCGTCCTCATCCTCGGCAGTCCGTTTACCACCATTTCTTTTTACGGATACAAGTGTTCGTTAACAGCATCCAATAGATATTCGTTGGGGTCGCTGGCATATTGCCAGAACATCACTCCTCCCATACTGTTGTCAATCACATATTCACATTTTAGTTGCACCGACTCTTCGTCGTCGTAAACCATTAACTGATTGGTTGTTGCATTAAAAAGATAAGGAGCTTTAGCATTTTCGTCCCAGTATCGGACAAATCCATTCTTATTGACCAGGCTGTCTTTTATGTAGGTATATCCGGCTCCTCTGGCTGCTGATTTAACGGGCATGTTGATGCCGTGTTTGTCCGCGCTTTTCATGATCCAGCTGCGGCCATAAAAAGGGAGTCCCATCACCAGTTTTTCTGCAGGCACACCCGCTTTCAGGAATTCTTTAAACGATTTATCGGCCGATGCATCCTTTTCATAATCTTCCGGCGGATACAGGTTTGAGTGATGGCCTGCCGTATCTCCCGTTGTATAATAGTCATAGGTCATCAGGTTGACATAGTCCAGGTATTTTGCGGCCTTCTCCATTTCCGTGTGTTCGATGTAGCTATAGAAAGCACCCACGGCCGTTGTTAATTCATAATATTTTCCCGTTTGTTCCGTCAAATTATCCAGCTCTTTTCGGATTTCCCGGAACATAAGCGTGTAGTTTTGCTTGTCTTCAGGTCTAAAAACATTGTTGTCTCCGATTAATCCGGGGTATTCCCAGTCTATATCAACACCATCAAGATCATGATCAGCGACAATTTCCACACTGGTTTTTGCAAACTTCCTCCTGGAGCTAGGCGTCAGGGCGGCATCTGAAAAGTTTCCGCTCCAGGTCCACCCACCAATTGAGATTAGAATTTTAAGATCGGGATTTACTTCTTTCAACTTGTTTAAGATTCTAAAATTGATCGTATCCGTTTCGATATTAGTTAGCCAGGCCATACTATCCTGTACATCTACAAAAGCATAATTGATGTGCGTAAGTTTATTTGCATCAATGGACAATCCCTCTAAGCTGCCACGAAAACCGGGAACGTACCCGACAATAATTTTTTTCTTTGATGTAGTAGGTTGTGGCTTTGGATTTTCCCTACAGGAAACAAATGAGATCAGCAAGGCAAAAAGGAGAAAAATAACGGATACCCTCATGGATTTGCAAATAGGTTTAAAAAAATGGAATAATTATCTAATTTTTTTCTTCTACGGTGAAGTCAAATGGAATACCAAGTTTCTGATACAATTTCCTGCGGGCTTCTTTATCAATATTTAACTCTTCACGAGCGGCATCAGCTACTACAACAGCTTTTTCGCGCGGTACCACTATGACTCCATCAGAATCGGCCACAATAACGTCTCCGGGATTGATCAGTGTTTCACCAATTACAACAGGCTTGTTGTACGATTCCAGGATATTCCGCCCCGGACGGATGCCGCGTCCGCGGTTGTTGTAATCAGTGTAAACCGGGACCTTTTGTTTGATCACTTCATCACTATCGCGGATGCCGCCAGAGGTAACAATTCCAACGGCTCCTTTCGACAGCCATATCATACTGTTGTTTGATCCGACCGAGCCACAATCCATTTTACCATCGCCTTTGTTATCGATAACAATGACATTCCCGGGTTTTATTTCTTCGATAAACGGTTCGCCCGAATCATGGGTATACCACATGTCGCGCCAGTGTTTGTATGATTCAATGTCTTTTGTTTCGGGGGCTTGATTCTTTTGCGACGGAATGTATCGGACCGTTAGTGCGATCCCGGTGAACTGATGTCCAAAATTTTCACTGTCGCGCCAAAGGGGGGCAATGGACTGGTCGACTAATCCTACATTCATCAATCCAATCATGTCCATCCCGTCACTTACATCCGCCACCCGCAAACCTTCATACAATTTTATGACCTGGTCATTCGTGAGTTTTTTTTCGTTTTGTGCCCGGAGGTTCGCTATCATACAAAACACCAAAAGAACACTTGCTACGTAATTGGTTTTCATTTTTTATCGGTTTAATTTATAATTGTTTATCTAGGTCACCGTTTCTAAAAGGAGCGATCAAGGTCATCTCCAATTATTTTCACCGGTCGAAGATGGCTAAAATCCTTTTTATAATCAACCGATCGCGCAAAATGATGCAGCTGAATGGATAAAACGGCAGGTGCTCTAATGATGGGGTTGGCGGTTTTTAAATGTCGAAGTCGCCTGTTCGCGGAAGAGAAGTCGTTCTACAATTTCAACAGGAATTCTATCCCGTAAAAAATATTAATTGCAGGCTTAACGGGTTATCTTCACCATCAAACCTTTAACAATACGCCATGAAGAAGATCTTGATATTCATACTGTGCAACATTTGCATCCTGACTTTTGGAATCGGCCAATCTAAGGTAATGACACCGGAGCAGCTAATCGAATTAAATCGGGTTTCTGCCGTGGGCTTAAGCAATGACGGGGAGCAGGTCATTTACCAAACATCGACTTTTGATTTAAAGACCAATGAGCGCTCCAGTAAAACTTTTTCAGTTTCCGTAAATGGTGGAGATCTGAAATCTTTGGATGAAGTTGGGAAACTGGTGAAAGATAAAAATGTATCCCCGGACGGAAAATGGAAATTAACAGCAAAAGAAGTGAAACTCCAGAAAGTAAGCGGTACCGACCACTACAATGACGTCCCTAGTTCAAATGTTTTCATATACGATCAGCTCAACTACCGGCACTGGGACACCTGGGAAGATGGATCCTATAGTCATATATTCATTCAATCTGCAACCGATGCCCTGGATAGTGGCATTGATTTGATGGCGGGAAAACCATTTGATTGTCCGCAGAAGCCTTTTGGTGGTGATGAAGATTACATCTGGAGTCCGGACTCTAAAAAAGTGTTGTACGTCACTAAGAAATTAGCGGGCACCGAATATGCGGTCAGCACTAATTCAGATATCTACGAATACGATATTGAAACCCGACAAACGACCAATCTGACAGAAGGCAATAAAGGGTATGATACCCATCCGGCATTTTCGTCCACTGGCACCCTCGCCTGGTTGCAGATGAAAAGAGATGGTTATGAATCCGATAAAAATGACATCATCGTCAGGCTACCGGAAGGAGACGTCAATCTCACTAAAGATTGGGATGGAACGGTCAATGGCTTTATCTGGAGTGCAGATGCATCAAAAATTTATTTTAACGCTCCGGTTGGCGGAACCGTCCATGCCTTTCAAATCGACGTTCCGGTTGGTACGCAAACCAATTCAAAGCCCAAACAAATTTCTGCAGGTCAATTTGATGTAAATGGAATTATAGGTCAAAGTGGAAATCATCTAATTGTGTATAGATGTGATATGAATCATGCCACTGAGATCTATAACCTGAATATCGAAACCGGAGAAATGAAACAATTGTCGGAGGCGAATAATGAAATATATGAAGACATCAAAATGTCTAGGATAGATAAGAGGATGGTCAAAACAACAGATGGAAAAGATATGGTTACGTGGGTGATTTATCCACCGGATTTTGACCCATCTAAAAAATACCCGACCCTTCTTTATTGTCAAGGTGGCCCCCAAGGTGCTTTGTCTCAGTTTTATTCTTTCCGATGGAACTTTCAGCTCATGGCCGCCAATGGCTACATCGTGGTGGCTCCTAATCGAAGGGGGATGCCTGGTCATGGTGTCGAATGGAACGAACAAATCTCAAAGGATTATGGCGGGCAAAATATGGAAGACTACCTTTCGGCAATTGATGATGTTGCAAAAGAGTCCTACGTGGATAAGGATAGATTGGGTTGCGTTGGCGCCAGTTATGGAGGATACTCGGTTTTTTATCTGGCCTCAAGACATGAAGGTAGATTTAAATCATTTATTTCCCACGACGGCATTTTCAATTGGAGATCCATGTATGGAACCACTGAAGAATTATTTTTTGTGAATTGGGATCTTGGTGGAGCTTATTGGGATAAAGAAAATGCTGCCGCTCAAAAAACTTATGCCGAATTTAATCCGGTAAATTTTGTTGACAAATGGGATTCACCGATCATGATCATTCAGGGAGGAAAGGATTTTAGAGTGCCTATTGGACAGGGATTAGAGGCATTTCAGGCTGCGCAACTGCGTGGTATAAAATCAAAACTTTTATTCTTTCCGGAAGAAAACCACTGGGTGCTTTCCGCCCAAAACAGCTTGGTCTGGCAAAGAGAATTCTTTAAGTGGTTAGGAGAGACCGTAATGAACCGAAGCTGAACATCGTATACGACTGGCGATACGATACGTAGGGTAAGGTATTCAAACTGAGTCTTTCTTACAATTTTGGTGATTCTTTGACCAAGGGAAAAAGTCAATATACCACCGGAGCTGAGGAAGAACGAAGGCGCATGAACCAGGGGGACAGACAGATTCAATTCTTCCAAAATCTTGGTATCTTCGTAAACATGCAACAAGACCAATTTTCCAGAAGCCGACGCCTGTTTTTGCAGCGATGCTCCGCTGCCGGGCTTGGTACCGCTCTTAGTCTGGGCAATTTCAAACGTCCGAAGCGGATTCTCCTACGTTCTTCCTGGCAAACCATCAACATCGGCGATATCGCCCACACGCCCGGGGTTCTTAAACTATTGGAAACCTACCTGCCGGAGGTGGAAGTTTTTCTTTGGCCCAGCCGGGTCGATAACGGTGTCGACAAACTATTGCTGGCGCGCTTTCCCTCTTTGAAAATCGTTGCGGGAGAATCGGATTTAAAAAGGGCCTTCAAAAAGTGCGATTTCCTGCTCCACGGTTCGGGAGCTTCACTGGTCGCCGAGAAAGATGTGGTGCGCTGGTCGAAAGCAACTGGCAAGCCCTACGGCATTTACGGCATCACCTTTCCGCCGAAGAAATCACACCAGACAAGTCCCGTACCGGAATCTGTGCTGCTGAAGAGTGTAGAAGTATTGAGCGGGGCAAGATTTGTGTTTTTCCGTGACTCCAGGT
>JANQRV010000604.1 GCA_028284395.1 Saprospiraceae bacterium
ATCCTCATTATGCTCTGGCATAACTCCGGTTTTTGCGCCTTGTCAAAGAAAAAAATCCCCTCGATCAGAATCAGAAACCAAATTTGATCCCTTACTTAAGATTTTTCTCCTAAATAGGTGACTTTTCCGAAGCTTTCAGTCTTTTCTTTCAATATAGGATGGAAACCCATTATTCAACCTTTATAGATCTAAAAGAGAATGCCTTATGAAGGTAGTCGTTTATAACATCGAAAGCCATGAAAGATTAGCAACGGATATGCTAAATCGAGTCAGGACAATGGTTCGTCCAATTCCCACTCCCACGGATTTGGTGGACATTGTTGAAAAGACTGATCTTTCGGTGATCAGGACTGATTCAACGATCCCTTTGGAAACCGAGGAGCAATCCTTGGTTGTTGCCCCTGAAACTATTGGTTGGAGCCCCATCCGAATTAAGGGAGGCGTTTTAGAGCACCTACTCCGAACGCTGTAATCAAAATTTTCTTTGTTACCGCAATGAATAACACTGACCAGGATTTGATTAAACAGACCTGCTATTCCCCCATGGTCCATTAGTTATTGTTCCTTTCCGACTCTATCCCAACCATTGTCGCACCATCGATACTTGCATGGGTTCTTGGCTGATAAATACAGCCCTTGAAGAAAAAATGAATTTTGGAAAAAAAGTTGGTGACTTTTTCGAAAAATCGAGTCTTTTCTTCAACTATCAAAATCCAAAGTATCATGCAAAAAGAAGTTACCAGGTATTCGGATCAGGATTTGGCCATGTTTCGCTCCCTGATAGAGGGCAAGTTGGCAAAGGCAAAAGAACAGCTCGAGCAACTACATCACCAGTTGATCGACATCAATGAAAACAAGGATAACGATTATGACCTGGATGATCATAGCGGCAACTATGTGGAAAAGGAATTCCTCCAGGAAATGGCCTATCGGCAAAAAAAGCACATTCGCGACCTGGAAAACGCGCTGATTCGCATCCGCAATAAGGCGTACGGAGTGTGTTCGGTCACCGGCGAATTAATCGATAAGCGCCGGTTGCTAGCGGTTCCTACGACGACCAAGAGCCTTGCTGCAAAAATGAGACCGGTCGAATCGGTGAAAGCGGAAAAGCCTGAACGGCCAATTCGAAACAGTAAGTCTATGGTAACCAGCAAAGTGATCCACCAGGCTCCGGTGGATGTACATACAACCAAAGATTTAGCGCTTGAAGATCAGTTTGACTCATTGGATAGTGAAGAAGAAAATGAGGGCGAATGGACATTTGTTGAAATTGACGAGCATTTGGAAAATACACTTCGGGCCTAATCCCGGCCACTGCGGTGGAAACAAATTCATCAATGTAACAAACGGAAAACGTATAGAATCTTTAAATTTTCAACTATTAATTTGTAAATTCGAATCGGTTCTTCCTCTGAGAGAGTCGATTTCTTCTTCCCTCCATTAAAATCATACAGTCCGGCATTTGTAACGTTTCAATTGGTTAGCAATGAAAGTCTTAATTGGTAATTTATTGATTTCCTTTGTGCTGGTAGAGTTGTTTTCCATGCTTTACCTTACTGTATGTCAAAAGGATTTACTGGAGATCGAAGTGGACCCTACCTACCTGAGTGCTTCTCTGGAGGATCAATTCGATTTTAGACCGGATCCGGGCGGCCCTCATTTGATCGATACATTGTATCCGTGGACTACCTGGCATCCCAAGAATAGTGATTTTCGACAAGTTGGCCCTTGTTTTGACGTCTTAATGCACTACAATGAATTGGGTAGCCGTGGTCGACTGCCCGACCCAGAAGATAATGCTACGGTTGTATTTTTGGGCGATAGCTTCATTGAAGGGTTTGGTTTGGAGGAGGACAGTATTGCTGCCGGGCGTTTCAGTCAATGTTTAGGGTTACCGGTACTCAACCTTGGATGCAGTTCTCTGGGAACAACACAGATGAGTTTACTCTATGAGCATTTCAGTAAACAGTTTCGCCATCACGCCGTCATGACCTTTCTCTTTTTGGAAAATGACTTTGAGGACAACGATAGATTACGTTTCGAGACGGATCGCTTCAAACCTTTCAGGAATCTGGAAGAATGTGAATATGGAGCGATTGCCTATACCGGTGACCCTTTGTCATCTAAGTGGAGTTGGGCCGCTTTTGAGCACCAACGAAATACACATTTCAAGCGGGTAAAAAGGTTGGGAATCAAGTCGGTTCTTTCACAAAGCCCGGAACGGAAGATGGAGTGCTTTTTAAATCTTTTTTACTCCCGCAGGTTATTTGGTTTCATTCTTTCTTCTTTCAAGGGCAATCAAAATCTTCCTCAAGAAATTGATCACAGTGATGACGATTGGAAAATACTTTTGATGGATATTGAAGCGATCTCAAAAACGGCACTTGGCCGGGGAGCACGACCCTTTTTCACCAATCTGCCTTCGAAAATTGCCGTGGAGTATCTCCGTGCTGCACCCGAAAATTTGGCTGCCTATCAGCAGTTCGAATCCGAACTTCAGCAAGCGGTGGCGGAAAGAGGTGGTCAGTATTTTAGTTTCTTGTCCTTTCTAATCGACCGAAAAACCGACCCTAACCAGCTGTTTTTTGATTGTGACAATCACTATTCAAATTATGGGAATGAGCTCCTGACCGAGTTTGCTGTGCAAATAGAGCAAGAGTTTGGCTGCGGCTTCCGCCACCCATCCCGGAGGCCTTTTTGACTTTCCTTAAAGAACGTTTCCCCCAGCAATTGTTTATCAACGATCCGGACGGCATTCGCAAAACGGGAACGAAGTCGTATTTGCTGTATCGCGACCATCAGATATCCTTCATCACGTTCCCCTTTTCGTCAAACACAATCGTGTACTCTTCCAATTCGTCGTCTTCTCTAACGCCAACGGTAACCAAATAAAAGAGGCCTTCCGGACTTTCTCTTCTAAGGGTAGAGACCAGTTCTTCAGCCGTGGGAAACGCTCCGGTCACACCGGCCAACATTTGGTCGGAAAGGTCGGCTTCGTCAATTTCAATCAAGGTTTCCACCCAGGTGCCGTCTACGGAGAAAAAACCTTCGCAGGGATCTCCTTCGAAATCAAAATATGCAATCCAAAAATTGTCTTCTTCAGAGAATTCCCAGGCTACCTCACTGGCTTTGGAATAACGGCTCTCAAAAGACCTTTTAACAACTTTGGGCAGCTTAGCAGCGAAAGCATCGCTTCCCGATCCCAGCAAAAAAAGCAAACTAAGCAATAAACTCTTCATAATTGTTAGATTTTACAATAAAGGTTGTTTAAGGTTTCTGTTTCGAAGTGAAAAATTTAGATTAATGGTTCTCAGAACTGGTTTTTTTCTCTGCATAGCAGCGCTACGGTAATAAAAAAAGCCGTTTTGAGGTTCATTTACCTGGATTTTGCAGCCGGAAGAGAAACTTTGAACAACTTCAATACGAAAATTGGATGGTCTATGCTGTTGAGATTGAGGCTCCCAACAGCATATGGACTTTTTGATCCTTAGAAAAAGACGGCCAACCCGAAATTGGTCACCGTTATGACGATAAACGGTAAAAGTGGTGGAAGTCTTGCCTAGGATTTAGAAAGAATTATTTACCGAATTTAGCTTGCCATTCTTTTACTATGGCGGGTAATTCCTCACCGTCGGCCACAAATATCAGCGAAGCAGAGTTCATACAATACCGCAGCCCGGTTGGCGCCGGCCCATCATTAAATACATGGCCAAGGTGCGAGCCGCTTCCACTATCGACTACTTCGGTACGGACCATACCGTGGCTTCTGTCGACAATTTCTTTGACGGCGTCTTCTTCGATTGGCTTGTAAAAGCTGGGCCATCCAGTGCCTGACTTATATTTATGCTTGGAGCTGAATAAGGGTTGACCGGTAGCCGCGGAGTAATAGGTTCCTTCTTTCTTATTATCCCAATATGCTCCGGAAAAAGGATATTCTGTACCCTGCTGGCGCAGTATGTGAAATTGCTCATCCGAGAGAATTTCCTTCCACTCTTTATCTGTCTTCTGAATTGGGTAGGAGTAATTTTCCTCTTTGGGGTTGGATATTGTCTGGCAAGCCACCGTGATATAGGCAAGGCCAAGGATTAAAACAAGCGATAACCTCATAGTTTTTCTATTAGAAAACGGAAGGTCAACCTATTTGTTTAGCGAAATGACAGATTGACGTAGGAATTGTTGGATGAGCCCCTTTTAAATGCCGCTTTCGCGATCGGTAAGCAGGTGATGATATCTTATGGTTCAGGAGGGTAATTCTTCAATTTTTGTATCCGTTGAAGAGCTTATACTTTTTTCTGTACGCTCTGGGGGTAAGCTGCATTTTTCCCTTAAACTTCCGGTTGTAAAAAGTAGTACTATTGAAACCACTCTGAAGTGCGATGTTGTCAATGGTCAATTCGGTCTCGATCAATAGTTTACAGCTATAGCCAATTTTTAGATCGTTTATATAGGTAAAAACCGTTTTCCCGGTTTTCCTTTTAAAATATCCGCAAAAGGCCTGAGGGGTCATATGGGCAATACCGGCCAGGGTATCCAGTTTGATTTTTTCTCTGAAATGTCCCGCAATAAAATTGTGGATGCTCGAAAGCCTGCTATTGCGCTGCCGGAGCGCTATCCGGTGATAATCTTTGCTACTGAGAAATTCATATTGATCGTGCTTATACAGGTGGCCTAGAAGACTAAGAACAGCAATAATTCGATCGGTGGAGGTACTGGTCTGAATACGTTGGAGATGTTCTTCAATGTTAGGAAATTGGATAAACCGAATGCCCCTGACCGACTGGTCAAAGAGGTCCTTTAGGTTTTTCATGGCGGGCAGTGCAAAAAAACCATTGTGCACAAATTTTGGCTGAAAATGGATGACCGTAGATGCAGCCAATTCGGTATTTTCCTTCGGCTCCTCTCCCACTTTGTTGATCCAAATGTGAGGTAATAAACTGCCCAACAATACAAAATCGCCAGGCTGGTAGGGATTGATGCTGTCGCCAACATACCTGATCCCGGAACTCTTGTGGATGTAAACCAATTCGTATTCATCGTGATAATGCCAGTGTGGGTAAAAGACTTCCATCTCATCATATCTGATGGTGACGGCATGATCATAATTGGAAGTTACGGTGGTAAAATACGGTTTCATTCAATAATTGAACTTATACTAATCAAAAATATAAAGAAAGTTCAAGACCTGATTAAAATAGTGCTGAAATATAGTTGCTGCACGGGCTAATTTTGAAACATCAACTCCAACTTTTTTAAATCGGTGATGATGCGTCAGTTGATTGGGTTGGGTTTGATTGGCGATATCATGGACAAACTGGGCTATATCTTCCAATTTTTGCCTCCACAAATCCGGCCATTAAGAAACGATATGATCGTGGTCGGCAGGGCAATGCCCGTTTTGGAAGCAGATTGTTGCGAAAACCTAAGCAATGGAGCAAATCCCTACCTGTCCAAGCCCTTCGGTTTAATGCTGGAAGCCCTGGATGATCTAAAAGAAAATGAAGTGTATGTCTGTACGGGAGCCTCTCCCAATTATGCTCTCTGGGGTGAGTTGATGAGTACCCGGGCCATACAACTAAAAGCCTGCGGCGCCGTGGTTAATGGATACTCGCGGGACACCATAGGCATTTTGCAATTGAATTTTCCGACATTCTCTTACGGTCCCTACGCTCAGGACCAGGCTCCAAGAGGAAAAGTGATCGATTATCGCGTCCCGATAGAAATCGGGAGAGTCCGGGTCAATCCAGGAGATATCATTGTCGGGGATATTGACGGGGTCTGTGTAATACCGCAGTCGATAGAGCACGAAGTAATTACTGCTGCACTGGAAAAAGCACGCGGTGAAAAAGTGGTTCAACAAGCCATTCAAAATGGATGCAGTGCCGTGGAAGCTTTTGAAAAGTATGGAATCATGTAAACAGCTCTTCAGGTTGGCACTTTATCCTCATTGCGAAAACACACACTTGCCCTGAGAAATTCGCTTTCGAGAACCCCGCCGGCTCTTCTCTGCGGAAGCGCCGGTCCAGAACGTAAGATATGAAAATAACCGATGTAAAAGTTTGGTCAGTGGAAGGGGTCAAATACAATTGGACCCTGCTGAAAATATATACCGACGAAGGGATAACGGGCGTAGGGGAAGCAACCAATTGGCCGGGTAGTCCAATAGTAGAAGCAGCGACAAAACACGCCGGAACCCGGATCATCGGTTTGGACCCAATGCGAGTCGATTACATCTGGACAAAACTGTATCGCGACCTGAATTGGATTGGCCCTTTCGGGGCCAGCATGTGTGCCATCAGCGGAATAGATATGGCTTTGATGGACTTGAAAGCTAAAGCCCTGGGTGTGCCCATGTACGAATTACTCGGTGGTGCCTTTAGAGAAAAAATCCAACTGTATGCCAATTATTGGTTTACTAAGGGGGGCTTTAATGCCAAAGACTACGCCAATCAGGCGAAAGAGGTGGTGGAGGCCGGTTTCACTGGTCTGAAGTTCGATCCCTTCGCCCACACCAACTACCTTTATGGAAATGATCTCTCTTCCAACCTGTCGCTAAGCCGGGCACAGATGGACCATTCGTTCGCTTTAAGCAAGGCGGTTCGGGAAGCAGTTGGCCCCGACGTAGCCATCATGATAGAAACACACGCCATGCTCAACCAAAAAACGGCCATCGAAATGGGAGAACGCCTGGCCGAACTCGACATCACCTGGTTTGAAGAACCTTTGGGTCCGGAAAATCCTGAAATGTTGAAAGCATTTCGCGAACGGCTGAACCCTGCTGTTTCCATATGCGTTGGCGAACGACACTATACCCGCCACGGGATCCGTCGGCTGCTCGAGCTTGGTGTCTGTGATATTTTAATGCCCGACATAACCCGTTGCGGCGGCCCCTCCGAGATGAAAAGGATGGCTACCATGATGGAAACCTACCAGGTGTTATTAGCGCCCCATAACCCCAACGGCCCCTTGTCTACGCTGGCAAGTGCTCATGTGTGTGCATCGGTACCCAACTTTTTCCGGCAGGAATTCATGTTTAACGACGTGCCTTGGAGAGATAGCGTGATTGACCATCCGATCCCCCTTCGGCGGGGCGAGTTGGTCCTTTCGTCCCGACCGGGATTGGGTGTAGACCTGGTAGAGGAAGAGATGGAAAAGCATCCGGGAATAAAGGAAGAAAAGGAAGGCTTCTACATTTGAAGGCATTGTTAAATAATCAAGAAATGTTATCCATCGATTTACAAGGAAAAACCGCCATCGTCACGGGTTCCACGCAGGGCATTGGCTTAGGCATTGCCACTATGATGTCGCGGGCAGGATGTACCATCGCGGGCTGTGGCCTGGATTCGGAGGATAGTCCTGAAGCCATGAATTTTGTGCAGCAGGTACAACAGTATGGACAAAAGGCTTATTACCAACAACTGGATGTAAAATCAAAAGAAGAAATCAACGCCTTCGTAACAACCATTATCCGGCATTTCGGAAAGATTGATCTGTTGATCTCCAATGCCGGAGCCAACAGGTTTGGGGCACCAGAAAACTGTGGAATTGATCAGTGGGAGGAGAACATGGACCTGAACCTTAAATCCCATTGGTTGATCAGCAAGGCCTGCTATACGCAATTGAAAAAAAACAACGGTACGATTTTACTAATGTCCTCCAATCATGCCTATGCTACCCTGCCAAATTGCTTTCCCTACAATGTTGCTAAGGCCGGGATCACCGGTATGGTCAAGGCCCTGGCCGTTCAATGGGGGCCTGAAATAAGAGTTGTTGGGCTCGCTCCCGGGTTTGTCCGGACGGAGGGCGGTGAAGCATGGTTTGAGTCCTTCCCGGACCCCCAAAAGAAGCGATTGGATGTGCTAAGGATACACCCGGTTGGAAAATTAGGGGCGGTCGAGGAGGTCGGGGCTTTCACTGCCTTTTTATGCAGCGAATATGCGGGCTTCATTACGGGTGTGACTTACTTGATGGATGGAGGGCGGTCTGCCGTTATGCAGGATTTATGAAGGATTCCCACTTTTTGGGATTACCCAATTGGACAAAATTATTAGGAGGTTAATCCACACTGATCTACTAAAACTGGCATTATGAAAACCAATATCTACTCTTTTTTGATTATTCTCGCCATTGCGCTTAACGCTTGTAAAACTATGACAACCAAAACAATGCATCATAAATTATGGGTTGAAGGAGTCGAAAAGCCGGTCATTTCCTTAAACGGCACCTGGAAACTTTCGATGGCACCACCCGAAAAGTTCTGGGAGAACGAGGTCGACTTCTCCAGCTGGTCGGACATTCTGGTTCCGGGAGAATGCCAAATGCAGGGATTTGCGATTAAACACGATCAACCTTATGCCTACAAGAAAAAGTTTACGGTGCCTTTGGATTACAACGGAAAACAGGTGCTTCTTCATTTCTTTGGCGTTTACAGTTACGCCCGGGTTTGGGTAAATGGTCGGTTTGTTAGGGAGCATTATGGAGGTTTCACCAAGTGGAGCTGTGACATAACCGATTGGGTGGTTCCGGGAGAAAGTGCCATCCTGACGGTTGAAATGGTGGATCGAACGGACGATGTTTCCTATGCCAGTGGATACGCAAAACACCAAATTGGCGGCATCCTGAGAGATGTGGAATTAGCGGCCCTTCCCCGGCAAAATTTCAAACAATTTCATTTCGAAACCCACCTGGACGAGCACTACCAACATGCCGAATTAAAGGTCTTCTATGAACTTACCCAGCGTATTCCTTCCAGCATAAAACTGGAATTGCTGGATGCGGAGGGTGCATCGGTGGGAGATGTAGAAAAAAACATCGATGAAAAGGTTGGTCAACTGGTCGTTCCGGTCAAAAACCCTTTAAAGTGGGATGCCGAACACCCAAATCTTTATACCCTGCAAACGACGCTTTTCGAAAATGGGAAAGCGATCTTGCAAACCGAAAGCAAGGTCGGATTTCGCGAGCTGAAAGTCGAGGGAAACAAATTGCTCGTCAACGGAAAACCGGTGAAATTGCGCGGAGCATGCCGGCACGATATTCATCCAACCTTAGGTCGGACGACGACACCCGAGTACGACCTGAAAGATGTCCTATTGGCCAAAGAAAGCAACATGAATTTTATCCGGACTTCACACTATCCACCAACGGAGGCATTTCTGGATTACTGTGATGAGCACGGGATCTACGTGGAAGATGAAACCGCAGTCTGTTTTGTGGGTTCGCACCGGACACTGGCCTACCAGGCTACGGGAGCTTCTGCCGATGACCCGGCATTCAGAGAACAGTATTTATTCCAGTTGGAGGAAATGGTACAAAACCACCGCAATCATCCCAGTATCATCATCTGGTCGATCGGAAACGAAAGTACTTTTGGTAGCAATTTTGCGGAATCATTTAAATGGGTGAAAACAAATGATCCGACTCGCCCGGTCATTTTCAGCTACCCTGGCAATGTGCCCCAGGGAATCAAAGCTTATGACATTCTGAGTATGCATTATCCAGCCTGGAATGGCGATCTGGAGCAATATGGAATAGAAACGAAGGGCTTCGAGTATGAATCGATGCCGGTACTTTTTGATGAATGGGCACACGTGGCCTGTTATAATAATTTCGAATTAAAAGAAGATCCAAACGCTCGCAACTTCTGGGGGCAAAGCCTCGATAAAATGTGGACCCTCCTGTTTGAAGCGGACGGTGGGTTGGGAGGCGCTATCTGGTGTATGCTGGATGAAACTTTTATGCTTCCGGATGACTTGGAAGGTTTCAATGAATGGTGGGGAATACTGGACAAGGATATCATCCCTTCCCGTTTTGAAGGCCCTACGGTGGGCTACGGCGAATGGGGCATAGTCGATACCTGGAGACGTAAAAAACCCGAGTTCTGGCTTACGAAAAAAGCCTACTCTCCGACCAAGATCCACATCAAACAGATCCATGACTTTCAACCCAATGAAGCCTTGAGCATTCCCATTTTTAATCGATTCGACCACACCAATTTCAGTGAATTGAGGATCGTATGGAAATACGGCAACAACTCCGGTGTTCTTCAAAATGTCGCGCTTGGACCGCACGAAAAAGGGAACCTCGTTTTACCACCGAACGAGTGGAACTCGGATGAGCCACTAAATATCCGGTTTTACCAGAACGACACTTTTCTAATCGATGAATACAACCTTCAGCTGGGTGAAAAAACGATTGATCTGCCGGTTTGTAAAAAAGGCGATTTAAAGATCAACGAAACTCCAAACCAGATCGTCCTCTCAGGGAAATCGTTTGAAGTGGAAATCAATAAAAAGACCGGACTACTCGAAAACCTGAAGGTCGATGGTGAACTATTGGTAGAAACCGGCCCCTTTATCAATCTTAAGTATCCCGGGAAAGAAGTCCAGTTTTCGACGATTGAAATGGATGATTACGCTCAAAACTGGACCCTTAAAGATTTCAGTTTTGAAACCATCGATGGCATTGCTACGCTTCATACCAGCGGTTTGTACGACAAAATAGCGGCTCGTTTTTCCATCCAAATTGATGACAACGGTGTATTCATGATCAATTATGAAATTGAGGATGCGCCCAACGGTAAAAAAATCCAGGAAGAGGGCATTAAATTTCTGACCGGAGATGCCTTTGAAAAGCTCAGCTGGGAAAGGAATGCCTATTTTTCCGCTTATCCCAAAAATCATTTGGGGAGCCCTTACGGGGAAGTGGATGTACATCAAAAACCGCCAATGGCTTATCGCCAGGAGCCACAGCACGATTGGGAACTGGACACCAAAGGATTCTACTACCTGGGCCTGGAGCCGAAGTTCTCCTATAACAACATCGTTCGTTCGATGAAAGAAAATATCTATTCCTATTCCCTAAAGACAGGAGCCAACTCCGTCCTAGCTATTGTTGCCGCGGGCACCCAAGCGTGCCGCTTTGACAAAGTTAATGACCGTCCGGTAATCATCATCAACAATCAATGGGATTATAATAGTTTGCAATGGGGAAATTATATGAAAAACATTACCGGCCATAAGAGGATGGTTGGTAGCGTGATCTTGAAAGTCGGGAAGAACACATCGACCAAAATGCTGTGATCATTTCCTCGAATCCGATTAATCGTTGGATTGCTGAAGAGTTTAAATGCCTCATTCAGCGGCCTCAATTAAGACCACGTCATACGGACTATCTATCTGAATTTTACCGTTTTCGACCGTCGTCACGGTTCCCGAATAAAAATCTCTTACTTGAACACCTTCTTTAAAAGTCTCATGAACAGGGATTTTTTTGACGCCCTTGTCCAGGTCTAAACCAATTAAAACTTTGTCTTCACGCTCTTTATTTACTTGAAGTGTTCTTTTAAAAAGGTAAGGAGCAGCTTGTAATTGCTGATGTTGGCCCGCACCTATAGCCAGGTGCCTTTTTCTGAATTGTCCCAGTTTTTGCCAATGAGTTAGCAGATCTTTGTAGGGCTGCTTATCCAGGTCCGTCCAATTCATAAAAGAACGTAAATTGGCATCTCCATTTGCACCTGCTATTGCCAGCGGGCGAGCAGTTTCATCTCCATAATATATTTGGGCGGCACCCGGTGACAGCAATAACTTGGTAGCTGTTTCATGACTTTTAACACGCTGGGGGTCGAAAGGGCTTCCATCGTCGTGAGAAGTCAAATAATTCAAAACACCAACGGATTGCATATTTTCATTGTTCAGGATGTCACTGTATTTGCTGAACAGACTTTCGTAAGTATTGGTAGCATCCTGTTTGAAAGAAAAGTTAATCAAGCTTTCAAAACCATTGGCGAAGAAATCTACTTTTCTATCTCCATAATCATACATTTTTTCCTCCTCTATCCGGTATCCATAAACTTCTCCGACCAGGTAAAAATCTTCTTCATCCAATACCTTTGAAGAATTCGCGGCTTTCCATTCAAGAAAAGCAGCCCGACAAGCTTCCTTTAATTCTTTCCAGATTTCCGCTTCCGTATGTTTGACGGTATCCACCCGAAAACCATCAATACCATATTTGCGAATCCAATCTGTCAACCATTTAATAATGTAAAATCGAGGAGCACGGGGGTATCCTGTTTTCTCAAAAAAGGCATCTAGTGCTTTTTCTTCTGCTGCCAATCGACCTTCTGCTGCCCATTTTGCTTTTAAGAAAGGAGGAAGTTCAACGGCCGCATCGCTTTCCGTTTTAATATCCGGTAGATTTTCGACTAAAGTACAAGTAACCGTAGATTCAAAATCTCGGTAGTTGCAGGTAGGTTTGGTGCGCACCCAACCATCGGGCCATTGAGTATCCAAATCCGTAACCGGCCCCGTATGATTGATCACCACGTCCATTAAAATTCGGATACCTCGTTGGTGCGCGGCAGCAACCAATGCTGCGAAGTCCCGTTCGGTACCAAAATTAGGGTCCAACTGCGTCCAATCCTTAGCCCAGTATCCGTGATAAGCGTAGGTCTTTCCCGTTCCTTCATCGGTAGAACCATGAATTTGTTCTACTACGGGCGTCATCCAAATAGCATTTACCCCTAGTTTGTCAAAATAGCCTTCTTCAATTTTTTTCGTAATTCCCTTTAAATCTCCTCCTTCAAAGCTGCGTAAGACAGCCCCATCTTTTTTTCGGTTTAGCGATAAATCATTTGCCTCATCTCCATTGTGGAATCGGTCGGTCAATAAAAAATAGACCGTGGCACTTTTCCAAAAATTGGAAATAGATGTGTTCGCTGCCGGTACGTTAATGGATGTTTCTGCTCCCTTTTTGACCGTACTGCAGCCTGCTACCAGGAAAAAAAGATAAGCGATTAGGTATTTGTTTGAATTCATGAAAGGCCTTTTTAAATAGAAGTTGTCTAAAGTTCTGATTTTAATCGAGTTAGTCAGTACTCTCCTCGTTATCTTCTACAATCAAACAGAGTGCCGCAGCAATCAGCATAGCGACTCCTCCGATGACCAGGGCGAATACCGAAACGTTATCAAAGAAGTTCTTTAAAATAAACCCTAGGATACCCGCAGCTACAATTTGAGGAATCACAATAAAAAAGTTAAATACTCCCATGTAATACCCCATTTTGTCAGCGGGCAGGATACTTGATAACATAGCATAAGGCATAGATAAAATACTGGCCCAGGCAATCCCAACTCCAAGCATTGACACCAACAGCATCGCTGGATCCGTTATGAAATAGATAGAAATTAAACCCAAAGCTCCACTAGCCAAAGCAAGCAAGTGCGTTATTCTTCGACTTGTATATCGAGCAATAACCGGCAGCAAAAAGGCTACCAATGCCGCTATACCGTTATAAATAGCGAAGCATATTCCTACCCAATCAGCTCCTTCATTATAGGCAGCAGAAGTCGTATCCTCCGTACCATAAATATGACTGGTCACTGCAGAAGTCGTGTAAATCCACATAGCAAACAAGGCAAACCAAGAGAAAAACTGAACAAAGGATAATTGAACCATTGTCTTCGGCATCTTGAAAATTCCTTTGAAGGATTCGATTAATCCATCCCAGATGCCCTGCTCTGCATTTTCTGCTTTCAATTTTTCAATATCATCGGGCGGGTATTCTTCGGTATTGAAAACGGTCCACATGACGGCCACAAAATAGGCAATGCCTCCCAGGTAAAAAGACCATCTGACCGAATCCGGAATACCTCCATCATTGGCAACATTGCTGACGCCAAACCAGTTGGTAAAAACATAAGGAAGCGCCGATGCTATGATCGCCCCTACCCCGATAAAAAAGCTTTGCATGGCAAAACCACTTGTCCTTTGTTCATTGGGTAACATATCTCCAACGAAGGCTCTGAAAGGTTCCATGCTGATATTGATGGAGGCATCCATCAGCCATAGCATAATAACCGCCATCCAAAGCGCCGTAGAGTTGGGCATTAAAAACAGGGCGATGGTAGCCAATATGGCACCAATGGCAAAGAATGGTCGTCGGCGCCCCCATTTAGGATGCCATGTTCGGTCACTGTAATAACCAATAATGGGTTGAACAAGTAAGCCCGTTACCGGAGCCGCCAGCCATAAAATGGGTAATTCATCTTTAGAGGCGCCTAAGGTTTCAAAGATTCGGCTGACATTAGCATTTTGAAGTGCAAATCCAAATTGGATGCCCAGAAAACCAAAACTCATGTTCCAGATTTGCCAGAAGGAAAGTCTAGGTTTTTTTGAATTGATGGAAATTGAAGACATTTTTTGTAGGGTAAGATTTATTTATAGTGGATGACGCAAAATTATGCAGTTTCTTCTGAAATACATTCTATTTCCTTTCCTTCGTTGGTGATTAAACGAACCATGATCCAATCAAAACCATTTCTTTTGGCCTCTTCAAAATTCATAGTCGAACCATTTATCAACGCTATGTTCCCGTTATCATCTACTTCAGCCCCGAATGCTTCATCATAGTCAAATCCGTTTTGAGTGGTGATAATTACCTCAAAAACATCATTCCCGTTTTTATCCGAGAAGTATTGATCGGTTGGTCTATTTTCAATTTGTTCTTTCGAAAATTCGTCACAAAACATGGCATTGTAACCAAATAAGCACCCGTCAAAAATCAAGATTGATTCCTTGGAATTGATGGCTTCGGCGTAGACGAGAATCGGGGCAAATTCGGTGGCCACTATCAGATGATATTTAGGATGAATTTGTCCGTAATATTTTATCCTAAATTGATTATTACCACTCTTATCCACTAGTTTCCTGCACCATTCATGACGATGCAGTTTTCTAGCACGATCAAAATTTGCGGTAAATCCATCTAAGTACGTTGGCCCTGGAACGCCATTATCGGTAGTTATGACTTTGTTAGATTCTTTGTTTCCTTTAGTTCCCATTTCTTTTGGATGAATGATAGCGGGAGCGCCAATGGCGCCTGGACGACGGTGGCACTCTGTTAGGCAATATACGCAAAAAGAGTATTGCTTACATTGAAATTTACCGGGCGATGCTTGTTGTGCGAGGAATTAAGTTACGATCTTCAGTACCTTTGGCAGGAAACCAAACTGTCTTGCTGGCTTATCAAGTTGATTCAGGGTACCAACAATGTAAATGTCGTTTTTGGGATTGTAAAATGCCATGGCTCCCCATATGCCGGCATGGCCAATAAATTCGGGGGTTTCACGGAATAGGTTCATCCATCGAGGTAGCTGATAACGCCAAATACCATAGCCGTAGTGCATGGGAAAGAACATCGAGTTCCATTGCATCATACGATCAAAATGAGCTTTATTGAAAAGTTTGCCCGCAAAAAAAGCTCGCAAAAAGAGTAAAGAATCAGTCATTGTTGATACCGCTCCGCCGGTACCGCGCTCGGATGTTATTGCTAATGGTATCGATAGCCTGGTATCTTTATAGTAAGGCGTTAGCGGTTCTTTTGATCTTGGCGGGTTTTTACTGTCGAACAGGTAGGATTCTGTCATTCCCAAGGGATCAAAAATGCGTGTCTTGAACACATTGGCTAAGCGTTGCTCGGTGATGCTCTCGATGAGTGCACCAAGAAGCTGGAAATTCGTATCCGAATAATAAGATTTTCCACTGTCAGGTGCTGCAAAAGGGGTCGAATTGCGAGCCATTTCCAGGACATCTTCTACGCTGTAACAGCGATCCTGATTTTTTTTGAAATCTTCTGCTAAACCGCCATCGAAATAATCCGGCAAACCGGATGTCTGGTGAAGTAACTGATAGACTTTTAGTTGCCTGCTGTAATCAATGCCCTGATAAATGTGGATTCCATCAAGTGGCAGATGCGAAAGGTGTCTCTCGATGGGATCGTCCAGGCGTAGCTTTTCCTCATCAACCAGCTGCATAATGACTGCCGTCGTAAAGATTTTGGCTATGCTGGCAACAAAGTAGGGGCTGGCGGGTGAAGCTTCCCCTGCGGCTCCTTGAAAGTCTATTTTTCTGTCACCAGACTGCACCCCCAGTAAAACACTATAGGTGTGTCGCTTTGCAATTTCGTTGTTTATTAGTTTTTGCAACTGATTGTTGACAGTACTCATGTTATTACTCGCAATTATTGATTAGTTCCTTCTTTGTAATTTAAGTGCTTGCTATCGGGTTTGTCATAACCTGCATTTCAGCAACCATAGCAAACTAAATCATCACGCATCCAGATGGTAATCAGGAAAACGGTATGTCATCTTATTGGTTTGCGTTGATTTGTCTGCTAATCGCTTTTATCAGCTTCTGGATTCTAAAAACCAGGGAATGAAATACAAGCTGCTTTAGCTAAAAAAGTCAATGTTACACGACAAACTATTCATGCCATTGAAAAAGGACGTTTTGTTCCATCGACAGCATTAGCATTAAAAATCTCCGTTGTTCTTAAGACAAAGGTCGATGATCTTTTTGAATTGGAAGAATCAGATTGGACCTGAGTCCATGAAGTTGAACGAACAACTGAACAGATCTGATTGCAACGATCTATATACGCACTTTCACTCTTTTACAACTCTTATACTTGAATAATTTGTAAACACACGCCCATACCTGTCTTTGGCCCTGACCTCTATAACATGCCTACCTGCCGGAAAATTACTCCCGAGGTTGGTCTCCCAAAGGTGGGTGGATATTCTTGGTGCCGGCATTGGTGATCCCGGAGGCGTTACATCCGGTTCAAATGTTTCCTCCCATTTGCTTTTCAGATCAATTTTCTCGAATTGTTTCCAACGCTGATCAATTTTTAAATAGTAAGGATCGTATTTCTCCACTTTCTCCATTTGCTTCCATTCCGAAATACCTTTTACTCGGTACTCCAATTTTGATTGTTCACTACCATTAAAAAAATTAACGGTGAGAAGTACCGTGTCGAGTTTATCGGCTACTATTCCCCTGGGAAGGTGAATGTTCATCTGATGGTCTGCAGGGCTTCCGGCAACCTTCCAGTCAATGATGTATTCTGTACCATTGAACGTTATAAAGGAATAGCCGTTAGGCGTTCCATCTCGCATCATAGTGTGGGGCACATCGACTTCATTCCTCATACCATTCCACCAGCTTCCGGAAGTCGTACCGACGTTAAAGTGGTGATGCGGTTTAGCCTGCTGCCAATCGGTAGAATCCTGATGGAAAAATTTATGATCGTGCACATGGGTATGTGCAGAAATGGACAAGGTATGGGGAAAGTCTTTTAAAAGATCGAATAGCTTTTTCTGATCACTTTGCCGGAATGATTCACCGTGCTGGACCAATGGGATATGCATGGCCAGGACGATTAGATGATTTTTAGGAACGAGGTCCAGATAGTTGGAAACAAATTCGAATTGGTCTGGCCTTAATCCTCCTACGTATTTTCTGGAACCGGCAACACTTTCGTGAATGACATCATCCAGCACGATGAAATGGACATCACCATACACAAAAGCATACGTAGCGGGCCCAAAGACTCTTTCAAAAGTTTCATCCGAAAGTTCATCCGTAGGGGCCATATAGTTGATGTCATGATTTCCCAAAACATTATACCAGGGAATTTCAAGCTTTGCCACCGCTTGATTGAGAGGACTAAAAAGGTCAAGGTTGTCTCCGACAATATCGCCCATGGTCATCCCAAATTTGAGTTGGTGTTTTCCGATGAGTTCGCTGATGATGTCATCGGCCAGAAAGTCAATCATCTCAATATCATAAGGTTGCGGATCACCGAAAACAACCATTTTGTAATTTTGGTGACTTTCTTCCCGGTACAATGGAAAATTAACTTCATCAGGTAGGTCTCCGGTTGGTTCTACTCCCTTGTAGGTAAAATTATCGGGATATCCATTGGGTTTATGGAGGTAGTAGAACTGCGGCAAATCATGCTCATTCAAAGGAGTCATCCAATCTCTGGGCTTAATAACAAAAATTACGGCATCATCAGATACCGGAATTTCATACGCTCCGTTTTCATCGGTCAAGACGATATCAACACCGTTAGAAACTGCCACTTCGGGAATCCCCTTTTCAGCATCCTCCTTAGTACGATTTTCATTGGTATCGTGAAATACAAATCCTTTAGCTACCTTCTGATCCGGACTTTGCGCATCGGCACCAACAGAAACAAATAGGGTCAATAGGGCAATGATGTAGGCTCTCATGTCAATTTTTGCATTGAATATATCCAAATCTTGTAAATTTTAGATGATTGTAAGTAAGTGATCTAAATCCTTTTTTTTAAACCATCCTCCATTTTCCGTTTCAATTGGTCAGTACCGATGCATTCTCACACGGTGGTCGATTTAATTCGAAATCTACTTATTTGCCTTCATTTTTTTAATTTCTTTTCCTGCGATCCACTTAGCTAGCTTATTTTTCAATAAAGGAACTTCGACATCATAATAGAAATCTTTCTTGTCCTTGTAGAACTCATAATCGGCCCATCCTTTCAGTTTATTCAATTCTGAAATTGATTTGAAGATGTTGAAGTATACCAATTGGTTTAGCGAGGGTTCGAATTTCTTGTGAGATTTAATGGCATCAATCAATTTTTGATAGGCAATTCTTGCCTTATGATGATTATGCTTTGTTTCACTTTCGGATTTACTGGCTACCATAAGTTCCACCGACGATACAAATTTAAATCCGTATTGGGTAAAATTTTCAGTCAAATACTTACAGGTCAGGTCTGCACCAAATCCTGCACAGGTGGCCAACGCCATAGCATATTTGCCGAAGAACATCGGTCGATGAGCGATATAGCTTGTTCTCTCGACAAATTTCTTCATTAATGCGCTGATCATTCTTGCGTAGGTAGGAGATGCAAATATGGTCCCATCCGCATCTATCATTTCTTTGATGATGGTATCGCGATCATCTTTGAGTGGACAAGTCTCTTCTCCCCTATTGATACATGAATAGCAACCGAAGCAATCCTTGAGATTCAGTTCGGAAAGCATGAGAATGTTGAAATCTACTTCAGGATTACTTTGCTCAAGCATGTTAAGTATGTCGTACGTATTCCCTCGGTGGGGGCTTCCGCAAATTGCTAAAATCTTTAAATCGTTAGCCATCATTTTTGCTTTTAATCACGGTATGAAGTTGTTCAATCAGCCTTACAATTGGTTCAATACTAGACTTATCCATGTAATCAAAGCCATACCGTTCGTCTTTACTGGCTTCGGGGTCAGGATTAAAAAGGGCCCCAATCTGCAAAATAAGTCTGACCCACCAACTGACTTTTGAATGATCTAACTTACCGCTCAGGGCAAAGTGTTCTATTCGAGACAATAGCTCCGTCGGCAGTGAGTTAGCAACCCATCCATTGAGCTTGTCGCCGGCCCCGGCCCCTGAAACCGAAAACAAAGCCTTTGACCTATCCGTAAGGATGGCTAGATTTTTCTTCACCCACTTCCGATTGGTCAGTTTAAAATACAATATCGAACTGCCCAATATCAGAAAGTCGTATTGCGATGGATCGGCACCGGCATCTTTGATATCGAATACCGGCAGGCCGGTGGCTTCACTGATCCATTTACTGTATTGTTCCGTACTACCGTACTTCCCGGAGAAAAAAATGGCGCCCTTCATAATGTTTCAATTTAATGATCAAATAGCATTGCTAGGCCATAGGACCGAATACCAATGCTTTATCTTCTTCATTCAACTGCTCGCAACTTTTGGAAAAGCTGCTATCATCCAGTTTAATGTGAAAGCAAACGCCCTCTCCTTCCGCAGAAGAAACTACGGGAAGCCAGCGATAGGGTAAGTCCAATTTAGTTACCTTGGGGTTCGTGAGTTTAAGGATGACATACTGCCCTGGTTCGTGATGAAAATTGGCGGGTTTTTCAAATCTCAGTTCCAGCGTTTTGTCATTGATTTTCTTGCGCTCCAAGAGTGGCACAATTCTCCGGTCAACATATTTCGCCTCATTACACGCCGACCATATGTTATCTCTATTCATCTGCAAGGCCGCTAGAAAACCCGTCGTAATGCTTCCTTCAAAGCCGCCGCCGGGAAATGCCCATGCCGATGCGAAGTACAAATTCGGAATCAAGAAATTATTTCTAAATCGCTTGGTTCCGGATTGTTCTATGGTTTGGGCGTATCCATAAACCGATCCACTGGGATTCGAGGTGTATCGTTGAATCGTTTTGGGTGTAGAGACTTCATAGTATTCAATACTGTCTCTTATTCCGGGAAATTGCTTTTCTAATCGCTGTAATAAAACTTGGGCTACTTCTTCTTTCTTGGCCTTGTATTCTTCTTCACCGAGTCCTTCCCAGTCTTTAAGGTAATCAACCGCACAAATGACACCTTCAGATTTGTCGGGAGGCGCCAGTTGGGCATCTACCTTGCCGTAATCCACAAAAATGAAACTGCGTTTTGACCAATCGCCTAGATGGTTGGGTTTAATGTCCTTCAAGGTTTTGACACCATCTCCCGCCATGTAATTGGAGTAGTGCTTAACCCCAAAGGCTCCCACATCTTTTCCAAAACCAAGGTAGATGCACAATAAGGAGCAAGAATTGGTCTTGGAACTGATTTTTTGTTTGAGCTGTCCGGCATAAGGTTGGTCCAACAAATCGGGTACCAATGGGATGGCGCAGTTGGCCACAACGTTATCGCATGGAATCGTGATAGGATCGAAACTTTCATTAAAACTATCGCGGAAGGTCACTCCGGTCACCTTGCCATTGTGAGTGAGGATTTTTTCGGCCTTTTTCCCCAATAATACACAACCACCCTGCTTTTCAATGTATGCCGCCAGATGGTTGGAAAGCTGTTGGGAACCACCTTTAATAAAGTGACCGCCGTTTTCGACAAAGCCCGAAAACGGCATACCAAAGTAAAACATCGACAAGGAGTACGGATCATCTCCCCAATAAGCAAGATGCGCCACCAGGTCGAGTTTTGCGTTTTCATTGATGATGTGCTTATCTAACCAAGATCCAACCGTATGTCGGGATCCTTCTACCAGGTTGGGGTATAACAATGGCATCAGTGGATAAATCAGCTTACGTTTTAGTGGCGTACGAGGCAAATTGACGGCCTCCCTTCGTATGCCGGCAATCAATTTCATAAACCGTTTGATGCCTTTTTCATCCTCAGGATATCTGTCGATTAGCGCCTTGGTTGCGGCATCATAGCCGTGTGGAAACACAAACTTCTCCCGGTCTGAAAGTACCGCATAGAACTCAGGTACTCGCAGAAAATCAATCTCTTGATTGACATCCAGCATATCAAATATGCGCGGAATGGAGCCATTCTCTACTAAGCCACTCATCTCATGCAGGCCGACTTCCACAATGAAATCACCCCGCTTAAAGGTAGTTGCACAGCCTCCGGGCTTGTAATGCTGTTCCAATAAAAGGACTTTTTTGCCAAATTTTGCCAGGGTAGCTCCGGCAGTCAATCCAGCTAAACCTCCACCGATTACAACGGTATTGTATCTCATGATTTATTGTTTTTAGATGGTCTTTCAAACGATGATAAAATCTCCACTGCGAAGTACGGTGCATTCGATGCCCAATTTTGCCACTTCTCTTTTGAATTCTTTATCGTCAGCAGGGTTGAACTTCGTACTGAAGAAGGCCGGACAGTTGTAATGACATGGAATCACCAGTTTCGGCTTCATTAATTCCACCGCCTGTAAGGCTTCTTTTTCATCCATGGTATTGTGTACTGCTTTCCCCCCGATTGGTATCATCAGAACATCTGGGCGCTGTATTGACTTCCAATCATCAGCATGAAGGAGTGTGTCGCCAAGATTAACAATCATTTTACCATCCAATTGAATCTTAAAACCAATGGCTCCCCATCCAATCCTTTCTTTAGGTCCCGGGCACAGCGTCTTAGAAATAGGTCCGAAACTGATGGTAAGTGGGCCATGTGTTGCCTTTATCCCCGTAACTGTCATCCCGTCTATCTCAATGGTTTCATCGACAGAAATGGTCCTGACCTTATTGAATTCTTTGGTGAAGGCAAGCCCTCTATCTCTTGGACCGAGCATTAAGTTTTTGCCATTCATCTCCTTGATCATGGTTTTGTTGCAAATAATCGGAGCATTAGAAATTGCTGCCAGTCGATCTGCATGCCAATAGTGATCGGGGTCTCCGTGAGTCACAAAGATGTGGGTGATGCCTTTCCATTCGGCTTTAGGAATCAAGGTCGTGAATCGAAAAAAGTAAAACATAAGACCACCGGGATCTATCGCAATTTTCTTATTTCCGGATTCAATGGTAAAAGCATTGTATAGGTAATGTGTGATTCTCATTGTGAAAGTTGAAAGTATAATTCCAGGAGCAATTACTCCGCCCATGGCCGTGCAATATAACCTCAAAAATATTTGACAATCAATGATTTAATCCATAAAAACAAATGACATTCATCAATCCCAATTTCTTTACCAGGCAAATACTAAATCAAACCAAAACACTGATTATAATGCTAATTCGAACTAGGGTCTGTCTGACCATAATCATCATTGATTCTGAAAATTATCACATCTCCAATGGTATTTATTTCGAAATATTGACCCCATAATAATAGGATCATGAGATCGACATAAACCCATAGCAATGAAAAAAATACTGGTACCGACAGACTTTTCCGATCATGCTTTCAATGCATTGCAGCACGCTATTGAGATTGCGAATGCTTTTGGCAGTACCATCCATCTACTACATACCTTCCTGATCCATGGTTCCTTGAGAACTTACACAACGGTTGAGCAATTTGTGCAGGAAAATGCGGATAAGAATTTGAGCGAAATCACCAAACGCATTCGACCCGTTTTAAAGAATGGGGCCCGCATTACCCAGCAGGCCATCCTAGGTAATCCCATCCCTTTTGTGGCTCACATTGCAAAAGATTATGATTTGACCGTTATGGGAACAAAAGGTGCTTCCGGGTTGAAAGAAGTTTTTATTGGAAGTACTACCGGGGGAGTCATGAAACAGATTAGTTCTCCTTTACTGGTGATCCCAACAGACAGCGTTGTAAAACCCGTCAAAACCATCCTCCTGGCGGTTGACAGGTACCCGATCACATCTGCTGAAGTCCTTCACCCCATGCAAGAATTAGCAAGGCGTTGGCGTTCGTCCACCACTATCTACCATTGGAAGATAGATGGCGAGGATCAAGGCATGGACCCCCACCTCAAGGATTTCCTGATTGACCTGGATCACTCCATTCATCAAAATGTGGCTTCCTTTAAGGATGTTCATGCAGCCATCAAAGACGCTGTTGGGCAGGTTCGTCCGGACCTATTGTGCATGATCCGAAGAAAACGTAGTCTATTGGATCGGGTCTTTCACGAAAGTGCTACCCTCAAAGAAGTTTACCACACTCAATTACCTTTGCTGATTCTACAGGATAAAGCAGAATTGGAATTGTAAAACCAGGGGCAGCCTCAAAAATAAGTATGGACGACGGAGTTCTCCTCACCGAAAGGTGTAGCGACATACCGATCAGCATACCAATCATTTACCCAAACTTCATTGTCGACCAAATATCGAAATTGGTATTCCCGCCCTCTCTCTAACTTGATTGCGGCCTGGTATTCGCCGTTCTTCTTTTTCATGGTCACTCCCTGCCGCCAATTCCAGTCGTTAAACTCTCCGACCACCTTGACTTCTTTTGCCTCCGGATCAACCGATTGTTCCGAGAGCGTAAAGGTTACCTTGCAGACTGGCTTTGTTTTGAGATGTTGTTTAATTAAGGCCATGACAGTATATTTTTGATCGGTTAGGAATGATTACTTAAGTAAGGGATCTGATCAGTTTCAATGTTTTTTCTGCTCGAATAATTTCCGTCACCAGTTTGAAATACTGTCGGCGAGTTTGATAATAGTCGTTGGCAAAATGCTCTATTTTTTCCTCCAGGACGCCATGATCTTTTCGATAGTGCTTTTCCAGTTCCTTGCTTCCTTCCAACACCACCTTCTTCAAATCCCGTTCGTGATGTTGTACTTTTTTCTCGAGCAGATTCAAGTCAAGCGAAAAAGATTTGGTGACTTTGTCCATCACCAAGATATTCTCCTCTGATCTCTGCTTATCCATAAAAAAGATCAAATGATCATTGATCAGTTCTTCCATGAAGTGAAGTTCATCCTTCCAAAAGACGATTTTGGACAACCACATACGGCTGCGGTGATGAAGGTCTTTAATGTCGGCGTAATGCCAATAACCCAGGATCAGTGTATTCCCATATTCTTCCATGATGGTTTTCTTTTTTTCTGATCATAAATTTCGGCAGACATGGATTACTTTGTTCAGGCATTTATCATAACCAAAATTGATTCTGGTCATGATTCCAACTTCGGATCAACCTAAGCTTTGTCGTGAAAGATAAAGGCGTAAATCAGCCGTTTAAGTGAATTTCAAACCAATGAGTTGCCAATTCAGCTACTTCTTCCAGCTTACCCGGCTCAGAAAACAAATGGGAGGCACCGATCACAATCCGTATTTCTCCGTTTCCCGGTAATTTTTCTTGAGCTTGTTGATTCAAGTGAATGACGTACTTATCGAGGCTGCCGACAATCAGCAGAATGGGCGAATGTACGGCTGGTAATATACTCGATGCCAGGTCCGGTCGGCCACCTCTTGATACTACTGCCTGAATGACTTCCGGAAGTTGCGCAGCGGCGCGAAGAGCCGAAGCCGCTCCGGTACTTGACCCAAAATAGCCGATCGGCATTCCTTTCACCCGAGCATCGGTGGTGGCCCACTTCGTTACCTCAACCAGGCGTGACGCCAACAAATCAATGTCAAAACGGTTCTGATAAACCAGGTCCTCCTCTTCCGTCAGCAGGTCGAACAAAAGAGTTGCAAACCCTCTCTCCTGCAGGAAATTGGCTACAAAAACATTGCGAGGACTATTCCGGCTACTGCCACTACCATGGGCAAAAATGATCAAACCGATCGCTTCTTCAGGAATGATCAAATCGCCCTTCAATTCTGAGTCCGTAAGCGAGATCTGCATAAATTTTTCTACTGTCATGGCAATCACATTTTTTATTGAGTACGCTACTAAGGAAAAGAGGTGACAATCAGGCAATACCTTCAGGATTGAGTCTACGAGGCGCTATCAACTTCAATTCACCGGAAGCCGCTTTTGAATGGTACAATTCGTCTAGTTGTAGTGGGGTTTCAATCGAACGACGGACCACTTTTCCGCTCTGTTTTTCTTTGAAATTCCTCCAACGCTGTTGCGCCCGTCTCCCCAACATGCCGGCTAAGGTCAATTGAATCGTTTCCGTCCTTCGCGGTCCAAATCCTTTCAGGCTTGCCAAACGGCCGTTATGCGCAGTCTGCTTCAATTCTTCAAGTGACTGAACCCTCAGTACCTCAACGATCGGTGGAGCTAGTCCAGGACCAATCGTGGGCACTTGTGCCAATAAACCCTCTGGAGCGATTTCGCCCCGTAATTTCGAAAGTACCGACGAACGGCAGGTTTTGGCAAATCCGGCGATAATCCGGGCCTGGCTGATCTCATTATTGGTCGGATGTTGTTTAAACCTCATTTTACTGATATTGTAAAAGGTTAAGAGCTATAAACCTCCAAAAACCTGGGTTGTCTTTCTCTAATGATTGTCATTCAGAGCGATGATTTTGATCAGAATCTTCAAGATTAAAAACCCAACAATGTACTATAAATCAATTAGTTGACTCACATTTTCTCCACCATCATAACCAGGCATTCCCAAAGGGCTAGCTTTCTTCCAGTTGGCATTTTGGACAGCAGGTTGACAAAAATCATTTTACTGTCTGATCTGCATCACGATTTGACCTCAGCGCTATCTCTAACTTGAAACTGCTATTTAATACCGGTCAATCATGAAATCAGGTATTTTCAAGCAAATTGAAAAGGAGCATTTTGAACACAGGATCTGGACGAAAGACCTGGATTTTTACGCCGACGAAATCGAAATATTTCAACGTCAGTTGGAGGACTTGGCCAGCAGACAAATCAAAGCCATGTTACCAATTTTAGAGGACTTCCAAAGCAGTTTCAGCAAGCAAAAAGAAGTATTGGATGAATTGCGTCATGAAAAGTCAAACTGTATGCACTTCCTTCTTGAATGGCGCTGAATGACATAACACACCACCCAAGACAGGTGAAAGCTGTATTCACTTTTGCAAAACCAGAATCATTCATAATGGGCAAATTGACCTCTTCTTTCCAAGACATAGATATGAGGGATCTCCCGCGCGTTGGCGGCAAAAATGCCTCTTTGGGAGAGATGTTTCAGAAATTAACCCCCTGGGGTATTCTAGTACCTGATGGTTTTGCCGTTACCGCTGCAGCGTATTGGCAATTCCTCCAATATAATCACTTAGATGAATCCCTGCCGGCCATTCTTAAGGATTTGGATACTACTTCTTTCAACAACTTGCAAGATATTGGGGCCCAGGCCCGTCGAGCCATTCGAAAGGGTAGCCTTCCACATTCTTTGCAAGTTGACATTGCGAAAGCATATCACCAATTACAGGAAAGAGTGACCCAGGAATGTAGTGTAGCGGTCCGGAGCAGCGCAACTGCCGAAGATCTGCCGGAAGCTAGTTTCGCCGGTCAACAAGAAAGCTTTCTGAATGTGAAGGGAGTGGATGCCTTATTGGATGCGTGTTTACAATGTTACGAGTCCCTGTTTACTGATCGGGCCATTAAATATCGGGAGGACAATAATTTTAAACACATGGAAGTAGCTTTATCGATCGGCATCCAGCAAATGGTCCGCTCGGATTTGGGTTGCGCCGGGGTCGGCTTCACCCTCGAACCCGATAGTGGCTTTCGTGAAGTCGTCGTGTTGGACGGGGCCTGGGGCTTAGGAGAAAATGTAGTAAAAGGAAGGGTCGAACCCGACGAGTTCATCGTTTATAAACCCTCCCTTCGGAAGGGCAAAAAGAGTATCCTCGCCAAGAAACTGGGTAAAAAACAAGAAACACTCATTTATGAGGAAAACACCGCAACAGGAAATACCACCCGGAACGTTACAACACCCGAAAACAAGAAAAATCAATTCGTCCTGACCGATGAAGAAATTGAGCTCCTCGCCGAATGGTCTCTGAAAATTGAAGCACATTATCAAAGACCAATGGACATTGAATGGGCCAAGGACGGCCTCTCCGGACAAATATACATCGTGCAAGCGCGCCCAGAAACCGTACATGCTAGCGCAGCATCCAATTTATTCTCGATCTACCGGCTACTTCAGGAAGGTCCCCTTTTGGCATCCGGAAATGGTTTGGGCAATAAGATTGCTGCTGGAAAAGCCCGGATACTGCACTCACCCAAAGAGGTGCAAAAATTGCAAAAAGGAGAAGTCTTGGTCACTGAAATCACGGATCCGGACTGGGATCCCATTCTAAAAAAAGCAGCCGCCATTGTCACCGATCGGGGTGGTCGGACCAGTCATGCCGCAATTGTAGCACGGGAACAAGGTGCCGTAGCGGTCGTCGGAACCGGTGACGCTACAAACAAGATCGTAGATGGGCAGGAAGTGACCGTCTCGGCAGCACAGGGCAAAACCGGACACGTCTATTCCGGCATTCTACCCTGGGAGGAAACAGCGGTGGATCTCGAGCAATTGGAGATGCCGGAAACAGCCGTTATGCTCATTTTGGGCGACCCCGAAAAAGCCTTTCAGTATGCGGCAATGCCTAATAATGGCATCGGTCTGATGCGCCTCGAGTTCATCATTTCCAATTCCATCAGGACGCATCCAATGGCCTTGATTAAGTTTGACGAACTTCGGGACCCGGCCGCCAAAGCAGAAATCGAACGATTGACAGCCGGTTACAGCTCCAAACCCAATTACTTCGTGGATAAACTTTCGCAAGCCGTTGGCACCATTGCAGCTGCATTTTATCCCAAAGAAGTAATTGTCAGAATGAGCGATTTTAAATCCAACGAATACGCCAATTTAGTAGGTGGTAGCCAGTTTGAGCCCAAAGAAGAAAACCCAATGCTCGGTTTCAGAGGAGCATCCAGGTATTACCACGAAAAGTATCAGGAAGGTTTTCGGCTGGAGTGCGAGGCCATGAAAATAGTGCGCGATGATATGGGTCTCAACAATGTGAAGTTGATGATCCCTTTTTGTCGAACAGTAGAAGAAGGTCGAAAAGTAATTGCCTTGATGGCGGAATATGGTCTTCAGCAAGGTAGGAACGAGCTGGAGATCTATACCATGATCGAAATTCCGAGTAATGTAATAATGGCTGAAGAATTTGCTAAGATTTTCGACGGTTTTTCAATTGGCTCCAATGACCTGACGCAACTGACCCTGGGTTTGGACCGGGACAACTCATTGATCAGTGATTTATTTGACGAAAATAATGAGGCAGTCAAAAGTATGATCTCGCAAGTAATCCAAACCGCAAAGACACACCGCATTAAAATTGGATTATGCGGACAGGCGCCGAGCGATTTTCCGGAATTTGCTCAATTCCTTGTTCAAGCCGGCATCAATAGCGTCTCTTTCAATGCCGATGCCCTCCTGCAGGGAATTGAAAATATCAACCTGGCTGAAAAGCGACTGATCACTTCCACCGATTGAAATCACCTGTTTACTTGAAAATAACAAATTTTAAAGTCGTTGGAAGACACCTAAGATAAATATCCTTGAATCACTCCGAGTAGTTCTCCGATCTGGATGGGTTTGGTGATGTATGCATCCGCCCCGGACAGTCTCCCTTTGACAATGTCTCTTTCCTGAGCACAGGAGGTCATAAAGATAAAGGGGGTTTGAGAAACCTGGGGGTTGTTTCTCACCGCTTCCAGGACTTGGAAGCCGTTCTTTTTCGGCATTGTGATGTCGCACAGTATGAGTTGCGGTTTTTCACTAATGGCTTTGTCAATCCCCACTTCGCCGTTCTCCGCAACTGATACATCAAATTCGTGAAGGGATAGTATTTCCTCTACGCTTTCCCGGATATCCACATTGTCTTCGATGAAAAGGATTCTATGATTCATACCTAAAGGGATTTCGTCAAATAAACGAATATAAAATGAAACCGGGGCCTATTTAATTTACGAATAATACCATTCAAAAACAAGTGCCAAAACTACCCCAAGTGGTCAATTCAAGCATCGATGCGGAATGCAAAATTTAACAGTCAGAAATACCTCATGATCCATTTCCGTCAGATCAAAAGCTACGATACTTTGCCAGATTTTTCCGGTCGCAGCAGGATCTTGATTCATCTTTCTAAGGACAAGATAGCCCGACCAGCAATAGCAACTACTGGTTATGCTCAGTCAGAAGAGGTGAGTTTTATCATCTCTGCTCCTGGTTTCACCCCCACCTCTTGGGAATATCTTCTTAGGTAACTTTCCGCTTCTCGGTCGGACGCGTATTGATGCCAAAGAACCGGTATAAGGGACAAAAGTCAGCCAGACTGGTCATTAAAAGAATGACTACCAGACCGATTAGCACAGCACCAAATGTGCCGGCAATAACATCCACGCTGATTAGGCCCACGATGGCAACTGCAATGGACAAGCGAATGATGCTGTCGGTTGATTAACATCATATTTACGATTCGTGAATCCCTTCAATTTTTTCTTCTCCCGGTAGTGGTTTTCTTTTTGGTGGAGGGAATGGTTCTAGCTCTGGACGAACTCCTTTTCGGTGCCTTTGTCTGTGGTGTCGGAGATCGCAAAGTCCTCGCCCTGGAGGTCTTCGAGCGCTCCGATATACTTCGATGCCTTTCGGTTCCTTTTTGGACCCTGGGAACTATGGACGGAACCTTAGACTGGTTTTTGGTATCGATATCAGGACGAGCTCTGGTCCGGTCTTGGGGGTCGGATGTAGGTTTACGACGTTCTCGAGGTTGAACGGTCCTTTGATTCTGGGTTCTTTCCCTCCCGGTAACAGCACCGGACAGTGTCCGGTATCGCTGAGGACTGCGTTCTCTGAACTCTTTTTGACCTAATTCTTGCTGAGGGTGATGACGATTATAGCGAGCCCGGTCGGCCTCGAATTTACCGAACTCCCGGAATCGCTGCGACAATCGGTCATCGTCGTTAAGCCACCGATCGGAAACGATGTCCCGGTTGCGGTTTCGCCATACGGTAACCCCCGTAGTTATGGGGCTCCCAATCCTGCGATACCGATAATAATGCCGGGTAAAATGAGCCGACAGATACGACCAGCGATAGTGGTGAT
>JANQRV010000609.1 GCA_028284395.1 Saprospiraceae bacterium
CTGAAGGATTATAGCCGCGCTACATGACTGAAGGAGAAAGCAGGCCAGCAGAAAAAGGGCTCAGAGAAATTTAGAAGCTATATTTGAGCACTTACTTAATGCAAGTACAGAAATAAGATAAAACCAATGGCTACATCTGAAATAGCAAAATATTCCTTTTTACCCTGGCTGCGTCAGGGGCTGGCCCGGCAGATAGACAGTACTGAATTTCCCGATCGCCTTCCGTTACCCGATATCGTTCGGTCCAAGGTTGAAGCACTTCTGGAATTGGAAATTGAGGGGGTTAAATTAGGGGCGGATAATTACGCGAGTATTGATGTGAACAAGATCATTACCGGTGATGACGACCCCCGTTTTGCTGGAAAGAATATCTTGCAGCGCATTCATTTGGTCGGTCCCGGAGAAGTGACCGGTATACAGGAGCGAGCAATCGTAAAGGAAGAGCCCCGAAATGGCATTACCAACTTTGAACCGAATTTCTTGCCTTACATAGAATTTTACGATGAAGATTTTCCTTGGCGCTATACCCCCGCTACCCCGGATGCAGCAACGCCAGGACGGTTGCGACCCTGGTTGACCTTGATAGTTCTGGAGGAAACCGAATTCGAAAAGCTAACAGGGGGAGATTTTCTATTGCCGGCAATAGGGTTACGGGGTGATTTACAATCGCTCTTCCCGAAAAAAGATCAAACCTGGGCCTGGGCCCATGTTCATGTCAATCAGCAGTTATTGGATGATCTTGAGCCAGATCATGATGATCTTTCATTCGCGGATCAAGTAGCAGAAGATCTGGATCGAGGGAATGCGGCTGCGGTAGCTCTTTATGATTTAGTAAAACAAAATCCAAATGGTGCCTCCTCCAGAATCTTGTGTCCGAGGAAACTGAAACCTAATACCGCATATCACGCATTCCTGGTCCCCGCATTTGAGCAGGGAAGAATGGCGGGATTGGGAAGAACGGCCGAAGAAATTGCTTCGATTGATGTACAGAAGTGTGCTTGGGATCCTAACGGTGTCAGATTGCTTGGGAATACTTTTCCCTATTATCATACCTGGTATTTTCGAACGGGTGAACAGCTGGATTTTGAATACCTTGTTCGCATCATCGAACCCCGTGACCTGGTGAAGATTGCTCCTGAAATTGGCCGCCGTCCGATAGACCTCCAGGATAGTGGTTACCTACTTGATTATGAAGGTGGCACAGCAGATAATGGGGGTTTTGTCGAATTGGAAGGAGCTTTACAACTACCTAGTGCTACGCGCGATGACTTTCTGGATACTGCAGATGCCAAGAAGGCTGAGTATATAACTCAATTACAACACATTATCAATTTGAGTGATGATTGGAAAGAAGACCCATTTCCTACATCTTACGCTCAATTAAAAGAACAAATCTTTACTGAAGAGAACGAGCAGGTGCTCGATGACCCGATTGTTACAGCACCATTGTATGGTCAGTGGCATTTGGGAGTAGAAAGGACCAATTTCGACGTATTGGATACCGCCAACTTTAACCAAAAGGAAAATTGGTTCCACCAGTTGAATCTCGATCCTCGCAATCGGGTGGCAGCTGGTTTTGGAACTAACACCATCAAGCAGGATCAGGACAATTTGGTAGACCGTGCCTGGGATCAAGTAGGAAGAGTAATGGAGGCCATAAGACAATTACGGCAAGGTCAATTCAGTCTCAAGGCCAGTGAGAAATTGTACGAGAAAAATCTGGTGCTACCTGCGGATCCGATTCGGTTGATCGGATTCACCGCAAATATTCATGACCGTTTGCTGCAACAAACCGCAGTTGAAGATGAAGATGCTTCGATCGAGCGTGATAATGTGACAGTTCGGCAGCACCTCGATAACTTCAGCATGCCCCGGGCGATCCTGACTCGAGATTTTACAAAGTTTGCCCGCCCCAATGGCCCCCTACTGAAAAGAAGCTTTTTTGGCCGCTCGACAGCATTTCAGGGTAGTAGCGATGAATCAGAATCCTCACCGGCCGTTGAATCTTCTGTAGCCGGTGACTTAATCTTTTTGCGCAGCCAGGTATTTGCCCGGCCGACTCTGTTTAGTCACGGCATTTTATATAGCCAGGAAAATCTGTCGAATTTAATGGAAACCTTTGTTGCTGCTGAGGCAATTACGGACACCTCCGGCGATGGATTCAATGGGAGTGCTTGGCCAGGAGGAATTACTAAGCGAATCATTGCCGAGATCATCGGTTTTGATGACGAAGATGCCGATGCAAACAATAGCGGATTGACGACTTCTGATAATACCGGCAATCTTACTTTTGCATTGGATAACTTGAATGCGGTTCATTTTGTATTACCTCCACAGCAATCGGAAGCGGTCAGTACCTTGGGGAATGAAGAATTAAAACGGGTTTGCGATGATATTTGTGAAAAATTGAACCCTCGGCAGACGGTTCGGAATCGGGTTCTAGCAGGGGTGGACCTGAGATTGAAGCAATCTCAATCGGAAGAAATAATTCCACGTTCCCTGAATTCGCATCGTGTAGACGGAGTTGTTAAAACGGAAAAACTGGTCGAACCGATTGCTTATCCGGAGTTTTCGGATTCAACATATTTGTCACTTCGTGAAATTTCACCGGATCTCTTGCTTCCCGGTCTTAATAAAATTCCTCAAAATACTTTTTCGTTTGTTGAAACGAACCGCGTATTTATCGAATCCTATATGGTTGGACTAAACCACGAAATGGCACGAGAATTACTATGGCGAGAATTCCCCACCGACCAAAGAGGTTCGTACTTCCGGAAATTCTGGGAATCCATTGACAATCCTCATGTATCAGAAGACGAACTGGACATCAAACCTATCCACCTTTGGGGTACTGCAGGGAATCCCAGTTCCCTGGGGCGAAATCATCCGAAGGGCGAGGAGCAGTTCGAGCGATTGGTCTTTGTCGTAAGAGGGGAACTACTGAAAAAATTCCCGAATACACTGATTTATTTGCAGGGTGCAAAAGAAGATGAAAATGGGAACCGTACCCTGGACCGGAATAGCGATCCAATTTTCCCCGTTTTTCAGGCCAAAGCAGATCCAGACATCACTTTTTTAGGATTTAATATGAGTGCCGAACAGGTATTGGGACAAGAGTCTAAAACCCTGGCTGACGGTAGTCCGGACCCAAAAGACAATGGATTGGGGTGCTATATCGTGGTGCGGGAGCGACCAGGGGAACCTCGTTTTGGGCTGGATCTGCCCGCTGGAGATGAACATGATTCTTTTCTGACTGATGTCGGTGAATGGAATGACCTCGATTGGAGTCATTTGGCGGTCAGTGACGGTCAATACATTGACCTGAATGCACTTTGCTGTCAACCTGGAGGCGATCCATTGGCCGGACTTAATGTATCCTCCCCCAAAGACGTACATAATAATGAAGGCCTGAAAAAACCGGTCGAGGCAATGGATGAGCCGCACGAGGCAGGAAGGACGGAGGAAAAGATGGTTTGGGCGAAAAATAGCGCTCACATGGCAGGTGTATTCCTCCAACTGCCTTTTATGGTTGCCATCCACGCTTCCGAAATGATCAGTTTATAATTCGAATAACCTTGCAATATGGCAGAGACGAATCTAGCTCTTGACTCTATCAAAGAAAAAACTGGTACACTTAATGACCACCATCCGATATTGCTTTTTCCCTATCGTTTGGAAACGCGGTTCATGACGGTCAAACACGTGACGGATGCTTTTTCTCATGAAAGTGTCATCAATACATCCGATCCGGGAATTTTCGTGAAAAACATGGCATTCATCAACGATTTTATCAACAACGGGCCGGCGGACCTTGCCGGGGCACTTGTCCCCGGTGCGATCGTAGAGAAAAGTCATGAACACTATGAACAAACTGCCTTGCCATTTATGCCAGACCAAAAAGAGCTCTGGATACGGATTTTTCCCGATGAAATTTCCATCTATACCCATGAAAAGGAACTGACCGACGATGAGTTGGACGCGGGGAAGTCCTTTTGGACGGCGTTTTTCGATGCTCATCATCCGGAAGACTCGGTCATTGTAGGAATGACATCGGACGAGATAGAACATATGGTACGCAACAATAAACTAGGGGCGTGGAAAGGGCTGGTGAGCAGTTATGGTACGGCCCGAGCACTTTGGATTAAACAGGCTACGACTCCCCAAAATGAATCCTTTCCAGAAAGTGCACCGGTCTTTCCTGAGGACATTGGCCACCGCGAGTTTAGTTGGAATAATCAACCCTATACTCCGGTTGTACCAGACCAATTCGTTGCGGTTGGCATGCGAACAAATGGAGAGCAGGTGTTTTCGGTTGGCAACGAAGTGAAATTTGACGAAGATGGCAGGTTGTACGTTGGAATCGACCCTAATGAAAACCAAGAAGGGGCTTTTAAAGAAGAACCTTCGGGCTTGAAGATGCCTCAAAATATAAAATGGCTTACTGATTTTGATACCGCTTTCGAATATGGAATGGCGATCCGGATGGGGTTGGAAGATGCAGACTTTGATGAAGGTTTCGAAAAACTGATCGTCATTGGCATTAAGACCGGGATGAATGGAGAGGCCTCCCAAGCTACCATCAATGACCTATTTACGAATCATCTGTACGGACCAGGGGGGATGTCGATCGTCGCACCAGGTACACCATCAAACAATACTAAAGACGCAGTCTCCGGGCCACACCTGGATGATTTGAGTGCGGAGGAGAGTTTTGAGCTTTATTTTGAGCAGAAGGATATTTCCCATACTCCAATTCATGAAGAGAAATGTGATGGCCAGCGATTATCCGAAGCGTTAGGGCTCTCAGCTGATATCACACGATCAACTCTTTGTGGAGATGGCCATACCATCAGCCATGCCATATGGATGAATCACCTGTTAAGCCCAGCCACGATGGGATACGCCCTGCCACAGTATTTGCTTCCCAAAGTATCCAAAGAGGAGTTGGAACAAACAATTCTTTTCATGGAGGATTATGTGGTGGGCAGAGGTTTGTTGCCGACCATTCGGATAGATGAACAGCCCTATGCAATCATACCTTCTACCGCATTTTCTGCTCTTGATTTCGACGTCGGCAAGCCGGAAGAAGCCTTCCTTGGAAGATTGTATCACAATGCACTGAAAAAACTGGAGCAGGAGTGGGATACGTTAAAGGAAGGACTTCGCGCTATTAATAAAAAAGTACCAGCCGAAGAAGTCAGTGAATTGCTGTTCAAGATCTTGGAGCAACACGCAGGTTCTTTGGAATACTTCCAAAGATTGGCCGTAGACAATCAGACACTGGATATTTTTAAAACAATCAACAAGGATGCGGGCCCTGCTGCCGGAGGGGAAGACATCAATTTGAACATTCAAAGCCCGGGTGCCGTTCTGCAGCAGTTGGAAAAATTTGGATTTGAATACGATGAATCGTCGGATGACAATAATTACGATGTTGCTGATGATCGTAGATTGTTGGGTTTTACCATTAACTATGCCGATACTTATGAAGAGTTACTAGGACCGATCGTAGATTCCAGCCCACTACCGGAAGAAGATTTGCTGAAGATTTTGGAGGAAAACGGGAAGAACTATGCCAATTGGTTGGGTGATGTGAAAACCACTTTTCGGGATGTTTTGGAAGAAACACCTTACACGAGCAGTACCGGTGCCGTAAAGCCTCCCCGAGCCCTTCTTTACATCTTGCTTCGTCATGCCTTATTACGGCGTTACCTCCTCACGGCGATCAACATCAACTTTACGGGCAATAAAACGATGTCAGCCATTGCCGCCATGGACTTTCCGCTAAATATGACTTGGTTTGCTCCCGATATTCAAATTTTGAATGATGGGTTGGAGCTCACCGAAGAACAGAAAAGGAGGTTCCAGCAACAAAGAAACTTTCAAACTACCTTCCTGCATCTAATTCAACAAGAACTTGGAGAAGCAAATGTGAATCAAGCTGTATTGGATCGGGCCAATTCCTTGATTCGAGAGAATAAAGGACTTTTTGTATCAAATGATCGCTTTGCTTTATTGTCTGATTATGAACACAATGGTACGTCGACCGAAGCATTTTTAGACCAGGAGGTCGACCAGCCTGTACCTTCAGATTTGGATCTCTATGAACAACTAAATTCGAATGAGAATGGGGCAGTAGCCCAGTTGCGTCTACAAAAGCGATACCTGGAAAAAATTGCTCAATTACCAGTTGCCGAATTGGAGCGTTGTTTTTACAGTCACCTAGATACCTGTCATTATCGACTGGACGCTTGGTTGTTGGGGATCATTGCAAAACGGTTATTTGATTTGCGGAATAAACCAGCGGATGCAAATGGACCAGGTAACCAAAGTTACATTGGCGGTTATGGTTATTTAGAGCACGTTCAAAAACAATCCGAAGCTATTGCCATTCGGAAAGTTGACGATTGGTCATTGGTTGAATCAGAACCTAGGATCCTTCCCGTTGTCCAGCTAACTGCCCTGCAAGGAGATGTTTCCCGGCTAAACAACATCCTGGACGGTACATTTGTGTATTTGGGAGGAACACCGATTCCTTCCATCAACGAAGATCCCGCTGGCGTTTACGTGCCACAGTTTTATTATGACTACTTATCGGATTCCATTCAGCTAACTCCAGTGCCACAGGCGGGAAATCAAGGATTCATTCCATCGCCTTCTTTAACTCATGCAATTACCGGAGCATTGCTGAGGAATGGGTATCTTTCCCATCGAAAATTTGAGTCACCGGAGGAAAGTTTTGCGGTCGACCTTACCGCTGAGAGGGTTCGGGAAGCACTATTTTTTTTAGAAGGAATTCGAAACGGCCAGTCTTTAGCAGCTCTGCTAGGATATAAGTTCGAACGAATGTTGACCGACAGTGCGAACTTTGCAGCAGCGTTAATTTTGGATTTTCGACAAAAATACGAGTTTGATGTACAGCCAATTGGGGCCACTGCAGACGATACCATACCTGACAAAGCATGGAATGTGGTCGATGGATTAAAACTAGTGGAAGACTTAGCCGATGGCGAACTTGATTTTGTCGGGATCAATTTTCTGGATGGACACGAAGAAGCTCAAAAAGAAGATGTGCGAATTGCTGTTGCTCATTTGGATAACATACTCGATGCGGTCAAGGATTTGCTCTTCGCCGAGGGTATATACCAGTTAGCACTTGAGAACCCCGACCGATCCCGGGCCGCACTAAAAGCAATGAATGATGTGGGAAATATTCAGATGCCTGATATCGTCAACATTCCAAGGGAAGGCATCCCACTGACCCATAGAGTAGGCGTTCAATTGCCCAAGACTGGTAGGATACAATTATGGCCGGGTCCGGCTACTGCACGTTCATTGGTCGAACCGAGGATTAACCAATGGCTGATTAGTAAATTGCCCAACCCGAACCAGGTTATCTTGAAAGTGCGTTGGATCGATCATCAGGATGAAAATGGAGAACCTGTTCATCGGACAGACCGCTTTCGATTGAGTCAACTCATGTTGGAGCCCATCGATCTCGTTTACATGGCATACATTCAAAAAGACAATCCGGCCGACAGTGAGTTGAGATACCGAGTGGATGCACACATCAGGAGTAAATTTGACCTGCGGGAGGATCAAGTTGTAGAACTATTGGAGAATGATCGGGATGATTTCTCGGAAGACGAGATTACCTGGTATGCACTGGAGCCATTGTGCATTGCCCTGGCTGAAATCCTACTCAATGCTCGACCGGTGCAACCTGAAGATGTCCTGCTACCCAACGATCCAGCAGCCCTAGCCACCGAGGATTTTCTGCATCCGGATCAGATGAAGCAGAGAATAGAAAGGGTTTTACGTCCGATGAGTTCTAAACAAAATGAATTGGAGAGCGCTTTGAGCATTATTGAGGAACAATTTTTGCCGCTCTCAGCAGCACTACTCGAACAACAGAAGGGAGAAGCGCTTCGCAAGATGCGATTGGTCCACCGTGCGTTGATGTTCTTTGTCAGCTTGGGATGGCAGGATGCTTTACCTGCTCGCGATTATTCCGTCCATACGTTTAATTTAAATGCTCTTTATCAGCAAGGGAGAAGTGTCTTGAAGAAGAGTAGGCGCCAATTGGATCTCATGAAATCGCGATTGAACGACTATAATCAGCAACGGAACAAACTTAGTAATCCTGAAAAAGTTGAACTTCTTAAAGAAGTTGCGAGCTTTGCATTTGAAAAATACTTCAAAGTCTTTCCGGAATATCGGATTCCCAATAAGGAGGATTATAAGAAGGCATATCAGTATAAAGACTTGTTGAACTATGAAGGTGGAGAAGGTTTTAAACTGGATGCTTGGATGCAATCTTTGGTTCCGGTTCGCCCTAAATTAGCAACCTATCAGCGAATGTTGATCCTTTCGGAACTGCTCGCTACCGACGGCGAACCAAAAGCAGGTCTGAAACCGATTCAGTTTCCTTTTCTCGACGATGGTCAGGACCGGTGGCTGGCAGTTGAATTTCCCGATTACTACTACGATTTTGACGATAATAACACTCGCCGGATGCCAGAGGATAACTTAGCATTGAGCTTTGAGTATCATCACGATTTTATTCCGGGAAATAAAATGGCCGGCTTCATCATCGATGAATGGACCGAAAGGATCCCCGAGAAAGAAGTGACCATTGGGAACGCTTTCCATTACAATAAACCAAACAGCGAGCCACCAAATGCATTGTTGTTGGCAGTATCCCCAAATTTGACAGGTGCCTGGGAATGGGAACATCTGTTAAATACAGTTATCGAAACTGTTGAACTTGCTAAAAAGCGCTTAGTGACTCCGGAGCAGATTAGCGACCATGCGTTGAGTCAATTCTTGCCGGCAATTATTCCGGCGGTTAACCTGCTGAACCACACTCCTTCCACCGATATGGGACGTAACATGGCTGATGTCAAAGCCGGCACATTTGGCGTTGTAGAAAAACAATTTCTCGTAGATCCACTCAATGAGTTGGACGATGCAGCATTTGATGTTAGCACTTTGGGCATTGAACACATTTTGGATGGGGAATAACCTTTTTTTCGGAACAACAAAGAAAAATTTTACCCTAATATGGGAGACAAGAGTACCTTGGATATCACCTTTTGGAACCGGCTGGAAAGCCGGTCGAGTAGTAAGCAATTAGAAAAAGGCTTGCGAAATGAAGTGCACGATGGACTTTGGCTGTTGGGACGACAATGGCAGACTGGAGAGTTTGATGCTGAAGACACTGGGTCGCCAGTATTTGCCTGTATGGAATGGGATGTGCAGGAATTCAGAAGGGTAGCTTTAACCAGTAATGCTTCCAAGGACATCAATCCGGGCCTGCCTCTGGAAACCGAAGTAGAGCGTGTACAATTTGAACCAGATTTGTTGACCCAAATAGAAATGGGCCGGCATTTTCGCAGAATGATTTTCCAGCAATTCGAAACAGCTGATGCCAAGGCAATTATTACACAATTTCGAACGGTGGGGGAGGGTAAATTTACATTTAATCGGGTACCTGCTGAAACAAAAATGGAACAATTCAATAATGCCAATTTATTGAAAAACAGATCCCTGCTTCAGACCATTGAAATTGCCATACACGGTGGAGCGCTCGACGGTTATAAGATCTTTACCGAAATCCAGCTCGCCGGAAGTACCGCCAGCTTGATTGGGACACAAAGCCAGGAGTTAGATCAGGTTGGGGTCGCTTTTGTGAACTGGTTCCGAAGTCGTTATGCACAACCTGACGACGTGAATGAAGACGGCTGGCTACCAGAAAGGATGGAATATCAGTTTAAGGTGGCGGCACCATCTCCATTGGGAGGGCATGACGTGTTTGCTGCCAAAGAATACTATAACGGGCGTCTGGATTGGTATGCTCTTGAACGTACTCAAAGGGAAAGCACCGATGATGGATCTGCTTTTTGGGGGGAATCTCCGATCCAGACCAGCCCAACGAAAAAGCGCCGTCATCTGATTCCTTCAGAGTTAGAATTTCCTGGAATGCCGGGAGCCAGATGGTGGGAATTTGAGGATCGAAGGATCAACTTCAGTGCTATTGATTCGAAGATCAACGAGCTCGCATCCATGACTATGGTCGAATTTGGTCTGCTGTATAGTAATGACTGGTTTATGGTGCCGCTGAGGGTTCCAGTAGGCAGCTTCATCGATATTGATCAGATGATTGTCACAGATGTTTTTGGCCAAAAAATAAAGATCAATCATCATCAGGAAGCATTGCCGACACCCTATTGGTCATTTTTCAATGACCTTCTAGTTCCTCCGGTCGTTATGGATCTGATGGAAAGCAAAGCGATCGAGGAGGTCTGCTTTGGAAGAGATGAAATGGCCAATATGGTTTGGGGAATAGAGCAAAGGGTTGCTGACGGCCTGGGAGGCAGTAAGAATGGTCAAGAGAACGCACATGAATTAACCAATTATCTAAAGCTATTGGAAGAAAAATACGACGGAGAGAAAGGCAAGGAATTATTACCCAATGAAGCAAAAATCCGTTATCAAATTGCTACTGCGGTTCCGGAAAATTGGATTCCATTTATTCCAGTTCGTGAAAAAAAGGATGGAATAGATGATCCAGCTTTCCGGCAAATAACTTTGAGAAGAGCTGCCATGCCTCGTTTTCTTCGATCGTTTCCGACCCGTCGAGTACGTCCATTAACTCAATTACTGCAATATAATTCCGGGGATCCTGATCACCCTTTTTATGACCTCCGTGAAGAAGAAATTCCAAGATCGGGTATTACCGTTCGTAAGACCTGGCAACGGACGCGCTGGTACAATGGTAAAACTGCTCTTTGGTTGGGCTACAGGAAGCTCAACGGCTTCGGAGAAAGAAACAGTGGACTCCAATTCGATCAGGCCATTCCAAAGACCGATTAGTAAAATGCAAAAGGCCCATCCGGCAGTACGACGGATGGGCCTGTAATTTGCAAAGTGCTCATCAGAAGGTATATGCTACACCAACATTGAGCACACCTAAACCAAATCCTAATTCTGCAAATGCTCCGAATTGCTCGGAGAAATTATATCTTCCGCCGATGTGGATGCCCAGTTCCACACCACCTTCGCTGAAATCTAAATCACCGTAGTAGGCAGATTCAAAATCGCTGTTAATCAAATAGTAACCGAGAGAGAGTCCGGTATAAGCATCGAATTTTTCCGACTTCACAAAATGTGGATGCCAGCTTGCTCGTCCAACGATACCCAGGTAGGTGTAGGTCCAATCCGATGCACCAAAGTCGAATCCACCGATGCGTCCGGATTTATAAGCAATACTTCCCCCTACTGAAAGATTTCCCGGACCAAAATTGTCTTTAATACCCTTTTCATAGGTCAGGATGATGACAGGAGTCTCAGATGTCGTATAACCGGTAGTCCATCCACCAAGGCCGATGCCTACCTGGGCTACATTCACTCCTTTAGTCATGGGAGTTTGGGCTACTAGTTTGTTTGGGGTTGTGAATAATAGGGTTACGAGTGCGATTAATGTGCAAGTAATAATTGTGTTTTTCATGATCTGAAGGTTTCCTAAGGTTTTCAAATTCTTTAGTAATGTTGTTTGAATTGGTTGTTTGGGGTTGCTTTCATTTGGTTTGAGGGCGTTTGGGTTCAGTTTTTTGTTAAGAGTTAAGAGTGCATTCGAATGTTTTGGTTTTTGTGTTAAAGTTTGGGTTGTGTTTATTGTTTGGGTTTTAGTTTTTGTTTTTAATTGTTTTTGCTATGTTAAGTTGGTGATGATCTTTGTTATTCAACTCGATTACTTGTTGGTTGACAACTTTTTGTCGTTGATTATGACACAAATATAGGGGGCAATGGAACCGGAATGAAAGTCATTTGTTTTGAGATGGGAAAATGAAGTAGTGAATTGTGTCTAGTCGGTATTCAATTTGATAATATGAATAGGAGCCGCTTTTTCAAAAAAACTCGATTTAACTGGAAGTATATTCTTGGAGAGATTACCCTGATCTTTTTAGGAATAAGTCTTGCCATTTGGTTCAATAATTGGAATGAGCGAGTAAAACTTCGAAATAGTGAGATCAGTGTTTTGAAAGAGATCAAGAGTGGTTTGCTGGCGGACAAAGTTGATCTGGGGAAGAATCTGAGTTCACATCGGAGTGGCGCTGCTGCTTGTGATTATCTCCGAGACTTTTATTTGGGGAAGAACCCCGGAACCCCAGATTCGTTAAGTATGAATATTTTACTAGCTACCCTGGATGCTACTTCCCTACAAAATACCGCTCCCTACGAATATCTGAAATCAAAAGGTATCGCACTGATCAGGGATGATTCTCTTAGAAAGGAGATTACCCATCTGTATGAGTACGAATATTTTGAATTGAGGGCTATTGAGGAGCGTTTTGGGCCGATGCAGTTTTATCAGAATTTCGCAGATGATGTACGTAAATACTTGGGACCGAGAATGAAGTATTCTACTCAAAATGCTTTGGAGGTATTGCCTAGGCGTTTGGAAGATGAGTTTGATGTCGGATTCATCTTACTGCTCAGAGACATTAGAATATTACGGAATGTCGCATCTAACAAATACGAGGCACAGTTGAAAAAAATCGATCTGCTGGTGGATCACATTGAGGAATATCTGACGTTTGTAGATCCGTGAAGTGTGATCTATTAAGTCCGCCAAATTGCGCCCTCTTAATCTTTCTGATCAAGTTGGGTCTTCATTCCTGCCACCAAATCAGGATCCACTTCCTGCCACCTAAATTCTTCTTCTATATGCTCGTCACCCATATGGGCATGACCACGAAATTTCATATGACTTTTGACAAATCTACGAGCGGCACTGTGGTACTCAGTCAGGCCTTCGACATCAAATAGGTTAGTGATATTTTCGGGAAGAAGATCTCCACAGGCGAGAATCTTTATTTTGTCACCGGCTTGTCCCACGAAGCGCCGAATGTTTTCTTTGCCTTGTTCTGCATCTGGTTGCTGACCGGAAGTCAATATTCTTTGAACGCCAATATTTGCTAAACGGTCAATCGTCATTAATGGCTCCGTGCACATATCAAATGCTCGATGACAAGTAAACGGGAGCGGTGAAGCAGCCTTAACCATCTTTTCCATCCTATTAATATCCATTGATCCATCAGCGTGCAGTATACCCGATACGATCCCGTCAACTCCGAGATCTTTGGCAAATTGAATGTCTTCAATCATGACTTGAAACTCTTCTTCGGTATAAAGAAAGTCTGCTTTCCGGGGGCGAATCAGTACAAAGACAGGGATTTGAAGGAGTTTCTTAGCTAGTTTGATTTTACCTGCACTCGGGGTGACACCTCCTTGGGCAAGG
>JANQRV010000611.1 GCA_028284395.1 Saprospiraceae bacterium
ACGGACGATTGCTGAAGGTAGTCACTAAACTTGTGACCGGGAGTATGACCTAACGTCAGGATCCGCTCCGCCACTTCATCGATCTTAACGAAGAGGTCATTATACAATTCTTCGAACTTGAGGTGCAATTCGAAGAACTTCTCGCCCTTGATGTTCCAGTGATACCCTCTGGCATTTTGATAAAAGGTTGAATAGTTGGAGAGCAGGTCATTTAAGAGATCGGCTAGTTCCTTACTCTTAGCCGTATTCAGGCCAATTCGATTCAAGTTTTCCATGGTCTATTAATTTTTTGTTAGATAAAACACGACTGATAACCATATTAGATTCAAGATTGTTCAATATTGCTTTGAAATAAGATGCCGGGTATGGAGCGGGATTCGAATGGTGGGTTCAGCGAAACATAATGTCGACTTTACTGTTCCTAAACAACGATCGGTACAATAAGTATCGCTGATTTTAGTCACTAAACCAGATCTACATGTCCATACCATATGCCAAGCTTGAAAATGAAGATACCGCCGTAATTACGGTACGGTTTACCGGTAATAGTGCCAATGATGACAATTTTCGGGATTATCTGGATAAGGTCGAATCCTTGTACGACCGAGAACAACCGATTTCTTTGATTTTCAACGCAGAAAAAGCCGTTTTTCCAAAGTTTAAGTACCAACAACGACAAGCTAGATGGCTTATAGAAAAAGAGGGCCTGATGAGGAAGTACTGTCGTGGCACCGCTTATGTCATTCAGCAGTCGATCATAAGATGGGCTTTAAAGGCAATTTTTTCCCTGCAAACTCAACCGGTGCCCTATACTATAGTAGAGACACAGCAGGCTGCAGAGCAATGGGCGAAAGAACAACTGGCTAAAGTTTAGGCAAGTTGATGATTAACAGTTGGCAGGAGGTTATCGCTTCGGATTGGCTATGGCTTGTTTTAGGCGCCCTTCTCATTGGCATTGAAAAAGCGGGAATTAAAGGATTGAGCATGGTTGCCGTATCGATCTACGCCTTGATACTTGGCGGCAAAGCATCTTCAGGACTATTGCTGATCTTATTCATGCTTGCCGATTTATTTGCTGTGAGATACTACTTTACTGCTGCCCGGTTCAAAGTCATTGGCATGCTCCTTGGACCGGCCATCATGGGCGTTTTCATCGGAGGGATGTTGGGTCAGTACATCGAGGATGTACTTTTCAAAGACATCATTGCCTTCATCATCCTGTTTAGCCTGGCTTTAATGACATGGCCCCAATTCTATTCTTATGTGAATACTACGGCGCAAAACCGTCTGTTGTCCAGGGCCATTGGTTTTTTAACGGGTTTTGGCACTATGATCGCAAATGTTTCCAGTCCGATCCTGGCCATTTATTTATTGGCACTCCGGTTGTCGAAGCGCGAATTTATTGGCACCGTAGTTTGGTTTTTCTTCATAGTCAATTTTCTTAAATTGCCGTTTCACATCTGGAGTTGGCAAACGATCCAATTCTCTACTTTGAAACTGGCGCTGTCGGCGATCCCGGTCATTGCGCTGGGGTTTTTATTTGGTTTAGTTCTGGTCCGGAAAATAGCTGAAAAGAATTTCAGGAGGCTGATCATTGGGGTCACCTTGATGGCTGCTTTGAGATTGCTATTGGGGAATGGGTAGTTCTCCACATAGATTGTAAATACAAATTCAAAAAATACAGGTTGATACTCCGCCGCTCATAGCGTATACAGGACCACTCTTTGCTGCTTGCCCCGCAAAAGCAGGTCTCCTATTTTTTTAGGCTCAAATACATCGGGAGGCAATGCCAATTTATCCAACAAAAATTTCGACAGCAGGATGTTGACACCAAATTCGTTGCATTTGGATTGGATGCGGGCAGTCGTATTCAATACATCCCCGGAAAAAGCAATGTCGCGCTTTACTACGCCTACTTCACCGCTCATGACATGACCGTAATGCAGGCCGGCTTTAAACTCTGGTATGATGCCATAAACCCGTTTGTAATAATTATTCTTCTGTTGTAAGGCGAGCTGTGCCTCAAAAAAGCATCGGACACAATTGGCGTTTTTCATGCCTCTTTTGATTTTCCAGCTAATGACGATCTCGTCGCCGACGTATTGATAGATTTCGCCCTTGGTGTTCAGTATAGCTGAAGTCACGTGCTTAAAAACATCATTTAGAAAATTGAAATAAAGTCGTTCGCCCAGTTGCTCGGCGATGGTGGTAGAAGACCGAAGGTCGAGAAACATAAAGATCCTTTCTTCCCTGGTCGGCTGAAAGTACTTACCCAGTAAAAAGTCTTTTAGTACTCCCGGTCCATACTTATCGTTGACCAACAAGAGTATCAGGGTCGCCAAGACAATCAACAGCCAAAAGAAGTAATTATGCAACTGTACGAACGAGAGATGATCAGTCAGCAGCCTGTTCCACAAGGCTCGATCGGTCAGAGCGAGGTCGTATTCATTGGTATGAAAAAATATCCAGGAAGGAATCGATACCATCAGATAAGTCACACTGAAGGATAGAAAGATGTAAAAAAGCGCCTGCCCGTATGGTTTGCTCCGCAACCACTTTTCCCAAATGAAGACAATGGAGCTGCCACCGATGAGGCCGGCTAATAACCCAGATAGCAGATTGGTCTTTATTATGAGTGGCAAGTTCAGGTCAGAAACGTCGCATTGGCTTATGATCATGGTAGCATAGCCATTAAAATAGCGAAACAGTGATATGAACATCCAGCCCAGTGTAATCCAAAAGAGCTTGATCATACTGCTTACCGGTAGGCGCGAAAACATACTTTTCATAGCAGATGGATGATGGTTGCGAGATTTGTACCAATTGAAGGTTGTGTAAAGATACTATTTTAGGTAGCAGCTTTACGCTTTTCCAACTCCGCTCGAATTTCATTGGCACGTTCTTCCGAAACATCGTAATTGCGCATCGTATACAAGGCAATGAGTGTACCCAAAATCGGGAAGCCGGAATAAAAGATCCTCAAGCCGGTGATGGCGGCTTCGGGTTGAGTAGCGGCTGTGGAATCGAACCCCACTAAACTCATAATTACACCACTTAGGGCCCCCGCAATGGCAAAGCCAAACTTAACCATCCACCAGTAAATGGCACCAAACACACCTTCTCTACGCTTACCCGTGTTGAGTTCATCAATATCGATCACATCCGCGGTCATGGACATCATTAGTGTAAACAAGCTTCCGATCCCAAAGGAGAAAAAAGGTAAAGCGAATAAGAACATATAGGGTTTACCGGGTATGAAGAGGAACCACAACATGAGATATCCAACGATCGAAATGGCTTGCGAAAGCATAAATGCTTTGCGTTTTCCTATTTTTTTGGACATGGCTGCAACCACCGGGATTACCACAAAAGTAGTAACCAAAGCGCCTACACTTCCAAACAAGGTAGGCCAAAAACCGGCTGCTCCGGCATCGCCATTGAATAAATACCAAACAATGATAAAGAAAGAAAATGCCGCAATGGTATTAAAGGCATTAAAAATGAAAAAAGTAGCGATACATAATTTAACAAAAGGCTTGGATTTAAACGCCTCCTTGAAGTTTTCTAAGATTTCTAATAAACTGCTCCCGATCGTATTGACATTTAGTGGGGCGTAATTTTCATCTACCGTGGATTTACTTTTTAGGAAGATGGCCGGAACCATTGCACAAACCATACAAACAATCCCCACCCATACCGCCAGTTCCCTGGTAGCTACATCAGCTGTTTCAAACCACCCTTGATCATACATAACGACCCAAAACCATGGAGCAATCACCCACGCCCATTGGCCAATCCACTGAGCAACGGCCATAATATTGGTACGCTCATGAAAATCGTTGCTCATTTCATAGCCCATAGCGACATAAGGCACACTAAAGATGGTGAGCCCTAAATAGAAAGCAAAAGACCAAAGGAGGAAATAGGTGAAATTATAGCTGATGCCATTCTCTCTGTACAGTTGCCACATCACGATAAAGGAAACCCCCATTACAATGGCACCGATGAATACATATTGGCGACGACGTCCCCAACGAGATTTCGTGTTATCGGAAATGAATCCCATGATCGGGTCGGTAATGGAATCAAAAACCCGGGGTAAGAAGAATAAAACGCCCCACATCCAGCCTGGAAATCCCAAATCCTGAACCAGTACAACCATGAATATGGAAAGAATGGCAGGAAACATTTGATTGGCAAACATTCCTACTCCGAAAGCGATCTTTTGCCCGAAGGGCACTCTATTATCTGTTATAAATAAAGCCATTGTGTTTTAGTTGGTAAGAAAATCGTTTGTTTTGCTCGAACATATATTTTTAAGTCATTTCAATCTTCGCTGGTGTATACAGACAACGAGGCGGTTTATGATCCCTGTTCGGGCGAAAACCTGTTGACTCATTATCCCATCAAGTTCCAATGTTTCGATACTGGTTTGCGTGCCGTCGTTGTGGATCACCAATATACCTTCGTTGTCTGCGATCCTGTAAATGATGGGGACCTGGCAGTAAGTGAAACATAGCTCTCCTTGTTCCAATTGAATTGGTTGGCGGTTCAGTCTTACATCTACACAGCTAAACGTGCGGGGTTGATCGAGAAACTCCTCTTTTCGCAACATAGTTGGGTCAAAACGCAATTTACCAGCCCTGATGAAAATGCCCAGTTCGCCAAAGCGGCTTAAAATGTCTTCTTTGACCTGACCGGTCATACCGGGCTGTTGCGCTCCCTTTCCAGCCGGGGTATGAGAATAGGGATCCGTGGGAAAAGCTCCGTAGAGCGAGGGCGGTTTGTGCACGCCTATCCCTTCACTTATCTCGTAATAATGTGCTAATAAGCGGTCGACCACCTCTTTGCTTTCGTCATCCTCAATGGCCTTCAGGTAGCATTCTTGTACTGCCAGCTGTAATTTGGAGACCATATGCCAGTAGATGGAGCCCAAACCCTCATAACCGTAGAAAGTGCCTGACCTGCCGGTAAATGCCTTATGATTGAAAACCGCTTCGAAAATTTCAAGCAGGTCTGCTTGTTCCGCAACAATCAATTCCTGGTATGCTGTTTTTGACAGTTGATGCAAAGCCGCTTCCAAATCGCTGGCATTTCTATAGTTCCCATTGAAATGATAATCCCCGCTGACATCTTGATGAATTACCTCCAGGTTCCCGTCTTTTACCAATTGCGTCAATAAAGCAGATTGGTCGACGGCGTTTTTGGGAATTTTGTTCTTTTCTACAAATTTCGGCAATGATTTATTGGGATAAAGCAGATAACTCAGTTGATCTTCCCGGAAAAGGTCACTTTGTCTCAAGGTATCTAAGAGCTCCAATATCTCTTGGACCGACAAATAACCGGCGCTCAATACCGCCACTTGGCCTTCAAGCATTTCACTTAGATGCGATATAGCGACTTCTTCCTCACTTTTGACCGTTACCAGGTTATAGGCATGGTACAAACCATCCGTCCTTTTGTTGGCATCGATGGTATGCTCAAGGTACTGAAGGCACAATGCCACAAAATCCTTTAGTTCTTCAATGGAAATGGTTTCCTTCTGGCCCGAAAAGGCATGGTGATATACCTGTATTCTGTAGTCACTACCCGCACGACCAAGTCCATCGAGCACTTTTTTGCGATCTTCATCGCTTATTTTTGCGGATAAAAGATGGTAGTAGGTTTTTAGCGTTTCGAAAATGCTCTTAAAAAAGTCCCTCAACTCAGTAGATATTTCCACCGATGAAGGATTGGGAGTGTCGAGGATACGCCCCAGAAATTTCAGAAAACGTCTTAGGTAATACAAGGTTACCATCGAAACGCCATTGCCCACAAGTGCATTGTTGGCATCATTCCATTCTGGGCGTTGAGTATTCATCCAAATACCTCCTTCGGGGATGAAATTTGAGAGCTTGGCCAAACAAGTAGCCAATATTTTTTCGATGAAATTCACCCGGTGAATGGTGGCGTTTTGATCGCGGAGCAAAGCACCATCCGCTCCCAATTCCAACCTTTGCTGACGGATCTTGTGATCCAATTCCCGATCGAAATCAATGGTGTCCTTTGGGTGTTTGAGCAGCTCTTCGTAAGGCTTGATTTTGTAGGGTACATTTGCGTAAACGAAAAGATCCTGCGTAAAATAGTACGTCAATTTTCCGGGAGCATAGTTTTCGATAAATTCCAGGAACTTCAGCAGATAAATAATTTGGTGATCCCCCCAATAACCGATATAGGACCAGGGATCGTCTGGCTCGATGGTTTCCCAATCAAAGCCACCCTTCGTGACTCGATACGGGTTGTACCCATCAAAAGTAGTAGCATTGAGGAATTTATGGATCATGCTCTCCATAAATTGGGGATAGGAATGTGCCAGTGCTTCCCAATTCTGGAATATATCTCTCCAATTACCTTGGTAATCAAGGATTTTAGAACCGTCACTTTCGCTTTGGGTATTGATTGAAAATACATTCCAGGGGCGACTGGGGTCACCATGCCTCCTGCTGAATTTCAACGGCATGTATTCCAAAACCAGTCTTTTCAAATGCTTATCCGGCATCTGACCAACGATTTCATTCAACTCAGAAAGTGAAAATAGTGACGGAAGCGTTTCAAGACATTCTGCCGATGCGCTGGATACGGTTTTATTGGCCTTCGTCAAGTAATCGATGAAATCCCATTTCTCAATGTTGTAATTGTCGTCAAATATACCACCCCGCATGATGTTGAAGAGCGTATTGGAAAAGTGGCGACTGTCGCGCAAAGTATCGCTGGTGAATTGCAGGCCATCCGAAGCAGCACATAGCTGTATAAGATTTTCGGTTCCTCGATCAATATCCCGGGTGATTTTTTCCCAAAGATGATCCGTTTCTCTTATGGTCTTGGCCAATTTAGCAACCGCGGCATGGTCTTGATTGACATCAGCAATAATCATCCATTCTTTGTCAGCTCCGGCAGCTAGGGAAATTTCTGTATTGATAAAATAGGCTCCTTTTTCAGCTTTGATGTCGGATTCTCCGGTGACGGACCTTCCTCTCCTGAAGTCCTTCACCTGCAAAGAGGACAGCAGATAGGTTGGGTGTTCCCATCCAAGTGACCATACAGTGTTCGCTTTTAAAGCTTCACTGGGCTCGGCTTTGTCAACGACAATGGCACTCAAAGCAAAAATACCCAGACCTGTCTCGGGTAGCAGTTCACTTCTTTTGTAAGCATCCACCAAATTGCTGGTAGCGTTCTGCAAATCGCTACCAACGCCGTAGGGAAGTACATTCTGTATACCGTCCAACACCGATACACGTACATTGAATGCATTGTTATTGGTCAACTCAGATCTTCTGATAAAACCAAACTCGTTGCTGGAATTCCAATGATATCTGAAGGTAAGTCCCAAATCTTGATTGATCTCTTCAAAAACCACTTTGTTTCCGTAGCTACTTTTATAGAGGTTTCGAACGATCTGATACATACCTTCAAACCGATCGGAAAACGGCTCCCACAATAGTACCTGGTCATCTTTCTCGACATGGAAGATGGTTTTGCTACCAGTTACTTCAATCGATTCCGTGATCTTATCGTCCGTATAGTAGGGGAAGAGGGCATATTGGGCATTCTTTCGTCCCGCAGTCAATCCACCGTTACTGGAAATGAACATCCAGTGATTGGCGTCGCTCACGATGCTCATTAAAAACGGACGGAGAGCATCAACATGGGAAATCTTAAAATAACTTTCCTGCCCGATCGTAGTTTTCCCCAATTCGGCAACCGCTGTTTCTCCAGCATTCTTGATTTGCATTTTCATTCGACTTCTTTGTAAATTCTTACGTAGTCAATGACCATAGTCTGAGGAAATCGCGTGCCTTCAGGACTAGGGAATCCCACAAAGGTGCCACCCACCGCTATATTAAGGATCATATAAAAGGGATGATCAAAGACCCATTCACCAGGTACGATATCAGGGGTAATTCTTTGGTACAACCGGTCATCTACATAATACTCTATAAAATCTTCACCCCATTCTATTGCAAATACGTGAAATTGAGTATCAAACCGTGCTTTTTCCAAAGAAAAGGTTTTCGTAACGGCATCACCGGCTGAATAACCCGGCCCGTGTACCGATCCGTGAATGATACTTGGCTCCTGACCACGCAACTCCATAATATCGATTTCACCGCATTGAGGCCAGTCAACTTCATCGATATCGTTACCCAGCATCCAGATTGCAGGCCACATTCCGGGGCCAAAAGGGGTCTTAGCGCGCACCTCAAACCTTCCGTAGGCCTGCTCAAACAATCCTTTTGTGGTGATTCTCGCCGAAGTAAAAGGTTGTCCATTAAAGGCCTCTGCTCGGGCCGTAATGACCAGATTACCCGATCCATCCATTGATGCGTTCTCCGGCCGATCCGTGTAATACTGTAATTCTTGGTTACCCCATCCATTTTCGCCGGTCCCTATCTCAAAATTCCATTTAGAAGGATCCGGAGAAGCGCCAACAGGGCCATCAAATTCATCTTGCCACGCTATTTCAAAGTTCCTGTTTGGCAATGCCCCCTCCTCTCTACAATTGTTCATCAGAAACAAGATAGAGATAAACAAAATGGATGTATGAATTATATTTGAAGTTTTCATACCTATTTTTTCTTTGTATTGTTAAGAATTTTCGAGCATCAAAAGCCATCTAACTATCTATCATTTGTAAAAGTAAATGTTATCAAGGTAGACCTCACCCGAGGTCATCAGGTCAATCACTACTTGTTGGATGTTCATCTTGCCACCCAGGCCATTGCTTTCCAATTCTGTGATTGGCAGATCG
>JANQRV010000626.1 GCA_028284395.1 Saprospiraceae bacterium
TCCAGACTATTTTTCCAGCCTTCTAACTCCTCTGCGTTTTCCCGCGCAACCACCAAATTCAGGCTATCAACTTGTCGCAGGACCCAGTCGGGCTCCTTGTTATAGAGGTCTCCGACCAATACGGTAAGCCGAATGTTGTCGGTTAGGATCGTCAATACTTCCGGCAGTGCCACAAGATTTCGCAAGGACTCCTTTGTCGACGACGGATAGTGGACCAGCAAGCTTTCGAAGGCGGATTCGGCACTCTGGTTCAACTCGTTGACCTTCATCAATTCGGAAAGATGGGACCGAAGTGCTTTCCTTGCACGGGCATGAATCACTTCGGGATAGCCCTTCAAGATCGTATTCAAGTCGGCACCTCCCGCCTTGCGGGTCTCCACCAACCGCTCAATCAGTTGGGGGTATCTGGTCAAGTCCCAGATCATTTGCTGGGTACTTCTTGGGTAGGCTTCGATCAGCTTTCGAAAAGCCTCACTGGTTTGCGACTGAATACTTTCCAGTTTAATCAAAGCTTCGGGATATTGTGTTGCTTCCAGGATTGAAGTCCGCGTCTCTTCCGGATATAAGACCAAAGCATTGATGGCTTCTTCATCCTGAGCTACCAATTGAGCAAGGAGTTGTTTGTCCGTTTGCCCATTTGCCGGGACAAAAAAGGCCATCATGATCACCAGCACTTGTAGAAAAATACCTCTTTTCGATAGGTTCATCGCTTCTGGTTTTAATTAAAAACTGAGGCCAATGTGTTGATAAAGAGGGAATAATTGAATAGCGATTCTCAATTTCCGGATTGACTTATATCATTCATGCCAAAAGTCATTTGTTGTTAAAGATAAATCACTCGTAAATCTGATACAGGTCATACTCCTCCTCTTTTAGATGGCATATTTTTGAACTAGAAAATCCAAAAAATACAGCTTATGAAAAGTATGCTTACCTCTTTAACGGCGGCGCTTTTTCTGATGGTGACCACGCCTTCTTTTGCCCAAGATACCATTGCAGGATTAACCAAATCCGAAAAAAAGGAGTGGAAAAAGAAGGCCAACTACTACAAAAGGAATCCCCATCAATTGAAGGCTTTGCAGGAAAAACATATATCTTATAAGGAACAATTGGCACAAAAGAATCACGAGATAGGGATGGCAGAAATCGAAACCAATGACCTCCGAAAACAATTGGCCCTGGCCAAAACCACCATCTGGGAAATGACCGAAAAGATGAACATTGACTCTTTGTCCCCCAACAATGTCGGTGTTGTTTTCAAGCTTCAGGTTGGGGCTTTTGCCGAAACAAAGTTACCGACCGACCTTGAAGAAGCTAAAAAAGTTGACGTAGAGGATATTGGCGGCCTCCAAAAAATAGTGATCGGCTCTTTCAGAGATTATGAAAAAGCCGAACGATTGGGAGTTTACCTCAAACAAATGGGTATTCACGATGCCTGGATCGTCGCTTATGAGGATGGGGAAAGGGTTCCAATCGAAGAAATCGGCAAGAAAGTCATCAAACCATAAATCATTTTCTTGCACGAATATCAAGGATGGTAAGATCCATGGGTACTACGATCGAATCGATTCCAATGCCTTTGTTTCTAGAATGGAGATCTTTCCATCTTTGATGTCGAGAAAGCCCTTCTTGCGAAATTCTGCCAACATCCGGATGACGCTTTCTTTTGCGGTGCCGACGATCTTGGCCAGATCATCCCTAAGTATCTTAATCTCGCCACTGTTTTTGCCTCCTTCCGACAATCTGCAAACTTGTAACAAAGCACTCGCTACTCTTTTTCGAACGGAGTTGTATGCCAGGTTCAACAGTTGTTCTTCTTTTTTTGTCACATTGTCGGCCAACATTTTGATCAACTGGTGGGATACATCGCGGTTGGCATAGAGCAGTTTCGCAAAATCCTCTTCGGGAATCAGATCCACTTCCACTTCATCAAGAGCCGCCATACTATATTTATAGTCTTCTCCCGTAATAAGAGGTACATAGCCGACAAAAGCGCCCTTGCTGCAAACCCGGATGATATAGTCCTTATTATTTTCGTTGGTGCGGTAGATTTTCAGGTTGCCCTTGCGAACAAAGTAAAGGTAAGCAGGAGCATCACCTTCCGCAACCAGTATTTGCTTTGGCTTTAGTTTCTTCCGACGACGATCCTGAGACAACTTCTTCAATTCTTCATACCCTTCAGCTTCTTTCATGAAAGCGCTCAGACCTTGCGAAGTCTTGTCGAACGTTTGTTGCAACTGCTGGTGCTTTTGCAGGCGAGCCTCGATTACGTTCAACAAGTCATCTTTAAGAAATGGCTTGGTGATGTAGTCGTCTGCCCCTAAGTTCATCCCCCTTCGAAAGTCTTCTTTTTCAACTTTAGCAGTGAGAAAAACAAAGGGAATATTTGCAGTAACGGGCTTCCTGTTCAAAATATTCAACACACCGTAGCCGTCCAGTCGGGGCATCATCACATCGCATAAAATCAAATCCGGAGGGTTTTCGAGGGCTTTTCGTACACCGGTTGTTCCATCGGCGGCCGATGTTACTTCGTAACCAGATAGCTCAAGCACCTCTACCAATGCTTCTCTTACCTCCAAGTTATCCTCGATGATCAATACATGCTTTTTCATAATAGTGAGATTTAATTATCAGCCACAGAGAACAATTCCCCCTTCCGATTCTGTTCACTAAGTGTCCACTCATCGGTAGAGATCGTTTGGAGCCAAACTTCGCCTGACTTGCGAAAAACCTGTGCATTCAATCCGTATTTATCAGCGAAGTTGCGCTCCAGTGTCTTGACTTTGAGGTGACCGTCAATACTTAGGTCTCCTTCTTCATGATTGGAACGTACTGCTCCCACTGTTTCTTCCAGATCGAGGTGTTCGCGCTCCGGCGACCCCTCTCCGGAGCCGTGTTTGCCGGTATAAAATTCGATCTTCAAATAGGGGAACTTAGTTGAAAACTCCCGCTGGATATCCATCAGCTTTTTATCGTCTGAGATCTGCATCCTTTCTAGATTTTGTTATTAATAGGACCCTTTCTTCAAGTTATTGATTTGGAAGGTTACGCGAGCTAATCGACGTCACTATCCGACTATGAGATATGTCATGTTTTGAAGCGTTAGGCAGATCGGGCCGATCAATGATTAGGCAGGTGGGCCGATGGGAATTGATACATAAAAAGTTGTTCCAACCCCCAATTTACTCTTGAAAGAAATGCTGCCGCCCAACAGATCCAGGTATTCTTTGACAATATTTAATCCCAGTCCGGTACCTTGGATGTGATCAACATTGTGGCCGCGAAAAAATCGTTCGAAAAGATGGGGCTGATCTTCCATCGGGATCCCCATGCCCTGGTCCTTGATCTCCAGGAGCAACTGGCCGTTTTTAACAGTCATTTTGCAATTGATGGCACTATCCCCTGCCGAATATTTGCTGGCGTTAGAAAGGAGATTCACTAGTATGTCTTTTAGTATTTTTTTATCCAAATTGAGTTGGACGTGTCTTTCCCGTTGATGAAAGTTGATCGTTTGTCCCGGCTTAAGGGTTCTTTCTAAAGCTTTCAAATTTTCTTGGCAAAATTCAGTTAGATCGAACATTCCCGGTTGAACCCGAACAATCCCTTCTTCTAATTTGCTTAAGGAGAGAAAATCGCTTAGGATGCTGGTCAGTGTGGCAACGGAAGATTTGATCCGATTGGCATTGCGCGATCTTTTGCCCTGGTCATTTTCTTTGGTATACATTTCTATCAACTCCGTGGAGGCTAGAATGGTACTTAATGGCGTCCGAAATTCATGAGAGGCCATCGTCACAAACCGCGATTTCAGATCCCCCAACTTTTTCCCTTGATCGAGTGCGGTACGCAGGTCCGCCTCCGTGCGGCGAAGCCTTTCTTCGATCACCGTTTTTTCTTCGATCTCCTTTTTCAATTGCTCATTCGTCTCTTCCAGTCTTTTAACCGTCCGTTGAAGTTTTTCATTGCATTCCCGGATCTTCTGCTCCAGTTTATTATTTGTTTTTTGAATTTGCAGCTCCTGCACTTTTATTTCGCTCAGGTTCTGGATAATCCCTACGAAAACCGTCCGGCTTTTCAAGACGACTTCACTAACCGCCAAACGCATCGGGAAAGTGCTTCCATCTTTCCTTCTACCCATGACTTCCCGCCCGATGCCGATGATCTGGGATTTTTGCTCTTGTAAGTATCGCTCGATATAGCCGTCGTGTTTTTGAGCTTGTGATGGGGCCATCAACATTCCGATATTGTCGCCGATAACCTCTTGTCCTGCGTACCCAAAAAGACGCGCCGAGGCCGCATTGTACATCTCAATGACCCCAAATTGATTGATCGTAATAATACCGTCCGCAGCGGTTTCGAGAATCGAGCGCAGAAGTAAGAGGTCCTCCGACTCTGGTCTGATGTGTTTGGACTCTTTCAAAACATTAGCATCCAATTGTTCAATAATGCTACCAATTTAAAGTATCTCACCGGGTAAGAAAGATGATATACATCATTTCCCGGAGATGATATTTGAGCAGTAAAGATTTGCCTGGCCGGGATTAGAAGCGCCGCAACTTAGACTTGTGTTTTAAGAGTTGCACCCGGATCTTTTCCACCGCCTCACTAAGCGCTGATTCAAAATCGCTGGACTTTTCCGCAGCGAAAAATTCCTTATGCGGAGCATGCACTCTCAATTCCAGGGAATTACCCGATTCATGATCCTTGATTTCTCTTCGCAGATACACATCAATCCGGTCAATGCGGTGATAAAAGGTGGTCAATTTCTGCACTTTTTCATGGATCAAATCTCTTAGGTGTTCTTTTACGGGAAAAGGAGCATTAATCAGGATTTTCATCGATTCACTTTTAGTACTAAGGTACCTTAGCCCACTTTGTATCAAGCTGACCATAGTCAGTTCGGAGCATGAAGGTTGTCATGATTTCCAACTGGATATACGCCTAATTTTACTGTACTGCAAAAGCAAGTATAGGCCTTTCATTGGCGTGATATCCATCACATAAATCTATCGATATGAAAAACGTAAGACTCGTTTTGAAAGTCGTCGGCTTTCTGTTACTCGCCTTTCTTATTTTCGCTACGTGGTATCGCTATACCTATTCCATGGAAGAGGCGAAATCATTTGTCGTCAATACTCCAGAAAGCTCCAAAACCTTACTCATCGCCACCCAGGGAAGCACCTTTAAAGATTCCATTGTTTCGGGTATTATCTCCCATTTTCGAGAGCGGGACCTCTTTATACAGGTCGTCGACATCAAGGCCCTGGATAGGATAGAGCAATCCCAATGGGATGCTATTTGCCTCATCCATACCTGGGAGTATTCCAGGCCTCCCAAGGCCATCGAAACCTTTATCCAGGCCTCTAGGGAACGAGAAAGATTGGTTGTATTCACTACTTCCGGCGACGGCGGGTTTAAAATGGAAGAAGTAGATGCAATTACCGGGGCGTCCGTTATGGCAGACATCCCCAATCATCTGGCACAACTGATTCCCAAAATTGAAGAAGTATTGACTGGCAAGTGGAAGCTTACTTCCTGAGGTCGTCATCCTCCTCATGGTGGTTTTCCAGCATTCCCGTTAGGGATTGAACTTCTTTAAATCCAACTCAAAATAAGAGACTCCCTCCCCTACACTGTGTTTGGAAAACCCCTCTTTTTGTAGTAATTCCTGCATCACTTTGTTCTCGCTTAATACTTCTCCGTATACTTTCGCAATTCCCTTTTCGCGGGCAATTTCCAAAATCAGGTCGGTCATGGCACGGCCGAGCCCGAGACCTTGCCAGGGATCGGCAACAACAATAGCATATTCAGCTTGCTCATTCCATGCATCGCTTATGATCCGGACTACTCCGGCCATTTTCTTTTCGCCTCCTTCCTCAACTTCCGCGATGATGGCCATTTCACGATCGTAATCGATGTTGGTGAAGCGAACGAGGACCTCGTGACTGGCCCGACGTACAGTGGTAAAAAACCGAAAATACAAGGACTGCTTGGAAAGGCACCGAAACATCTCTGCCTCCATCGGCTCGTCTTCAGGTCGAATCGGGCGAAGTATTGCTCTTTCCCCATTCTTCATGGTGAATTGACGCCGGTACTGGGTTGGATATGGACATATCACCAGGTGGGGATAGGGGTTTTGATCTTCCGGCAGTTGCCTTTTTTCCAGGACTATATGCGCATCCAATGCCAATCCGCCTTCTGCATCGATGACGAAGGGATTGATATCAATCTCCTTTATTTCTGGAAAGTCCATAACCAGGTAGGCGAATTTAACCAGGAGAAATTCCAGTAGTTTCAGGTCGGCTGCCGGCATACCTCGAAAACCCAGCAATAGCCGGTTAACCTTAGTACCCCTAATGATTCGTTTGGCCAGAGCCATGTTCAGAGGTGGAATGCCCATATTGGTATCTCGATAATACTCGACCAATACACCTCCTTTTCCAAAGACGATGACCGGTCCAAACATTGGATCCTTTTTCGCTCCAATAAGGAGTTCATACTGTTTATAGATCATCTTCTCCACTCTTACACCATCGACCTTGGCCTCTGGCGCCAGGGTTTTTGCTTTTTCGCTGATTTGTTCGAAGGCGGTCTTCGCCTCATTCGGATCGGAAATGTCCAGTATGATTCCTCCAATATCCGTCTTATGGCCGATTTCGGAAGAAGCAATTTTCATAACAACGGGGAAACCAATTTCCTTAGCGTATCTGGCAGCCTCTTCTGCAGACTGAACTACCTTGCCCATTGGAACCGGAATTCCGTAGTGTTGCAGTAGCACTTTTGCTTCGGTTTCGGTCATTTGTTTCCTTCCGGTATTCAGAACTTGCTGGATCAACTCACGGGCTTTATCCTTCTCTGGGTTGAAACGATCCGGTATATTGGGAGGCGTTTCATACAACATCTTCAGGTTATTGGAATAGCCGTACATTTTTAGAAACACATCGACCGCACTCTCCGGGTATCGGTAATTGGGGATCTTCCCCGCCTCCAGGATTTCTCTTCCATCCAGGACCTCTTTTTCTCCCATCCAGCATGCCAGCATTGGTTTAGGCGCCTCAATTTCGATGAGACGCCGTGCCACATCTGCAGGATCGGTTACCGACTGTGCGGTTAAAATGACGAGTATGGCATCTACATCCCGATCTTCCATACAGCATTTTACGGCCTCGGCGTATTGCTCTGCTCCGGCATCTCCCAACAGATCAACCGGATTACCGTGACTCCAATGACTGGGCAGCAATCGATTCAATTGCTCCAAGGTATTTTCTGAAAGTGACGCCAATACCCCTTGCCTACTGATGAGGTAATCGGTGGCCAGTATACCCGGCCCTCCGGCGTTGGTCACCACGGCCAGGTGGTTGCCTTTGGGCAGCGGTTGCATGGCCAGTGCCTGTGCGCAATCAAACAACTGCTGAATGGTTTCTACCTGAAGGATACCCGCCCGTCGAAAAGCCGTTCGGAATACGTCGTCACTTCCCGCCAGAGAACCGGTATGGGAAAGGGACGCTCGGGCTCCTTCTTCACTTTTTCCCGCCTTTAGAACGATGATTGGCTTGGAACGAGCAAATGCACGGGCCGCACTCATAAATCGTCGGGGATTACGGAGACTTTCCATATAAATGAGAATGGCAGAAGTATTTGGATCACTGCCAAAATAATCGATCAAATCGTGAAATCCGATGTCGGTCATGGAACCAACGGAAACAAAGTGGCTAAACCCTACACTTTGATCGATCGACCAATCAAGAATAGCCGAACAGAGCGCTCCACTCTGAGAGATAAATGCCATTTTCCCTGGTAAGGCCATCCCCGAGGCGAAACTAGCATTCAAGCCAATCGTAGGATTGATAAACCCCAAGCAATTGGGTCCCAAAATCCTCATACCATACCGCTTGCCCATTTTCAGGATGGATGCGTTCATCTCCTTTCCTTTCTCCCCCGCCTCTTTGAACCCTGCAGATATTATCAGTAATCCGCCGACACCGGCTTCTCCACACTCCCGTACCACCTTCGGTACGACTCGGGCCGGTGTCGCAATGATAGCCAGGTCAATTTGTTCCGGCAGATCAGCAACGGAGGGATAGGATTTTAATTTGGCAATGATCTTATGTTTTGGATTTACCGGATAAATACGACCGGAAAAATCTCCACTCAAAAGATTTGTGATCAAAGCATTTCCTACCGTGCCATCCCTGTCGCTAGCTCCAATGGCAGCAATCGTTTGCGGATGAAATATCTTTTGTAGTTGGAGGGCCTTATTCATAATCTAAGGTGTTTGTGATGCTTCGATTGTGGCCGTCACTAAGAATGCAAAGCCACCCCCAAGTCGACGAGGTGTTTGCCCTCCGGGTGCTCCTCCGGATCGTTCTTGTAGGACTCGTACATTGGTCCTGCAGCGGGGATATGCCTATGTTCTTGCATATATCGCATCATCTCTTCCCAAGCATCGGCATACTCATGCGCCCCTATTTCGAAAGAACCAATGAGGTATTTTCCGGCTGGTAATTCCATGATTTGGATTTTGTCCTTTCCTTCTGTTCCAATGGGTACTGTGAATCCCACGCTGATCCTGTGCTTTTCGGGAGGCGTCGTTTTTGGGTCGTCGTGGTAAACAGTAATCGCTTCCGTCATTTCACTGGCCAGGTTGTGCAGCTGCATCCAACTTAGAACCTGGCTAAACAACCTCTCAAAGAGAGCCGCATTTCCCATATAAGGTCCTACATTCGAAACATAGGCAAGGGTTCTTTTGGGCATCTCAATCGTTTTAATAATTGCATTGGTCGTAGTCATAATGTTCGATTTTATAACACCATTAAATCCTACCGCAAACATCATTAGAGTTGTGCAGAATTGACTTGACCTTTATTAGGATAAAAGGTGAGTTTCATCACTTAACACCTACAACCATCATTTTCATTCTTGGTGAGATATTGCCTCAGGCCTCCTTCCCGCGTTACGCTTTATCCATTGGGCCATACAATTTGATGCTTTGCAATGGTTGTTAGAAGCAGATTGCCGGTCTTCAGGTACCCATTGAAGGATTACCGCAAGATGAGTACCGGGCAAGTCACCTCGTCACTAACCAGTTTCTCGGTAACGCTGCCAAAAAGGAAATTCTCGAATCTCGAACGTCCTTTCGCTCCCATGATAATTAGATCGCTTTTTTCCGTGGAGGCCGTTTCCCTAATGTGATGGGCTACACTGAATTCCTCATTGAGCTGTATGTTGAATTGAACATCCGTTCGTTTTATGCGGTTGCGGTCGGTGAAGGCAAGAAGTTCTTCGAAGGCCGTCGTTTTCAATCTTTCGATGATGATTTCGCGATTGACATTTATGCGGTAGCCCGTCGACGGAACATCGATGACATGCAGTGCCGTGACGACCACATCCGGCATACTCGCTTTCAATAGCAAAGCGGTTTGGAGCGCTTTTAAAGAATAATCGGAAAGATCGACCGGTACCATGATCCTCCGTATTGTTGTAGGCGCATCTTCGGTGACAAACCAGATTGCTGAGGTTACCTTTCGTGCAACCCGACGGGCGGCAATGCCACTTCCTTTTCCGGTTGCCTTTTTGCCAAGTACCAAAAGATCGGGGTCGGTATCTTCGATCGCTTGCAGGAGTTCTTCCTGGGGATGACCTTCCCGGGCTGTATAGGAGACCTGTATTTCCGTCAAGTCGTCAAATACTGGCTTGATCGCTGCAGCCAGTTCATTTTGCACCCGTTCCTGCCGATTTTGCTCTTTGCCGATCAATGCTTCGAGCCCTTCATTGAGCAGCTCGGACGAAAACAAATAGGGAACTACATGAATAAACTGTGCCGTACGGACTCCAAAGGTATCCGCAATGAAGTGACTGTAGCGAATCAACTCCTTATCAAACCCTGATTGATCGAGACCTATTATCATTTTAGGAAATTCCATAGCCTGTTTTTTATCATAAAGAACGCCCTATATCCAACTCCGCTTCATGACCATTATCAATCTTCCAATTGACATGCATCAATGAACCCTATTTGATTCAGGTCTAATTTGAGCTGGCATTAGGTCTTCGAATGTCTAATTCGAGTAACTAAAAACAAAATTGATATGAATAACAAGATACTTCTGTTGCTCTGGCTAACCTTTGTAGTAACCTCGACGGTAAACGGGCAGATAAATTTTGACGCAGTCATTGGCGATGCGGCAGATCGCTACGTCTCCAAGAAAAAGAATCACGGTCTCGTTATTGGTATTATCCAAGACGGTCAATCCGAAATCAGAGGCTTTGGTCAATTGGCAAAAGACCATGTTTCACCTCCCGATGAAAATACGCTTTTCGAAATCGGCTCCATTAGTAGCGTCTTTACTACTTCTCTGATGATGATGGAATCACTGGACGGTCGTTTTGACATTGGCGACCGGGTGCAGGACCACCTTCCGGAAAACATTCGGATACCCACTTATACGTTTTTCAACTGTACAACCATCAATGATCCCTCACCGGGTTCCGGCGTGGAAACTCCGCGCATGGTCAGTTGTTATCCCGACCCCTTTACGCCCGACGCCTGCATTACTTTTTGCGATCTGGCCTCCCATACGGCGGGTTTGCGCAATTCCCCCCGTGGTCTCTATTCCTGGAATCCCTTTAAGAGATTGAAACAGCAAAAAAACCCCTACAAAGATTATACGACCGAAGAGCTTCTTGCCAAAATGCCGAAATACGATCTGTTTTATGCCCCAGGTGTAACCTACCATTATTCCAATGTTGGAGTGGCCCTCTTAGGAAACATCCTTGCCGAAATCAATAAAATGTCCTACAACGAATTGCTGTGCGAGCAATTGATAAACCCAATGGGCCTTACCGATACGAGGATTAGTTTGACTCCGGAACAAAAGCAAAGACTGGCTCCAGGACATAACCGCAAGGGTAAAGTTACCGAGCATTGGCATTTCGAGGGCATGGCTCCGGCAGCGGGACTTAAATCATCCGCTGCGGATTTAGTGGCATTTATCGAAGCCAATCTCCAGGATGGGGACGGTAAATTTTCCGATGCCTTTGAACAGGTCCACCAAGCTCGGCTTGATGTCATCGATCGTAAGATCGAACGCCCAACCATGATGGGATATGGCTGGTTTACCAGTACCCTAAGTAAAGCCTCCAACCTACCGGTGATCTGGCAAAATGGTGGCACCGGTGGTTTTCGTGCCTTTGTCGGTTTCATCAAGAGTCGACGTACCGGTGTAGTGATTCTGTCGAATTCTGCCAATGCGGTAGACGGACTAGGTTTTGACATTCTGGAACGCTTGACCAGTCAAACACCTGGTTTTAGTGAAGCCACTTCGGAACTCAATTGATACCGAAGTTTGCAAGTTGATCGACCAAGCTTTTCAGCGCACCGCCGAATGCCAATCCAGCTGGTAGCAGGTCCGTTAAGGAGGGCACAGCAAGGAATTGCTTTCATTAAGTTTCCTTGCCGCGCCGTCCTGATCAAAGACCAAAGAGTCCTTCTTCTGTTAATTCAGTGTCTACTTTTTGAATACCACCAAAATAGAATTGAATTCCAAGTGCGATATCAAATTGCCCGGTCTTGGTAATCGTTTCGGTGGTTACCTGATCAATATCCGTCGTAAATTCGCTCCGGGCAAAATTGTATTTAAACAAGGCTTCAATGCCAATGGCATTATCGGAATAGATCGTGAAGCCCGGGCCAGCTCCTATGGCAAAAATATTGGTATTCAACTTTTGTTGACCTCCGCCGACGATCAAATCATCGGAAGAATTTCCAAAGCCGAAATCCGCTTCTACAAAAAATGCCATGTTGTTTTCCAAGGGAAAGTAATAGCGCATGAAGGGACCAAATAGAAAGTCACTATCGTCGGTACGGTCTTCGTTTGGCTCTGACAATCTGCTGAAAGTATAATCCAGACCGATACCCAAAACAAACGCATCCGTAAGAAAATATCCTACATTCGGAGAGATGCCTAGTTGGAGGGAGGACGGGCCTGATTCATCCTGATCAACCCCGTTCAGGGTTCGGGAAATTTTGGAATCCGCCGCCGAAAATCCGACGGTAGAACCCACTAAAAAATTACCTCTTTCCAAGACCTGGGCTTGTAGAAATACAACGGTGAGGAAAGCAATCATAAAGGGAAAGATCCTGTGCTTTGTCATGATGTCGCGTTTTCTGTGAATGAATTTTTTTTCTCCACAAAGAACGCCCGGTAGCCTTTCCGAAAAAGTGATGAATGTCAATTTTTGCTACAGAATTTAATCACCTATTTACCCCTGATCTCCAATCGATTTGACAAATATCAAACTCCGTCTTGAAAAATATCATTCCCGCTGCTTGCTCCGCTCCATAGCTTTGTTTTATCGTATAAAATCATTAGCTAAAATGGATGCTTTGACCGATTTCCTTACCAGACACCATCCTGCCACTCAAGCCTTACTGGCCACCCTCTTCACTTGGGGCGTCACTGCCCTGGGAGCTGCTTTGGTCTTTTTTTTCAAAAAGATCAATCAACAAATTCTGGACGGAATGTTGGGCTTCGCAGCGGGTGTCATGATCGCCGCCAGTTTTTGGTCGTTGCTGGCCCCCGCCATTGAAATGAGCGAATCGACCAGTAGCCTCCCCGCCTGGATGCCGGCCCTGGTCGGATTTTTAGCCGGCGGCCTATTCCTTTTTTCAATTGACAAGGTGCTCCCCCATCTTCATCCCGGACATGAAATACATCAGGCAGAAGGAATTAAAACGAGTTGGCAGCGCAGCGTCTTACTGGTCCTCGCCATCACCTTACACAACATCCCGGAAGGGTTGGCCGTCGGCGTTGCGTTTGGAGCCGTCGTCCACGGCCTGCCTTCCGCTACAATTGGAACGGCCGTTGCGCTTGCCATCGGCATTGGGCTACAGAATTTTCCGGAAGGAACGGCCGTATCCGTTCCTTTGCGGAGAGAAGGTATGTCGCGTCGAAAGGCATTCTTTTACGGCCAGTTATCCGGAGTCGTTGAGCCGATATTTGGCGTACTTGGTGCGATTGCCGTTCTGACCATGCAACCGATCTTGCCCTATGCCCTTTCCTTTGCCGCAGGAGCCATGATCTTCGTCGTGGTCGAAGAATTGATACCGGAATCTCAACAAGCCGGCAACACGGACCTTGCCACCATGGCCACCCTACTCGGTTTTTCCGTGATGATGGTATTGGATGTCGCACTGGGATAAGAACCGGCCATTAAGCGATCGTCTCGATTTCGTCTTCTTTTCGGAAGATTTCCAGCAGAATAATACCAAAAGCCGTAACGACCACCAGTGAAGAAATCAACCAGCCCAAAAAGGGAACAAAACTGAGGAGCTTCAGCAACAGGTAATTTCCAACCGAAATCAGCATAATGCGGCCTTTGGTCCAGTCGGCCCGTCGGCCACCCTCGATCCAGTAGGTCAACAATATTGCTCCCAGTACATGACCTAGTATCAAACTCAAGCCATAGATATTGAAACCAATCAAAGCCGCAGGAATCCCAACGATCGAAATGAAGGCGATCGCCAGCAGGATCGGGACAGCAACCAGGTACAAGAGGCCATATCCCAAGGGTTGTGCCAAACTTGTCTGAATGGAGTGTAAGGATCGTTTAAAAAATTCGTTAAAGGCCCACACCAGTAAAACAATCAGCAGTGCTGATGAGAAGATGCGGAAAACCATAAAGGCCAAAAAACTCATTCCGAAGGCGCTTCTCCAGTGCATATCGTTGTACCGGCTGGCAAGA
>JANQRV010000630.1 GCA_028284395.1 Saprospiraceae bacterium
ATTTCTGCAGCCATGGGGGGATGTCAAGCAGAGATCGGTGTATCTTCAGCAATGGCGGCGGCGGCACTGACTGCCGGCTTGGGGGGTAGTGTTGACCAAGCCCTAATGGCAGCCGAAATAGCAATGGAACATCATCTTGGTCTTACGTGTGATCCCATTGGTGGGCTGGTTCAAATTCCCTGCATTGAACGCAATTCGATGGGAGCCATTAAGGCTATTACCGCTTCCCAAATTGCGTTGGAGAGCAATCCTCAATTGGCAAAAGTGTCATTGGATACGGTTATTAAAACAATGTGGGAAACCGCATTGGATATGAATTCGAAGTATAAGGAAACTTCGCTGGGAGGACTGGCCAGTCATATTGCGGTTTCAAACCCCGAGTGCTAAGTAGATCGACTTCGCCCAACTGAAAGTTTCCTAAAGATCCACCTCCAACAATCCACCACTCAGCTGCATCAATTGTATTTCAATGGCCTTCGCGTCGTATTTTGCAGTGTTAAAATTGGTGGCAGCATTTAGTAAATTGAGCTGCGCCTGGCGGAATTCCACCGATGTTACCTGCCCCACCTTAAATAGCTCCTGTGTCCTCTGGAAATTTAATTCGTTCGTGGAAAGGTTCTTCTGTTCGGCCCTGAGAATGAACAGAGCGTTTTGATAGCTTTCCCAGGCGTTGGTGACATCTCTTTCCAATTGTTGCAAGATCTGTTCTTTTTGAACCAGTTGGCTCTCAATGTTGATTCTGGCATTTTGGCGTTGCATTTTCCGCCGGCCTCCATCGAAGATATTCCAAGACAAGTTGACGCCGGCTGAAAAACCCCGGCTGGTGCTTAAATCGAAGAAAGAACCGGAAGCATTATCGGAAAAGCTGTAATCGTAGCTGGCATTTGCGCCAATAACCGGTTGGCGGGTGGATTCTATGACGTCGATGTCCATAGCAGAAATGTCCAAATTTTTATTAGCCACAAAAACTGCAATATTCCTCGTTCTGGTGTCTTGGAGTAAGCCATTTAGGCTTAACGTGTTATTGTATTGAACTACCGTGTCGGCCTCCAATGGTGTATCAACGACTCTGCCCATGGCTACGTTCAGGTTTCGCTTAGCATTGGCTAGCTGATTGCGAAGATTGAGCAAATTGATGGAGTCCCTTTGGATATCGACCTCGGCATTGAGGACATTTAATCTAATACCTTGGCCATAGTCGTATTGATACTGTGCTCGTAGCAAACGCTGGCGGGACAATTCCAACGTTTGTTCCTGGACCATAGAGTTTTGCGTTAGTCGAGCAACTTCAAAATAGTTATTAAAAACTTCCAATAGATTGGCTTCAATCGTTTGCCGCAATTGGAGATCGGTCAGATTGACTATTTCCTTCAATTGCCGGACGGTAGTGCTTCTGGTTTTATCCACAATAGTATAGTTGGCACTGACAGCAGCATTCGCACCCCAGTTGAAAGCATTCTGCACTCTGATCTCATTGCCATTACTGAACTTTTGCGTAGAACCTCCGAGACTTGAGTTGGCGCCGGCAGTTCCCGTAACCGTGGGCAGATAACCGTTGAGTCCTGGACTGGTATTGTTTTTAGCAACTTCAATATTGTTTTTGGCAACCCGGATGTCGTAGTTGTTTTCCAGGGTGATCTTGATGGCTTCCGCCTTGGTCAAAATACTCTGTGCAAAGGCCCTGCCCGACCAAAGAAAAGCAAGGAGGGTGAAAGCTGAGACTATAAACTTGAACTGGATCATTTCTGTGTTTAAATAATTAATCAAATAGGTCGCTGAAATCCGTCACCGGGACAACTCTAAACATTTCAAACCCGGAACAACCTCGAACCCGGAATATTTACAACCCTTATACCACCTCCTTCAAAGCCTCCTCCTCCTCATGAATTTCCATCACCGCCCGTTCGATTTCCCGTCGTGATCGTTTTTCTCCGGTAAACAACCAGATCCTACTCCGCTTGATAGAATTACTCAGGTAGAGCAACAACGGCAATAGGAATAAGGTCAAGAGAGTGGCGTAGGCAATCCCATACGCGATTGAAATGGCCATTGGAATGAGAAACTGCGCGGTCCGCGCCGTTTCAAAGATCAACGGTGCCAATCCGGCTACCGTAGTAACCGAAGTCAGGAAGATGGCTCGGAATCTCGATCTCCCAGCTTCATACAAAGCTTCTTTGAAAGGCAGACCAGCCTTCAAAAATCCATTGAATTTGCTGATCAATACCAGGCCGTCATTTACCAATATACCAATCAAAGCAATGATGCCGAGGGTGGAAAGCATGGTCAATTTATAACCGTGAAACCAATGACCCCAGGCTACACCTACCAGGCTGAACGGAATCAGTAAGAATAGAATGAGTGGCTGAGAATAAGACCGAAAAGTAAAGGCAATGATGGCATACATCAAGAAGAGAACGATGGGCAGTACGGTGCGGAAAGAGCGGCCGATTTTTGCCGCTTCTCGGTTCTGACCTTCATATAATGGTACCACCGATGGGAAGCGTGCCAGAATTTCGGGCATCACCTGGGTTTGGATGCCCGTCAGAATATCTGCCGAACTATCGTTGGAATCTTTCAGGTCGGCCTCTACCTTAATTTGCCGCAAACCATTGAGGTGGTTGATCGATACATCCCCACGTTCAATGGAATAGTCGGCGATTTCAGACAACGGAACACGGTCCCGAGAGGGCGTGACAATCCACATGTCATCCAGGTTTTTGATTGAATTGCGTTCTTCGCGATCATAGCGGGTCCATACCCGTATTTCATCGCGACCACGTTGAAATCGCTGGACAGCTTGACCGAAAAAACCTGCTCTGACCTGCGACATGACATCGTTGAGGTTCAAGCCAAGGAGGTAGGCATTATCCTTGAGTTCCAAATTGATCTCCTTAATTCCAGCCGGGTCATTGTCGGTGATATCTTTGAGCCTGGGATTTTCCCGGAATGCTTCTTTAAGGGCAGCTTTGGCACCTTTTAGTTCCGTGATGTTGTTTCCGGTTAAAGCGACCGAGATGGGCAAACCACCAAAGTTTCGACCTGCACCGAATACCAATTTCTCCGTTCCATACACTGGTCCGGTCTCTTTTTCAATTGCATTGGCGATGACATTAGATGGGAAATCGCGCTTTTCGCCCTGCAATAAATTGATCTCTAAGGAGGCGTTGTTGGCTCCCGGACCGATCCGGCGGACAATGTTTTCGACCACGGATGCGCCACCGCTTTGTTTTTCTTTAAATTGTTCGTTGACCCTCCAGGCAGCTGCCTCGATTTCCTGGATCAAAGAATCGGTAATGACTTCACTGGTTCCCTCCGGCATGCTAAGATTGATGGCGACCCGGTCACTGGCAATAGCTGGAAAAAAGCCCAGGCCAATCACTCCTCCGCCCAGTGCCCCGACCGTTAAAATCAGCAGCGACAACGGTATGGAAAAAGCAAAGATTCGATACGTCAGAAAAAAATTGAGGATCGGAGAATAGATGTAGTCTCGTACCCAGTTCATGGCCCGGTCCGCCCACTGATTCAACAAAAAACTCTGTTTGTTTTCCTTCATGGCCCGCGAGTGGGAGATGTGGGCCGGTAAAATAACCAATGCCTCAATTAGGGAGAAGAGCAAAGTGATGACCACCACCACTGCTACTTCGTAGTAGAAATCACCGAAGCGTCCTTCGAGAAAGAAAAAAGCAGAAAAGGCAACCACCGTCGTCAGGATTGCGGAAACAATGGCCGGCATCACTTCGACGGTACCATCGATGGCAGCCCTCACCGCACTTTTACCCTTTTCGTAGTGGGCATAAATATTTTCCCCGATCACAATGCCATCATCCACCAGGATACCGATGACAACGATCATTCCAAACAGGGACATCACGTTGAGGGTGATGAGGTCCGGGGTGAGAATAAACATGCCCAGGAAAGATACCGGGAGCCCTAGTGCCACCCAAAAGGCCAGACTCGGTTTTAAAAAGACAGAAAGGAGAATAAGAACAAGGAGAATTCCCAAAGCTCCGTTCTCCGTCAGAATACGGGTCCTTTCGCGCAAGGATACCGAGCGATCGGCGGTGACATTGAGTTGTACATTGTCTCTTTGCTCGTTGAAATTCTGGACGTACTCACGCATCTTGTCGGAAGCTTGTAGATATTCTTCCTGGTTGGTGGTCAAGACCCGGATCTGAATAGCCGGGTTGCTGTTGAAATACATCCGGTCTGGGATTTCAGACCATTTATCGCGAACAACGGCTACGTCCCGAAGTCGGATGACATTGCCATTGGGATCTGCTCTCACGACAATGTGTCCCAATTCATCACCATAGTATGATCGGTTTTTAGCACGGATCAGATAATCTTCCTCATTGGTTTTGATGTTTCCTCCCGTGGTGAGTATATTGGCCCGGGCTACGGCCTGAGATACCTCATTGAAAGTAAGATTGAGTGCTCTTAAATCATTTTCACGGACCGCAATTTCTATTTCCTCCTGTGGAAATCCGCTGACCTCTACCTGTGAGATGCCCTCCAGGTTTCTGATGTCGTCTTCCACCTGATAAGTGATTTGTTTGAGAGTACGAAGGGGCACATCTTTTCCGCTTAGTGCTAGGCTGATTACCTCGTTCAGGCGCTCCACTTTGGCAATGATGGGGGGTTCCATGTCAATGGGAAAAGAGGGAACTCGATCGACGGCGTTCTTCACTTCCTGCAGCAGATCGTTGATCTCAAAATCTTCCAGTATTTCAATGGTGATGACGGCCGAGTTTTCGGAGGAGACGGAGGTGACCCGGTCGATCCCGATGATGCCTTTTAAATTGTCTTCGATCTTCAAAACGATCCCTTCTTCCATTTCCACTGGTGAGGCACCAGGGTAGGCAATCGTTATGGAAATGGTAGTAGTTGGGAAAAGCGGGAAAAAAGAGAAATTCATCCGAGAGAGTCCCGCCAAACCGAAAATGAATATGGCCAACAAAGCAACATTGACGGCAACAGGGAATTTTATGAAGTAGGCAATGATGTTTTTCATGATCTCGTTTTAGTTAGTCCTGCAAAGCTTCTTTATCCGAAAATATTTTGACCCGCATACCGACGTATGCGCCGGGAATGGTCTTGGAAAGTAATTGCTCACCGTCTTGAAGTCCTTTGACAACTGCACTGGATTCTTTGAAATAGATGGGCTCGACGTTGACGAGCTGTAATGCAGAATCCCGAACTACAAAAAGCTTATCGTTTTCGACGAGCAATTTGCGATTGACTTCATAGGTGTTGGCTTCTTCCTTTGCCGTTACATCTGCCTCTAAATACATACCTTCTTTCAATCCTTTGCCACTTACCAAGATAAAAGTCGGGATGGTTTGTGAAGCGGCATCGACCAGACTGTTGACCCTAATCACTTTTCCCGTCCAAGTTTTGGTCCGCTCTACATTGTGTAACTGCACGGTTTTTCCAACCCCCAGTAGATCTCCGTATGCAGTATTGATGGCCACTTCCAACTCATACGAACTTCGATCGATAAATTCTCCTAATTTTTGACCGGGTCGGATGAGCGCACCCGGGTTGACGAGGGCTTGCGTGAGCACTCCTGAGAATGGTGCACGTATGGTGAAGTTCTGCAATTGAGTTTCGAGGTTCTGCACATTGTAGAAGGCGGTATAGATGTTGCGACCGGAGAGAAACAGTTTCTCTTTTTCGCTATCGGGCTCCGGTAGGGCCGGTAACGGATGATCGACATCGAAAGCTGAAACGTATTCGTCCCACTTTCCGACGGCATCCGGATAGTCCAGCCGCAAATCGGGAATGAGCAAAACCAATTGATTATAGAAACTACTTTTTTGAGCTTTGAGGGCAATGACTTCCTCTTTTTTGTCCAGTTCGAGTAGGGGTTCTCCCTTTTTAAAGTAAGTACCTGGTTTGAAAGGCCGGGCACTAGCATTGAAAATTCCTTGTACTTCGGAGAAGACCTCTACCCGGTTTTTGGCCATCAAATTGCCGGATGTGGTAATCGTAATCGGGGAACTGGTATTTTGAACGGTTTCGACGAAGGCTCCCGTAACCAGTTTCGCCTTCGGCCGGGGCTTCCAATCTTCGCGGCCGTCAATGGTCTTTTTGGCTACCGTAAACGCTCCGAAGAGAAAGACGATGCCGATGAGTGCAAGTATGATTTTTCTAGCCATGATATCAACTTATTAGATGGTTTGTATTGCAACTATTTTGATTGTTTTTGAATATTATGCTGTATTTTCTGTAAAACCTTAATCGAGTATTCCTTTTCCTTGGCACTTAATCCTTCCTGCATCTTGTCGAAAGCGTTATTGATGATGGGTAATGTTTGCTCAAATACGGAATATCCATGTTTCGTCAGGTGGATGCGATTGACTCTTTTGTCGGTGATTACTGGAATTCTGGCGACCAAATTCTTTTTTTCAAGGGTGTTGATCAGTCGGGTCAGGGAAGCTTTATTGCGATCGGTAACAATAGCGAGATCGTTTTGATTCCGGCCATCCTCATGGAACAGTTTAGCCAGGAGTAACCACTGTATATAGGTTAGGTCCAGCTGGTGCTCTCTTAGCTGATCCACAATGAATTGTCGCTGCATCTTAGCGGTGCGACCTACCCAGGGGACCAAGGTCTTTGTAATGTCGGGTAATTGCATCGGAGAAATAAAATTACTTCTAACCGAACACAAAGATTCTCTAAAAGTTGATACTGCAACTACCATCGAAATGGATAGTAGACCAGCAGTAGATGGTTGTAGACCATAAGGGAAGTTGTGTAGACAAAAATATCTTTGCACCTTTAGTACCAAAACAAGTCCGAATGAATAATGAACATTTCTTAACGCAATTACACGATCTCGGCAAGGCTGCTGAAGCGAGGAGGACTGAAATCGAAAGTGATCGTTGTCTACCTACAGATTTGGTAGACAAAGTTAAGGAGACCGGTGCTTTTCGCCTCTGGGTTGCTCGCGAATACGGTGGTGCTCAGGCACATGTTTTGGACTTAATGGAGGCGGTGCGAGTCTTGAGCTACTACAATGGTTCTTTGGGTTGGGTGTTGGGAGTGACCGGAACCAGCGGCCTGGCGAGCGGCTACCTTAAGCCACCCGTTGCTCGGGAAGTCTTTGGGAATACCTATTCTATGGCAGGAGGTTGGGCTGCTCCGGCGGGGCGGGCGAAACGCTTAGATGGCGGGATTTTAGTCGATGGTAAATGGTCTTGGGGATCCGGTATCAGGCATTGCAAGCACATCGTCGGAGGTGTTCTTTTGGAGACCGAAGCAGGACAAAGGCCAGTATCGGCATTGGCTTACTTTGACCCAAAGGATGTGCAACTGATCGACAACTGGCAGGTACTCGGACTCAAAGGAACAAACAGTATTGATTACAAAGTAGAAAGACTCTTTGTGCCGGATGGCAGGTGGATTTACTTTCCTGTCCGGGAAGCGAAGATCGACGCACCGCTCTATCGCTTTTCGTTTTTGGGAGCATTGGCTTGTGGGGTTTGCTCCGTAGCAGTAGGACTCGCCCAACGTGCCCTGGATGAGATCATTTTACTCAGTACGGAGAAGGTGCCGAATGGCGACCGTAGAACGCTTGCGGAGCGACCAGCGGTCCACGAGAAGATTGCCAAGATGCAGGCAGCTTTTCAATCCTCCCGCCTGTTTCTAGAAGATGCTGTCCGAAAAAATTGGTTGGAAGCAGAAAAAGGCATTTTTTCGGTGAAGACCAAAAGCGAATTGCGGCTGGCAGCTTCCTATGCCGTTAGCGAGGCCGTGGAGGTTATAAATCAAGCTTTTCGAATTGGCGGTGGTTCTACCGTTTGGGATGGTGTTAAGCTGCAGGAACTACTCCGCGACGTCAATATGGTGGCACAGCATGGGATGGTATCTCTCAATAATTATGAAATTGCAGGTCGGGTAGCATTTGATATGAAGGTGAATGAATGGTTACTATAAAATTTGTGGAGATTTGCTTATCTTCTAGAAAATAAGTAATCACCCATGAGATCTCACTGCTTCTACTTCTGTCTATTGGTCATTGCCAATAGTGTTCTGTCTTGTAACAGGCAAGTATCCGAGACGGTTACGCTTCAATTTGACCTTCGGGACCCGGATCTTGAATTTCTAGTCGTGCAAAACCTTATTACTGGGGTGTTAGACTCTATTGATGTATTTCCCGATCGACCATCAATCAGAGAAGTAGCCATTACCGGACCACAAATTTTGAATTTTGTAGAGGGTGATGAACGCCATATGCACTACGTTTATGTCGAGCCAAATACTGCTATTGAATTGGTGAGGAAGCCGGATGCTGACAATGCTCTTCAGGTATTGGAATCCAGCAGATTGGAGAATCAATACTTACAACAATTTGCCGAATGCAAGAAAACCATGCTGCAACAACTTGATCTATTTTACGAAGCAGCAGTGGAACCAGCGCAATTCAAGGGCAAAGTAGAGGAATATTACAAGCCATTCAGTGCTTTGATGTTACAAATGAGCGAAAATCAAGAACTGGATCCATCCTTTAAAAGAGCGATGACGAATCGTTTGGCGGCAATGAAAGCAAAGGATTTAATGTTATATGACGACGCTTTTTCTTTTTATTTCGGTGGAATCCCCGAAGATATACCAGATATCGAAGAAGTTGATGAACTAGTGTTGGATGAAACTTTACTATTGTTTGAAGAAGGGCGGGTTTTGGGGCAGCAAATCCTCCATAAAGAGATTGTTCATCGAGGTCTCTCTACTCCTTCTGGCATCTATAGAGCACATCACCATCACGCCCAAGTAGCTTTTTCCAACCCCCTACTCAAGGAATATTATCAATTGCGGGCATTGCAACGATTGGTTGACTACCAAATGGGCGTGGATGAAGCAGCTTCATTTTTGGATGAATACCGACAGGGAACTTCCAATGTACACTTGGTGAAGAGAATGGAGGCCACAATTGCTCCTTGGCAATCATTAAGAAAAGGAAAAAGTGCGTCTCCATTGTTGGGAAAAACTCCGAATGGGGAATTGGTACGATTAGAAGATTTAAGGGGCCAAACTCTGTACATTCACTTGTGGGCTACTTGGTGTAATCCATGCGGCTTGGAATTTATCCAAGGTAAAATGTTGAAGGAGGAACTGGGGGCTGCCAATGTTCAGTTTGTCCACGTTTCTATTGATGATGAATCCGATTGGCAAAAGTGGGTCGATCAAATCACCAAAGAACAACCCGAAGGAATTCAACTCATTGCTGCTCCAAAATGGAAATCAAAGCTGGAAGCGGATTACAATATTCACCATGTTCCTCGTTACCTACTCATCGATGCCAACAGTAAGATTGTTTCTGCCAATGCACCGAGGCCTAGTGACCCGGCGGCAAGAGAGCTTATTGAATCTACACTTAGACAATATTGAAATGAACTATTTTGTTTTTCTGAATAACCGTTGCAGATGATCCAAACTCGGGTCTCGCTCCAGTTCTGCCAATCGATCGAAACAAACCTCGTGGTAATTATTGTATCGACCGGTAGCCGCAGTCATTCCCCAGTAGACGATGTCATTTCCACCAAAGACTTCATTGATTAGATCTTTTTGTAACGCTATGACCTCTTGATCATCGATCTCTACAGAAAGTCTTTTATTGGCCGGTTGCCAAATAACTGTGAATTTATGGCGGGTACAATCTTCAATATTGGGGATCAGTTTCGGTCCGACAAGGTCATTGAAATGGCCTACTCGGCCATTGGCCATGATGGATAGATGGTCCTCAGCAGGATCATTCAAATGGAAATTTTGCCAGGTATCGATTTCGATTCCAATAGAAGGTACCAGACCCGCAAATCCGATCCCTTCACCACGGTAACCCACGCGATTTGCTCTAGAAGTCATCACGAAAACCATTCCGTCGGCACCGGTCGTATCTTTACATCCAACCATAATACTTAAAATGGTTTTAAAAGGAGAAGCCAGGCTAATGGGGCGTTTGTACCAAATAGAGCCAGAGGCATAGTCCTCTTCTTCAGTAAGCCGTAGACAATCATCGCGGGTGCGGTAGGTGTCTCCAATTAATGTAAAGTCTTCAATAGTAGGCCTTTGGGCTTCGAGATGTCCAGCTGATAGTAGCATACTAATAAGAAGGAATAGATACAATGGGCTTCGCAACATAACAGATCGGTTTAGGATGAGATTGGCCTTCTCAAGTTAAACTTTATTCTATTAAAAGTTAGATTCAAAAGACCAGGCATTTATATTTATTTTTTTTATATAGTGTTATTTTTTATTTAATTTCGTACCTTCGCTAACGCGGATTTTCGTTGATAGTCGGACAAATATTCTCGCCTTTACTTTTTTCTGACCCACCTGAAATGCTAAATTCGAGCAGCACGACTTTTTACAGGTTATCGAACCCTTAAATTGAAACGAGGCATTTAATTCCTGTTTTTTGATAGCATGTCAAAGCATTCGGTATGGGGCAGTTTTAACATAATTTCATTGATTAATTTGTTTTTTTATAAAAATCAATGGACTTTTGTTACTAAATCTCTTATATGCTTTGAGGAGTTTAATTCCTCGGAGTTCTATCTACAAATCATATCTGTGTTTTCTAAGCGCTTGTTTCTTAGAGACTAACTGGGTTTTGGGCGCTTATCGATGTCACATTTTTCGAAAAAGCTGTTATTAAGTGTTGGTCAAATAGTATTTTAAAGATATATTCGGTTACTGATGGAAAGATCGAGCATCTTTCTATGCCTACAGTCTTAAAATCGCCCCCCTTCCGAAGTAATCGACCAGCACACATAACACAATAACGTTAAACTTGTTCGCGACTTACGTCCGACATACTATGAGAACTTCAATCAATTGAAGAGAGCTTTAAAGGCAGTTTCAGTCCATACGATCGTCCAATCCACAGATAAGTTTTCCAATTTGGAAAGCATCTCAAGTTTTACATACCAGTATAAATTGGGAGGATCCACCGGAATAAGGTGAATCGCTCCAGAGTACTCATCGAAAGATTCGATTTAGACCATTGGTCAGCCTACTGATTGGCAAAGTGCTGTGACTATGCTTCAGTTGGCAATCGACAAAGGAAAAACACGACTATCAAAACCTCCGTTCTATGAACACATTTTTTACGAAGTTAAGATCTCAAATTTTGAAGAACCGCACTGGCACTGGCTTTTTTCTAAGCATTGGCTTTTTTAGTGTACTGGCCATCCTCTCTGGGGGGACCGGAGAACGGGATTCTATTGCGCAGTATGAAGCGGATAATAGTGACTTCCTTCCTTCGCGAAGTCAAATGATTTTCCAAAACTTCAATCAAGAATTAACGGGAGCTGCTACGATGATGACAGTCTCGCCCGTGGAGAATGAAAAGCAAGAAGCATCCCGATCGCAATTCCTGATGGCTGATAACCTGCTTCAAAATTCGGGTTTTGAGAGTGGGATGGATAGTTGGAATGTCAATGGATATGCTACGGTAGCGGATAACCGATATGTCCAGGAGGGGAACTATTATGCTTATTTATGGTACAATGGGGGGACGACGACGATTTATCAGGAAGTTGACAATATCATTCCCGGAGAGACCTATAACCTGACCTGGTATGGAGGTACCCATAATGACAATTACAATCACAGGGTAGGATTGTCCTTTTATACCGAAGGAGGCAGTCGAATCGGGTCGGTCACCTGGGTACAAGTGGATTATGTAGTGGGTTGTTGTTCGTTTGGTGTTTCGTATCCGATGGCCTATTACAACCTCGATGGTACCGATGATAATGACCTGAATGAAGAGGGGATTTCTTTGGTGGCGCCCGCTAATGCATTCACCGTCCGAGTGACTGCTCGTAATTCCAGTGGGGATTATCTAAAGCTTGATGCAATGAATCTGGAAGGACCAACGTGTACCTATCCTACCGCCAATCCCGATACCTATGATGTCTGTAACGATGAGGTATTGTCGGATAATGTCGGTGACAATGATGACGATCTTGGCTCAACCACTTTTACCATTACCGGAGATCCCTCAGATGGTACGGTAAGTATTGACAACAGTGGAGATTTTACTTATGACCCCGATGATGATTTCTCGGGAAGTGATTCTTTTACGTATGAGGTTTGCAACGATGGTCTTTGCTGTTCTGAGGCCACTGTAACCATCACGGTCAATGCATCTCCTTCGGCAAGTGTATCCAGCACCGACCCCAGCTGTGGCGTGGATGATGGCATCATTGCGTTTACCTTTGACGATGTTGCCGGGCAAACTAATATAGAATTTAGTAGTAATGGAGGGAGCACTTACCCTCTTAATGTATCCGATAATGCTGGTACTGCCTCATTTACGGGGCTTGCTGCCGGTACTTACGATCTCTACGCGCGATGGGGAGATGGTAGTTGCCCGGTGGATCTTGGGTCGGTAACGCTAACGCAACCAACGTTGCCAACGGCTAATGATGATGATTATGAAATCTGTGATTTCGAAGTGGTTTCCGCTAACGCCGGAAACAATGATACCGACTTAGGTGCTACAACTTTTACCATTACAACTGATCCTACTGACGGTACAGTTACCATTGATGATAATGGCGATTTCGTATACGATCCGAATGATGGATTTTCGGGTAGTGATTCATTTGTTTATGAAGTTTGCAATGATGGTACTTGTTGTGCCAGCGCAACGGTAACCATCACAGTTGAAGTCTCTCCCGACGTTGCGGTGTCCGCTACGGACCCAATTTGCGGATTAGACAACGGTTCGATTATATTTTCCTTTTCGGATGTTTCAGGAAGGACAAATATAGAATTTAGCAACGACGGTGGTAGTTCCTTTCCCTTGAATGTATCCGACAATACGGGCTCTGCTTCCTTTGACAATCTGGCCGCGGGGACCTACGATGTTGCGGTTCGTTGGGAGGGTGGTGAATGTCCGGTAGATCTGGGATCTGTAACCTTAACGGAGCAACCGGGGCCCACGGCTGACGCTGGATCAGATGTAGCAATTTGCAATGGCGAGTCGGTTACGCTAACGGCTAGTGGTGGAGACACCTACGCCTGGAGCAATGGAGAAAATACCCAATCCATCGTTGTTAGTCCCAATACGACAACAACCTTTACGGTTACGGTCACTGATGTGAATTCCTGTACGGATACCGATGATGTTGAAGTCGTGGTTGGAGACCCTCCGACACTTTCCACTTCCATCACAGAACCGGGTTGCAATGGGGAGAACAATGGAAGCATTGACTTGACTGTCGACGGTGGGACAGCGCCCTTTTCCTACGCATGGAACAATGGTGAAACTACGGAAGATCTGAGCAATTTGGCAGAAGGTACCTACGATGTTACCGTTACGGATGACGTTGGCTGTACCGTGACCACGCAAGCTACATTGACCGCACCGGTCAATACCCTTAGTGTTACGGTAAACGACGCCGAGATGTGCGATAATGATAACGTTTCACTAACGGCTGCCGTAACTGGTGGTGCGACTCCGTTTTCCTATGCCTGGAGCGACGGCGGCACCGGCTCCAGTATCAATGTATCTCCCAATGCTGATGCTTCTTACGATGTAACTGTGACCGACGATAATGGCTGTACGGCAACTGCAACCGGTTCCGTAAGTGTGTTCGATATGCAAATCACCCAGTTGGTGCTCACGGATGGAAGTAATGAAACCAATCTCTTTAACGGTGGCAACTACAATATCAATGATTTGCCAAACCAGTTTACTATCGAAGCCAAAGTGACCGGAGACGTAGAAAGTGTTTTATTCGACGTCAATGGCAATACCCATACGGAAAACAACCCCGTCTACCACTACCTGGGAGATAACGCTGACTGGACCCCGGGAGAGGGCAGCTATACCGTCACCGTTACAGTCTATAGTCAAGATAATCTGGGAGGGGTTACCTGTGATACGGAAACTTTGTCGTTCGATATTTTCGATCCTGAAGACCCAAACGTAAACCCAGATGAGTTTTTTACCTATCCTTGTGGTGATGGATTCAGCGTAGAGACCATTGTTGGTGGGGGTGATGGCCCGGTTAACATCAATAATTCTGCGGGAGATGTAGTTGAAGTAGTCGCCGAGATCTGGATGGAGAGTTGCTCAGGAGGAGGTCCAAGTAGTATTACCATGAATATTGGCGGATCAAGTGTTACTGCATCAGGGGGGCAAATCCAGTGGGTTACGCAGGGGGAATACATTTATCGGGGAGGCCGGACCGGCTCATTCGGTTCTTTTATTTCCGTTAGTGCTTCCGGCTATGGCAGCTGTGATCCTTCCAGTATGGCCGTTTATGTTGTAAGGGCTGACCCGGCAGGATCGGGAGCATATGTCACAGTAGATGCAGAGGCACTTGCGGGTAGTTGTATAGATTTGTCGATTGATGTCGGTACTGCATTGGGACCACGGGATTTGACGGTATACGTTCCGATTCATGAAAAGGCCAATGATGGAAGAATCGTCAATGTATCGGCTTCGGCAGGAGGGTCCAGTGACTCCGAGAGTATTTCCGGTAATGATGAGGATGAAGTGGCTTTGATCACCCTGCAATTGAACAACGTGTCGGGGAGCACCTCGACCGTAAATATATCTGCCTGTTCTCCTTCGAGTGGAGGGAGCTCAATTGGACTGGGAGGTATATCAGTGGGTTCTGAAAACTGTCAGACCTGTATCGATCCAACCCTGGTCGACGATAACTATACCGGATGTGAGAACTTGGCGATTAATGGAAATGTGACGGATAATGATTCGGACTTAAGCTCCAATACTACCATTACAATTACGGATGACGTAGATAATGGAACGCTGACCATTGACGACGACGGAGTATTCACCTATACACCGAATGCCAATTACACCGGAACTGATCAGTTTATCTATGAATTGTGTAATAACGTAGAATGTTGCTTGACGGCAACAGTAGATTTGACTATTTACGATGCTCCGGAGGTGACGAGCACAGTGACCGATGCCATTTGTGATGAAGACAATGGAACGGTCGATTTAACGGTAACGGGTGGAACAGGTGTCTATACTTTTGATTGGGATGATGATTTGCTGGATGGAATCGAGGATCCCGGATCACTAGCTCCAGGAGATTATTCCGTGACGATTACTGACGAGAATAATTGTGAGGTGACTACTACCGTCACCATCGGAGAAATTCCCGCACCGACCCTGAGTGTCGCCATTACTGATGTCACCTGTAATGGGGATGCTGACGGAGCCATCGATCTGACCGTGACGGGCGGAACTGCTCCATTTACTTATGCCTGGGATAACGGTGCTACCACGGAGGACCTGACCGGACTCTCAGGGGGAACCTATATCGTGACCGTTACAGACGACAATGATTGTACAATTTCGGGTACTTACAACGTGGTGGAACCACTCCCTTTGATTTGTGAAGACATTGTGGCGACGGACATCACGGGCTCCGGTTTAAACAACGGATCAATCGATCTCACTCCTGCCGGAGGGACAACGCCTTACAGCTTTCTTTGGTCGAACGGTGCTACCACGGAGGATTTGACGAACTTAGGGCCCGGTACCTATTCAGTGACCATCACGGATGCGAATGATTGTGAGGTCAGTTGTTCGACAACGGTCAATGAACCTTCGGATATCAGTTGTACAGTGGTAGCAACGGATGCCACCTGTTTTGGTGGTAACGACGGTACGCTGACGGTAACCGGTGCTGGCGGTAGTGGAAACTTTGAATATAGCCTGGACAATGTCACTTTTGTTTCGGCTAATGTGTTTTTGGATTTGAGTGCGGGTTCTTATACCGTTTACATCCGGGATGCGGACGAACCTTTGTCCACTTCCACGTGCAGCGCCACAATCGGAGAGCCAACAGAAATAATTATTACCGTTTCAAAGGACGATGTGACCTGTAATGGTTTTACCGATGGCAATATTGATTTGACCATTAATGGGGGATCTGCTCCTTATACCTTTTTGTGGAATACGGGGGCTACCACCGAGGACTTGAGCAATATTGGTGCTGGTGATTATAGTGTAGTGGTAACGGATGACAGTGGTTGTGTAGCCGGCACTACCATTACTATCAACGAACCTGCGGTTATCGACTTAACTTTAACCCCGACATCCGTCACCTGTTTTGGGGATGGAGACGGGGCTGTGACCGTTGCGGCAAGTGGAGGGGCATCGCCCTATACTTATGAATGGAGTACAGGGGCTACTACGACCACGATTTCCGATTTAGATGGCGGAACATATAGTGTAACGGTGACAGATGCCAACTCCTGTACCGTTAGTGGGAGTGTAGAGGTAGTTGAACCGAATGCGCTGTCGGCAATCGCTACTGGCGAAGATTTGCTATGTTTCGGAGATACGGATGGAGACATTGATCTGACCGTATCTGGAGGTACTTCACCTTATTCTTTTAATTGGGATAATGGAGCCGGCGCGAGTGAAGACCCAAGTGGTTTAGGAGCCGGTACTTACAACGTGACCGTGACGGATGCCAACCTGTGTACCATCACTGCTTCTGCTACCATTGTTGAACCTGATGAGCTGACATTAGAAGTGATTTCTGCTCCCGATGCACTCTGTGAAGGTTCGACGGATGGTGATATAAATATATCTGTTTCTGGTGGAACCACTCCCTATTCTTATGACTGGAGCAATGGAGCATCTACTGAAGATCTTACAGGAGTTGGACCTGGAACTTATTCGGTGACCGTGACGGATGACAATGGTTGCGAAACGTCCACAACCGTTACCATTAGCGAATCGGATTGTATTTCTTGTCCACCGCCACTAGCGGGATGTGATATTTCAGAATTCCCTGCTTACAGCAGTGTGACCGAATTTACTACTGCTGGCGGTACGGTCGATTTTCCTTGTACCATCACTGTTTTTGAATTGTTCAGCGAGATAAGTGATGGTAATACTTGCCCCGAAACCATTACGCGAACTTATAGAATAATCGATGATTGTGGAAATACGCAAAGTTGTACGCAGGAAATAGTTTTGAACGATGAAGAAGATCCGACCATGACTTGTCCGGGTCCGGTTGTTACACCCTGCAGCATTGATGATGTTCCGGTATTTGATAGCTTTACTGCTTTTGAAGCCGGTGGCGGTAGTGCTTCTGATAACTGCGCGCTGGATGAAGGTAGTTTCCGGTTATTAAGTCAAGTGGAAGATGGTAACTCCTGTCCTAAAGTGTATACCAGGACCTATGAAATTGCGGATTTGTGTGGCAATACGACGATTTGTACCCAAACCATTACCGTCAACGATAATGTAGATCCAACAATGACTTGCCCGGCTAACTTAACCGCCGTATGTGACATCAGTGAAGTTGCTGCATACGCCAATTACGACGCCTTCGAAGCAGCCGGCGGTAGTGCTTCCGATAATTGTGGTATCGACGAATCGAGCTTTACCTTATTAAGTGAAACAAGCGATAATGCGACGTGTCCGGAGACCGTCACCCGAGTATATCAGGTAGCTGACTTATGCGGGAATTTGGTGACTTGTTCGCAGGCAATTACCATTGATGATGAAATAGTCCCGTCTCTTAATTGTCCAAGTGAACTGGTGGCGGCGTGTGATATTAGTGAACAACCGGCTTATGCCGATTACGATGCTTTTGAAGCAGCCGGCGGCAGTGCCTCCGACAATTGTGGCATCGATGAATCGAGCTTTACTTTATTGAGCGAAACGAGCGACAATGCGACGTGCCCGGAAACGGTAACCCGAATCTATCAGGTAGCCGACCTATGTGGCAATTTGGCGACTTGTACTCAGATCA
>JANQRV010000008.1 GCA_028284395.1 Saprospiraceae bacterium
ATTCACTCAAATCTACACTACCCGTAGATGTACTGCGGACGATGACGGAAAAGATACCACTACCCGTAACTTTTACCGGGTCAGCACCATCATGGATCACCAATACCGTCGGGAAATCCGGTGGCACTTCTACTTCGCCTCCACCAGGTTCATTGACGACGAAGACCTGCGGCGGATCCAGTTCTACAAAAGCCTGGCCATCGTCTCCATCTCCGTCTTTGCTGCAAGCAGTAAGGAACAAAACCAAGATGAATGCTCCTATGTTGTAAAATTTCATATTCCAGTTTGAAGCTTGGGTAATATGCACCGCGCAAAGATAAAAACCATCGCCATGAATTCAAGATTGCTCAATCCCGGATGGCGTAATTTGTCTCGCATTCAACAACTCTGGTCAAGGGGAGTTTCATCAAGCATTGAATTTCTCAATGCTTAGTTGAATCTTTGAATTGCCACAGAACATTTACCAATTGCCATTGGCCATTCAATTTGACAATATGCATGTAGTCGATCCATTCATCCGCTATTAATTTTACCGAAGCAGTTTTATCATAAATATCTAATATGATCACTTCTTTTTGGGGATTTTCAGGGAATCCATCACCATCCTGATTGTAGGTTTCAGCTAATAAAATCATAGCATCCGTAAATGTCTCACGCAAATATTCTTTTTTAGATTTCTTGTTCATCCAAAAGGTCCTTTTTACCATTCGAGGGTGAGCCGCCCGCTCAAACTGCTCAGGTTCCATGTTGTGCTGTGATTCTATATAGTCCAGCGCTACTTGTTTAATTTCTAAAGTATCCTGCTGGGTCTGAGCATAGGTTGTATCGGGTATCATAAAATGCATGACCAGCAATAGAAAGGTCGTTTTCCTCATCTTATATATTTTTGGCTCAATATCTGATTAATCTTACATATTTGCCCGATGTACCAGGATGAATCAGTACCTTACCAATACCCAGCCGTCATTCTTTATTCCTTGCGAATTGAATCGACCGGGTTGACCAAGGCCGCCCTGACGGACTGAACACTTATCGTCAGCAAAGCTACCGTTACGACCAAGATTCCAACAAATGCGAATACCTTCCAGTTTAAGTCGATGCGATGAGCAAATCCTTGGAGCCACTGTTGGGTGAGATACCAGGCCGGCAAGATGGATAAGAAAACAGCCAACCCAACCGGTTTTAAAAAATCGAGGGATACCATTTTTACAATGCTGGGTATGGAAGCTCCTAATACCTTGCGGATGCCAATTTCTTTTGTACGTTGTACAGCACTATGTGTGGCCAAACCCCATAAGCCAAGACACGATATCAAAATGGCCAGTCCAGTGAAAATCTTAAAAAGCCAGAATAATTGACTTTCGCTTTTGTAATAAGCTTCGATGCGGCTATCGATGAACTCATAATCGTAAAAGTACTTTGGAAAGGCCTTTTGCCAGGCGGATTGAATGCCGGCCAACGTCTGTGCCATATTACCATCGCCGGAAATTTTGACGCATACCTGATCATAGAATCCACTTTGTTGAAAAATGACGACGGACTGAATCGGATCGTGCAAAGAATTGGTGACGAAATTTTCTACGACTCCCACAATTTCGGGCTGCCACCCATTCCAGCCTACTTTAAAGCGCTTACCGATGGCTTCTTCCGGAGTGCCGAAACCCATGACCTGTACCAGGTGTTCATTGACCAGTACCTTGGGAAAGCGCTGATCTCTGGGCAGGGAAAATGAACTGGCACTCGTGTCACCAACGGAGGGATAGCGCCCTGCCTTTAATTGAAGATCGAATACTTCCGCGTATTGATCGTCCCCGGCAATCATTTCAACTGAATAGGGGTTGGGGTCGCCGTAATTTTGCATTTCAGTGCCATTGTGTTGCAGTTGACTGGGCGGACCACCCATAAATGAAGTGCTTTTCACCGCTTCAATTTGTTCTAATTCTTTGACAAACAAACCAAATTTTGAGCGATCCGGAGCCTCGAGTAAGACAATGTTGTCCTGGTCAAAACCCATGCTTTGGGTATAAAAGAACTCCAACTGCCGGGCAATAAAGAACAGGCCGATGAGCGTCGCCCCCGAGACGGTAAATTGAATGGTCACCAAGGCTTTTTGCAACAAATTGGACCCTTTGTTGGTATGGGCGAGTTTGCCTTTCAAGGAGATGGCGGGTTGAAATTTTGAGATCAACCTGGCGGGGTAGATCCCGGTTAAAACGGCGATCAAAGACAGACTAACCAAGAAGATGCTCAACCACTTAACATTCAGTATATACTTGAAGGAGATTTCTTTATCCAGGCTTTCGTTTAGGTAAGGCACGGCCAGGTTGGAAATGATGATGCCCAGGATGGTAGCCACCGATATCAAGACCAGCGCCTCTCCGAGCAGTTGTCGAATCAGTTGCCCCCGGGTGGCACCGACGGTTTTGCGAACAGCCACTTCTCTTGCTCTGTTCATGGACTGTGCAGTCGACAAATTGATGAAGTTGACACAAGCCAAAAGTAGCACAATCAAACTAATGGCTCCAAAAAACCATAACCAACGTGGATTGATTGCTTTTACCCAGGAACCGCCATCCTCGTATCTGGGCTCCAGATGAATGTTGGCTAACGACTGTAATTCAGCCCTGGATATTTCAGGGTCTCCGGGATCCGTGTTGGCATATTTGTCGTAAACCGTCCGGATAGACCGTTGTACATCTTCTGGGTTTGCATCCTCGTTAAGTACCACGTAAGTTGAAGCCCCAAAGACGAATCCCCAGCTATTCATATTGATACCTAGGTAATCGGAGTCCATGAGGTAAGAAATCAGCATAGAAGCCGGCAAGTGAGTATTATCGGGCAAGTCCTTCATGACTCCTGCAACCGTCAACGTCTTTTCCCCATCGTATAGAATCGTTTTTCCAATTGGATTTTCCCCACCAAAGAATTTTTGGGCAGTAGACTCACTTAAAATGGTTTGCCAGGGTTGCCGCAAGGCTGCATAAGCATCCCCTTCGATGATCTCAATGTCGAATACATTGAGAAAGTCGGATTCTGCGAATAAGATCCCTTCCTGATTGAACAATTTCCCTTGTCGGACTTCTATGGTTTGTGATTCTTGCGGGAAAACGCTGGCCACCGTTTCGAGACCGGGAATGTTCTCTCGTAAAGCTGCTGCCAAAGGAGCCGGAGCAGTATAATGGTATTCTATGCCGTAACTTGCCGCTTCCCAAACTTGGTTGACCCGGTATATGCGATCGGATTTGCCATGGTAGTCATCAAAACTAACTTCATACGCCAAAAATAAACTGATGGTCAAACAGGTGGCGATCCCCAAGGTCAATCCCAGTACCAGAGGAATAGTATGGGTTTTATGGCGGAGTAGACGGCGGATGATAAACTTCAGATTGGTGGACATATTTTTTTGATTTTACGCTTCGTCGTTTTATTCGTTTTGCAAACTATCAACGGGATTGGCCATCGCAGCTTTGATACTTTGAAAACTCATCGTCGCAAGGGCAATTAGTATGGCTAACACACTGGTGAAGACTACCGTCGACCACGTGAGCTCGACCCGATAGGCAAAGTTGCCCAGCCATTCGCTCATGATCCACCAGGCAACGGGAGACGCCACCAGGGCGGCAATCAGTACCAGGCCGATCAATTCGCGAGAAAGTAAGACGGTAATATTAAAAATGGAGGCTCCCAATACTTTGCGAATCCCGATTTCCTTGGTACGCCGTTCCGCCGAAAAGGTCGAAACACCATATAGACCCAAAGAAGCGATCAGGATGGTGATCAAAGTGAAGTACCATACGATGTGGGAGGTACGTCGATCCTTCTCATAGTTTCGTTGGAAGTCCTGATCGACAAAAGAATAAACAAAGGGAGCTTGCGGATTGACCTTATACCAGGTTTGCTCGATGTCAGCCAATAAGGTGGCGAATTGTTCACTGGCTGCGTTGGCGATCAAAAAGCGGTACTTATTCCCGAAAGTAGACGTTACAAAACCGAATGGGGCAATCTCATTATGAAGACTTTCAAAGTGGAAATCTTCTACTACTCCAACGATCTGCAGGGTATTCCGCTCGCCCTTCCACTCGTAGTGAACCTTCTTGCCGGTGGCCTCTTCAATGGAATATCCCAGTGCTTCAACCGCAGCTTCGTTGAGTACAATATTGAGCGAATCCGCACCAAATTCTTGGGAAAATCCCCTTCCGGCCAACAGATCAAAATCAAAGGTTTCAAAATAACCATCGCCAACGGTACTGAGTGTAATGTCGACAATGTCATTCATGGACTTTCCCTCGGAGTAGAACAGCATTGCTTCAATGTTCTCAATTCCGGGATAGGAGGAACCACTCGTTACCCCATTAATGGCAGGGTTTTTCAATAACTCATTTTTCAGCGTGGTAAAATTGCTTGCGGCTTGTTGATCGGCTAATGGCAAAACGATCTGTTGATCTTTGTTAAAGCCCAAATCCTGGCTGAGTAAATAATTCAACTGGTTCCAAAAGACCAACGCCCCGAAAATCAGGCAAATAGAAATAAAGAATTGAAAGACCACCAGCCCTTTGCGAATCATCGCAGCTGACCAATTTTGTAGTTTCTTGCCCGCTAGAACGGAGAGCGGTTGGAAGGAAGATAAGTATAGGGCAGGGTAGAGCCCAGATATTAGGCCGGTAAACAGGGTAAGCAATAGGAGTAAGACCACAAATTTTGGTTCGATGCTCAGCATCAATTCATGATCGATGATCTCATTAAAGAAAGGCAATAGCACATTGGCCAGTCCCAGTCCCAGGATGAGCGCGATCAGGCTCAAGAGCATGGACTCGCCCAAAAATTGACCGATCAGCGTACTTCTTGCTGCCCCAATCACTTTGCGCACCCCAACTTCTCTAGTGCGGTCTTCCGAGCGAGCCGTCGATAAATTCATAAAATTGATGCAGGCAATCAGCAAGATAGATGCGGCAATCGATCCCAAGATGAAGAGCAAACGCATACTGCCAGTCGCCGCAATTTCGTAGCCTAAATCCGAGTGCAGGTAAATCTTGGGCAATTGTTGAATAAAGAGTTGTCGATGAAAACCCGCTGCCTCCATGTCGGCACCTCCCCTCCGGTCGAGAAAAGGCTGTAACTTTTGTTCAAAGGCCGCTACTTCGGCACTGGCTTGTAATTTCACGTAGGTGTGAAAAATATTATTAGTCGCCCAGTTGGTCATACTTTTTACCCAACTGCCGATCTGGTCATTCTCCATGGAAAGAAAGAATCGAGCCGGGATGTGGGAACGATGATGATTGTGGAACACGCCGGTCACGATGTATTCATTTTCTCCAAAAGGCAAATCTACTTTGATGACCTGATTGATGGCGTCCTCTTGCCCAAAATATTTGATCGCTAACTCTTCAGAGATCA